>NZ_JBQKJL010000002.1:0-317052 GCF_052117285.1 Lawsonibacter sp. LCP25S3_E2
GGCTTTCGGCGGCATAGCCCTTAGTTCTTCGAGCGTAAGGCCGAGCTCCTTAAATCGTTTCATGATGAGCGTGACGGTACTGGAGCCAATACCGTACCGCTTCTGGGTAGTGGCGTATCCGACGTTTTGCTGCCGGAGTTCTATTACGCCGATGATAGTTGAGTAATTTTGCATAGGGTACTCCTTCCTTTATAGATGGCGGCGATATGCCGCAGCACCATTATAAAGGAAAGCACGCCGCTTACATCGGAATGGGCGCTCCGTTCACTTCGGAACGACCACGCCGTTTATGTTGGAATGGGCACTCCGCTCATTTCGGAATGGCTACGCCGTTCGGCCGGAATTTGCAATTGAATCGTTGATGTCATCGCGTTTGGAACGATTGCAGTGTTTACACATACACTGCAGATTCAATTCTCCATCACTTCCGCCGTAGCTCTGAGGGATAATATGATCAATATCTATATCACCCTTTCTAAATTTTTGACCACAGCGAACACATGTGTACCAGCCATGATTACTGGGATTTTTGCGGAAATACTCGTCTCTGTACCTACTCATTTACCTCACTCCTTGGACATCATATAAATGAATTTTGTATTTAGGAGTTCTTTATTGTTGATATGATAGTTGAACCCCTTTTGAGTTATTTTAACTCAAAAGAGGTAAATTTGGCAAGCCTAAATCGTGTACTCTTTCTTTACATACGAGAAAGAAAGAGGGTGGGAGCTATTACTATAGGTGAGGCTGTCCGGCAAAGAATCTTGGAGCTTTGTCAGGAACAAGATATTTCCATCAATGCATTATGTACCAGAAGTGGTGTGACCCAGTCCACCGTGAACAACATCATAAGCCGGCGAAACAACAGCACGACCGTTTCTACGATCAAGAAACTGTGTGATGGGCTGGGGATTGATATTCAGGAGTTCTTCAACTCGGATTTGTTTTTCAATCTGGAGCAGGAGGTCAAATAACACCCTGGACGACATATCGTCCAGGGTGCTTTTTCATAGGTTCGCTTGCGTTCGGATGTATTCCTCCACCGCCTGCCGTGGGATCCTCCAGACCCGACCGTTCCGGTATGCTTTCAGATTATGACTGTTTAAGAGATGATACAGCGCGTTTTTTCCAATTCTCAACGCTTCGCATGCCTCCTCCGTGGTCGTGAGATCATCATATAGTTCCAACATATGGGTACTCCTTTCCGTAATTGGCACAGTTCGTTACTTGGCAGATTGAGCAATAACACTCTGGCATAAGGCCTTTCTTTTTTCGATTGCGAGGCTTGCTTTGTGCAGACAACAGGTTCATTTTGATCAGCTGCTGGTACACCACCATCTCGCTGCGCCCGAGTCTAAGGGCAATCTCTGATATTCCTACGCCTTCGGAATAGAGCTGACCCAACAGCGCGCTGTCTTCTTTACTCCAATACGCTCCGGAGTGTTCTGCTGGCACCTCTCCGGCTCTTAAAAGCAATCAATCGATAAGATTGCTAAAGTGTTACTCGGTTTCAGAAAAATTACAAAAATGTAATTGGATATTATCCTCATGGATATACCCTGGGGCTACCAGGAAAAAGGAATAGTCAGGAGGGGTAATACCCATGAAAGAGAACAAAAAAGAAGCAATCTTTACCTGTGAGCGTTGTCAGGCGGAAGTCTCGTTCCATCAGACGCACGAATTTAATGGGAGAAAGCTGTGCCAGCAGTGTTATGACCGGTATATACCAGCTGTGCATGTTGTGGTGTTCTGCTGCGCCAGGAGTACGTCCGATATGCACCGTATGATTATGCGGAAGAACATCCACTGTGTGATGACTGCATGGATCAGGTCGAGTGCAGCGACATAATTCAGGACTATTATCATAAGCCGGAGCCTACATTTTTCGGGAATGGTCCACGTTTCTTTGGAGTGGAGCTGGAGATTGACGAAACCGGGGAGAGCGGCCGTAAATGCATGGGAATTGCTCAGTATTGCCAATAGAGAAGGGGAGAAGCGGCTTTACTGCAAGCATGACGGTTCGCTGTACGACCGGCATTGCCTATAATGTTGGAGGCACGCTACGGATCTACAAGCGCCCAGTTCCTGCGCACTGCCTGCGCTTCCGGGCTCCAGAACAAAGATTCAGACGGACAGCTATATCGCTGTACAGCTTATTGAGCAGAAAAAAGCCCTCAACTTCGATAGCCTGAAATATATGGCGGAAGAAGTTGAGGGCTCTTTTACATTTACCGTGCTGGATCGAAAAGACCGGCTGTTTATTATTAAAGGGGACCCCCCTCTGTCTGCTTCGCGTTCCATCCCTTGCCACAGGCAGGTGCGGAGCATATCCAGCTTTGGAAAGAATATCAGGAGAAAGCCAGGCAGATAACGGTACTTTGGGCATGAGGGTTCGATTCCCTTCGGAAGTTTGTTTTTACAGCTTTCTGAAGGGATTTTTTGTATCCCGGCAGACTGTAAGAACAGTTTGCCGGGGTTTTTATTTTTAAGAAGGTTTTTCATTGTGAACGAAAAGCATGAATTTGGAGTAAAAAATGACACATGTGAGGCGCTTCCGCTGGTTTTGACAGTACCGGAGGCCGCCGAAAAGCTCCGCATCGGCCTTGGAAGGTGTTATGAACTGACGCGTAGTGGGAGGCTGCGCAGCATCAAGATCGTCAATCGCATTTTGATTCCCAGAACTGCTATTTTTGAGTTTCTGGGGATGACAGAAGTAACGCCTGCATGAGGCCACAGGTAGGAAGAGGTGATATATGTGGAAAAAAGGTGGCAAAAGAGGTGCGCAGGGCGGGGTTCCATCACCCTGGATGCCTACGGCCATGTGACGACACAGATGCAGCAGGCCAGTGCAGACCGGATGGATGCTTACATCCGCACGATCTCTGAGGCGAAAAGGGAAACAAAAAGGGAAAATGAAGGCTGAAAACAGCAAAGGAGCCTTGAAACCCAACAGTTTCAAGGCTCCTAAGGTGGTCCGAGTGGCGGGATTTGAACCCACGGCCTCATGGACCCGAACCATGCGCGCTACCAACTGCGCTACACCCGGATGACCAGCTTAATTATTATATTTTTTTTCCTTCGTTCTGTCAAGTGTAATATCCGATTCTCTCTGGAAATATACTGATATTGCATAAAACAGCAGGGAGGGGCGCTTATGTACGATCAGTCCACGCGGACTGGGTCAAGCTATGGCCGAAGGAACAGCCGCGTCAATGGCCGTTCGGGCGGCCGGACCAGCAGGACAAAAGGAAAAGGCAAGGAGCGGGTGCTGCTGATTCAACTGCTCATTTGTGTGATACTATTTATAACAGTATTTGTGGGAAAAGGCGTATTGCCCGGACGTTTGCTGCAGCTGAGAAATGATGTCCTTCAAATGATTTCACAGGACTTTGATTTTCAAGATGCCTTAGCGGAGCTTGGAGCGTCTTTGGCGGGCGGAAACAGTGTTTTAGCAGACTTCGGAGAATTTTGTGTTGAGGTTTTTGGCGCCGAGGAACAGGAGCAGTCTGTCCAGCCTGTGGAATTTCAAGCCCCTGACCCTGCGGCGGTGCTGACCTCGGAACTTGCTTTCCTCAGCAATCAGCCCGACACGCTGACCAGAACAGAGCATTACTCATCTCTGACTGAATTGGGAATTACGTTAAGCAAAAAGGAAGAGCCTGCAGCAGAAGAATCGAAAGAAGAGGATTCGGAGTATAAAGGAGCCATTATGCCCGCGGGCAAGGTGTTTCGCCTATCCGACTACGATGGTCCCGCACTTCCCAATAACTATACCATGGATGTGCTGTCGTTTGGTGGGATAGAAACTATGACGCCGGTATTGGGGCACATGAATTCTCCCTATGGTTACCGTACACATCCGGTCAATGGTCAGGAAGGGGACTTTCATGGAGGCGTAGACATCGGCGGTCAAACGGGGGACCCTATAAGAGCCTTTGCCAGTGGAACGGTGGAGTACATTGGCCAGGATAATTCCTATGGCATGTATCTGCAAATTGACCATGGAAACGGTGTGAAGTCCTTCTATGCCCATTGCAGCCAGCTTCTGGTTCGAAAGGGACAGCAAGTCACCATTGGAGATACTGTGGCACTGGTAGGTTCCACCGGAACAGCTACAGGGCCTCACCTGCATCTGGAATTGAAGTATGAAAAGATGCATGTCAATCCTGCCTATTACGTGGAATTTTTAAACGACCAATGAGGATTGGGCGGCTGGAAATAACGGGGGGCTTCTTTCTGCTGCTGGCCTGGCTGAACTACCTGGACCGGCAGCTGATTCTCCCCATGGCGGCAGTGTCCTGTATGTTCCATGAACTAGGGCATTATCTGGTCATTCGCCTGGTTGGGGGAGATGTTAAGCTCATTCGCCTGACTGCAATCGGTGCGGAGATGGTCGTCGCACGCCCATTGAACTATTGGCAGGAAGGGCTTGCCGCACTGGCGGGTCCAGCGGTTAATATCATACTGGCATTGGTATTCTGTTCGTGGCGCTGGGGGGCGGGTTTTGCAGGGCTCAATTTGGTGCTGGCCCTGTTTAATCTGATCCCAGTGGGGCGTTTGGATGGGGGGCGGGCGCTCAATTGCCTGCTGTCGCTGCTGGCAGGGCCATGGTGTGCACAGAAGGTGGGAGAAAAGCTGGATGTGTTCTTTGCTGCCCTCACGCTGTGCGCAGGGGTGTGGATTGCTTCCAACGGGAAGAATTTTACCCTTTTATTGGTTGCGCTTTGGCTGCTGGGTGGGGCTTTCAAACAAAATCATAGGAATTATAGAAAAAAGGCTTGCCAGCACAGAAGGAAACCAGTACAATAAAAGGTACGCGTAAGATGACCTGGAGGGAAGATCATGAACCGTACCTTGGAACAAATTCTGCCAAAGGTGCAGAAGCCGGCCCGCTATACCGGCGGAGAATATAACGCGGTGGTCAAAGACCGGGGAGAGGTAGACCTGCGCTATGCCCTGTGTTTTCCGGACACCTATGAGATTGGCATGTCCAATTTGGGCTGCCGGATTCTTTATGGGGTTATGAACCGGGAAAAGGGAGTCTGGTGTGAGCGGTGCTATGCCCCATGGGGAGACATGGAGGAGGAGATGCGCCGGGAGGGCCTGCTTCTCTATGGCCTGGAAAGCGGAGACCCCATTTCTGATTTTGACATTATTGGGTTTTCCCTGGGCTATGAGATGGCCTATACCAATGTGCTCAATATGCTGGATCTGGCCGGGCTTCCCCTGCGCTCCGAGGAGCGGCCTCAGCTTACCCCCCTGGTGGTGGCCGGTGGGACCTGCTGCTATAATCCAGAGCCCCTTGCCCCCTTTGTCGACTTCTTTGTCCTGGGTGAGGGAGAAGAAGTTACCCTGGAGTATATTGAGCTCTACCGGCAGGCCCGAGAGGAGTGCTGGACGAAGGAGGAGTTCCTCCAAGAGGCAGCCAAGATCCCCGGCATCTATGTCCCCTCCTTCTATGAGCCTGTCTATGGCGCGGACGGTACGCTGGAGGAGCTGGCGATCGTGGAGGGCTCCGGAGCCCCGGAGAAGGTGACAAAGCGGGTGGTTGAGGACATGGATCGGTCCTACTTCCCCGTAAAAACCATCATTCCCTCCACGGAGATCGTCCATGACCGGGTGATGCTGGAGCTGTTCCGGGGCTGTATCCGGGGGTGCCGGTTCTGTCAGGCTGGATATGTGTACCGTCCGGTGCGCAACCGCAATCCAAAGCTGCTGGCAGAGTACGGGAAGGCGGCTTGTGAGGACTCCGGTTATCAGGAGATGACGCTGTCCTCCTTGTCTTCCACCGACTATCCCTGCCTGCTGGAGCTGTGTGACGAGCTGCTGGACTACTGCGCCCCCCGTGATATTGGACTGTCCCTGCCCTCACTCCGGGCGGATACCTTCTCCATGAATCTGATGGAGCGGCTTCAGCGGGTGCGCAAAGGCGGACTGACCTTTGCGCCTGAAGCGGGGACCCAGCGCCTGCGGGACGCGATCAACAAGAATCTTCGGGAGGAGGACCTGCTTCAGTCGGTGCGTACCGCCTTTGCGGGTGGCTGGAGCGGCGTAAAGCTCTACTTTATGCTTGGCTTGCCCACGGAGACCGACGAAGATGTGCTGGGGATCGCTGACCTGGCTCGAAAGGTCTACTTTGCCTGGCGGGAGTGTACCCCCAACAAGGCCAGAGGGGTGCGGATCACAGTGTCTACCTCTTGGTTTGTGCCAAAGCCCCACACGGCCTTCCAGTGGGAGGCTCAGATTCCCGTGGAAGAGTATCAGCGCCGGGTGAACCTTCTCCGGGATGCCCTGAAACGGGACAAGTCCATCACTTACAACTGGCATGACCCGGAGACCAGCTATCTGGAGGCTATCTTCTCCCGTGGAGACCGGCGCCTGGCTGACGTATTGGAGTGGGCCTGGGAGCACGGGGCCAAAATGGATTCCTGGACGGAGTATTTCGATTTTCAGCGTTGGATGGACGCTCTGGAGGCCTGCGGCCTGGATGGGGATTTCTACGCCCACCGGGAGCGGGGGAGAGACGAGGTCTTCCCCTGGTGCCGCATTGACCCCATGGTGAGCACCGACTTTTTGTGGCGGGAGCGGGAGCTGTGCTATCAGTCCCAGACGACCCCGGACTGCCGCACCCGCTGCTCCGGCTGCGGGGCCAACCGGCTGCTGTCAGGAGGTGTGTGCAATGGCTGATCGTCTGCTCTTTTCCAAAACAGGACGGGCCCGGTATATTTCTCATCTGGACCTTATGCGCACCTTCCAGCGGGCCTTTGCGCGGGCGAAGATCCCCATTAAGCACACGGAGGGGTTTCATCCCCATCCCTTTGTCTCCATCGCTCTGCCCCTGTCTGTGGGCTATTCCAGCGAGTGTGAGATTTTGGAGTTTGGACTTCTGGAGGGGACGGACCCTGAGACGGTCCCTGCCCGGCTGACCGCCGCTATGCCAGAGGGAATCACCGTTCATCAGTGCTATCCCGCCCAGCGGAAGCTGAAGGAACTTTCTTATGTCAATTATATCATGAACTTCGAATATCCCGAAGGGCGGCCCCAGGAGTGTGAGCCTGCCATCGCGCAGCTGCTGGGGCGGGAAAGCCTGGTGGTGGAGAAGAAGTCCAACAAGTCAAAAAAGGGGTATACAGAGGTAGATTTGATCCCTCTGATCCGGGAATGGAACGTAGAATGCCAGAGCGATACCATGACGTTGAGTATGGTGGTGTCCGCTCAGAATCCGGGACTCAATCCGGAGCTGATCCGCGCTGCCTTTTGCCGGGAATATCCCCAGTTTGCCCCTCAGTTTGTCACCTTCCACCGCCGTGAGGTGCTGGATGCAGAGGGGAACCTGTTCCGTTGAGGGAAAAGTTTTCCTTGACAAAGGCTTTTTAATGTGATAGCATCCCACACAAGCAAAGGGGAGTAGTCGGCGCGCCTCGGCGCGCGGCACCGGCCAACATCATGGGAGTTTTCCCTGGCCATGCCTGAAATGACAAGACCTGCGTTCCGTGCGGAACGCAGGTCTTTTTGTTTCGCGCACACTTCTTTTGGGAAGGATAGAAAAAAACGAAGGGAAGTAGAAGCATGGGATTTGAATTTTTGTGGGAAGGCCTGCTCTCGATCACACCGCAGCAGGTCGTTATGTATGTAGTGGGTGCGGTCCTCATTTGGCTGGCCATTGAAAAGGGCTTTGAGCCGGCGCTGCTTATGCCCATGGGCTTTGGCGCCATTCTGGTGAACCTGCCTCTGTCCGGCGTGATCAACCAGGTGAGTGCAGGGGTGGGGGAGACCCACGGCATTATTCAGTGGCTCTTTGAGGTGGGCATTGAGGCCAGCGAGGCCATGCCCATTCTGCTGTTTATCGGCATCGGAGCCATGATCGACTTTGGCCCTCTGCTGGCCAACCCCAAGCTCTTCCTGTGCGGTGCCGCCGCGCAGGCAGGCATCTTCCTGACCATTCTGATTGCTGCCGGCCTGGGCTTTGACATTAAGGACGCCGCCTCCATCGGCATCATCGGCGCCGCGGATGGTCCCACGTCCATCCTGGTGTCCCAGACTCTGAAGAGCAACTATGTGGGTGCCATCGCTGTGGCTGCCTACTCCTATATGGCTCTGGTGCCCATCATCCAGCCCTTTGCCATTAAGCTGGTGACCACCAAGAAGGACCGGGCCATGCGTATGCCCTACCAGCCCAAGGGAGTGACCCGCCGGATGCGGATCATGTTCCCCATTATCGTAACGGTCATTGCCGGCCTGGTAGCGCCCTCCTCTGTGGCTCTGGTGGGCTTCCTCATGTTCGGTAACCTGATCCGGGAGTGTGGGGTGCTGACCACCCTGTCCAACACCGCCCAGAATGACCTGGCCAATCTCATTACCCTGCTGCTGGGTATCACCATCTCCTTCTCCATGAAGGCGGACCAGTTTGTCCAGCCGCAGACCCTGATGATCATGGGCCTGGGCCTGGTGGCCTTTGTTCTGGACTCCGTGGTGGGTGTGCTGTTTGTAAAGGTCCTGAATCTGATTACCCCCAAGAATAAGATCAACCCCATGGTGGGTGCGGCGGGTATTTCCGCCTTCCCCATGTCTGCCCGTGTCATTGAGAAGCTGGGCCAGGAGGCCGACTCCCAGAACCACCTGCTCATGCATGCCATCGCCGCCAATGTGTCCGGCCAGATCGCCTCTGTGGTGGCCGGTGGCGTGGTCCTGCAGTACTTTGCCAACCTGGGCTGATAGGAGGAAACTGAAATGAGTGAAAACGTCATGATGGCCCTGGAAATGATGGGTCAGGGTATGCTGGGAATCTTTGTCGTGCTGGGCGTGATCGCCCTGCTGGTACTGCTGCTGCAGAAGCTCGACAGCAAAAAGAAAAAGTAAAGTCTTTTTACAAAAGCCGGACAGCCTGCTTCCATAGGCCGTCCGGCTTATTTTATGGCCCATTCCCTTGAACCTGGGACGGGGGAGTGCTGGGAGCGTTTCAAAGCCAGTCCTCCACCACGTCTGCCAGTCCGGCCGGACCAACTTTGTTGTCCACCAGCAGCGTCATAAGCTGGTCGATGCGGGCTGCGCTGGTGGTAAGAGCGGGACAGCAGGCCTCGTCTCCCGCCTCCTCCGCAATGCGGACCCCGTAGTTCTCGCAGGCAAAGCGGGGGGTCTCCACCTGATCTACCGTTAAGTAGTAGTGAAAGAGCCTTTGGGCTCCCTGCGGATCCTCGCAGCGTCGGGTTGCAATTTTTAATTCCATGATATGGTATCTTCCTTCCGTAAAATGGATTTACGACCACATTATATAGTGCTTGTTTGGGAGAGGGAAGAAAAACATATCGCAGAAATTTGCCCGCTTCTCCATTCTTCGCCCTCTGGGCTGGCGAGCGGGGGAGAAGATTGTCGGCAGAAGGGGAGAAGAGGAAGAAAAAACCTCTGTAAAGGATAATCCTTTACAGAGGTTTTTCATAGCTTAAAATCCTCATCGGTTAATCCTGCACCGGCAAGCTTTGTGGGGCGGGGCGGGATACGCCGCAGGGGATCATATTTAAATCGGTGGCAGTGGGAGCCGGCGGCCATAACTCCCTTTTTGGGGCAAAGGATTTGCTCCTCTCCCAGCTCCCGCCCGTGAACACAGTAGGCGCAGCGGGGTTCGATCCCCTTTTGGAACAGGCCCATGGGAATCCCTCCTTGTCTCAGGTGTTTTTGCTTATTATACTACACTCCGTCTGGGTTTTCCACTGCTTTTTTTCACCACATAGATTGCAAGGGCCAGAAACAGCAGCCATACGGCCCAGGCAGCCACGGCAGAGATGGTGAGGGCCTGGTGAAAGTCCAGGTGTGCGATGGTCTCGGTCTGCTGGATCAAGTAGTAGGATACAGGATCACTGAGAGGGAAAAGGGTGCACAGTGCGGAGGCGATGAGGGAAGAGAACACCCCGTGGAGGAGCTTTCCCACCACATAGGTGCGCATAGAAAGGCCGCTGTCCCCCAAAAAGGCCAGGACCTGACAGTGAACGGATACCCCGGCCCACCCCAGCATAAAGGCGGCCATGGACAGCCGTCCGGTGAGTGTGCCGTCTGTCAGGGAGGATACCCCGGAGGAAACCTCCAAAAGGCCGGTGATCAGACGTCTGGCCCACAGTTCATTCAGGCCCAGAGGCGAAAAAAATCCCGCTATGCCATGGGCCAGAGCCCCCAATACTCCCGCATAAGACAAAAGCCGGAGAAAGACGGTAAAAAAGAGGACGAAGGCGCAGATGTTAAGGGCGGAAGTCATCGCCCCGGTGATGGAGTGGGTAAAGGCCACGGGAAAGCTGGCCGCCTGGAACTGGGGCCCGCCCTGTCGGTAGGTGCGGGGGCACTGGGAGGGCTTGTAAAAGCGAAAAATCAGTCCCACCGCCAGGGACGCCAGAATATGGGCCAGGTAGAGCATGAGCCCCGCCCTTCCGCTGCCGAAAACACCTGCCCCCACCACGCCCAGGATAAACGCGGGCCCGCTGTTGTTGCAAAAAGCCAGAAGCCGCTCGGCCTCCGTGCGGGAGCATTGACCATCTTGATAGAGTGCGATCGCAGTGCGGGCTCCCACCGGATAGCCTCCCACAAAGCCCAGAGCCAGGGCGGCAGCGCAGGTGCCGTTTACCCGGAAGAGAGGGGCCATCACATTCTCCAGCAGCCGCCCCAGATACCGGGACATTCCCAGCTCGACCACCAGAGAGGACAGCACAAAAAAGGGGAACAGAGAGGGCACGATCACATTCCCACACAGATTCAGTCCGTCCTTCATGGCGGCCATGGCCTCTCCTGGCCACAGTACCAGGGCCAGGGCCGTCCACAATAGGCCAAACCCCAGCAGAGCGTCCCGGTACTGTGCTTTTCCCACGATCCGGCCCACGGCCAACCACCTCCAAAGAAGAACTCCTTTTGGAAGATATGAAGCAGATCCGGGCAGTTTGCCTGTCCCGTCTGGGAAACGGAAAAATTTTTGATTTTAGGGGAAAAGAATTGCGGGGACGGACACTTTTCGATATAATAATAAAGTTAAGGAAAGGAGCGGCGTGAGTATGTCACAAACGAAACAGCCTCTCCCGGAGCCCGTCCGGCGGCTGGACACCCCGGAGGGGACTATTTTTTATGTGCTGCGCCGCAAGCGGGTAAAAAACCTGAACCTTCGGGTGGGAGCCGGCGGAGTGGCAGCACTGTCCATTCCGTGGAATCTGCCCCAGAGCCGGGCAGAGGAGTTTTTAAGAGAAAAGAGCGGCTGGATCTTGAACCACATGAGAAGGGCGCGAGAGGTCAAATCCGACCTGTTGCCCCAGCCATCCCGTGAGCTGTGCGCCCGGCAGTTGATGGAGGCCCTGCTGCGAATGTACCCTTTGGTGGAGGGATACGGTGTGTTCCTTCCCCGGTTAAAGCTGCGAACGATGAAGAGCCAGTGGGGCAACTGCCACTGGGCCCAGGGGTATATCACCCTGAACACAGCCCTGTGCCGCTGCCCGGAGAAGCTCAGGGACTATGTAGCCCTCCATGAGCTCGTCCATTTTCTCCACCACGACCACGGCCCCGGCTTTTATGAAACGATGGACGCCCTCATGCCCGACTGGCGGGAGCGGCGCAAGGAACTCAAGGGATATGGGGCAGCCCTGGAGAGCCCATAGACGGTGAAAAAAGGAAGTGTTACTATGGCATACCGTCCCCTGGCGGACGAAATCCGGCCCCAAAGCCTGGACGAGGTGGTGGGGCAGTCTCATATTTTAGGAAAGGACGGACTTCTGCGGCGGATCGTAGAAGGGGGAAACATCCCCAACCTCATTTTCTATGGGCCGTCTGGAACGGGGAAGACCACCGTGGCCAATATCATCGCCCAGCGCACCAACCGGCCCCTTCACCGGCTGAACGCCACCACCGCATCCATCTCGGACATCAAGGATATTATGGCCGACATCGGCACCTTGCTGGCCCCGGAGGGGGTGCTTTTGTACCTGGACGAGATTCAGTATTTTAATAAAAAGCAGCAGCAGTCCCTATTGGAGTTTATGGAGGACGGCCGCATCACGCTGATCGCCTCCACCACAGAGAACCCCTTCTTTGCGGTGTTTGGGGCGGTGCTGTCCCGCGCTACGGTCTTTGAGTTTAAGCAGATCACGGCCCAGGAGGTGCTCCCCGCCATTGACCGGGGGATCGCCATCATGGGCGAGCGCCTGGGAGGCCAGGTCGTCTGTGAGGACGGCGTACGGGAACACATCGCCTCGGCCTGCGGAGGAGATGTGCGAAAGGCGATGAATGCCATCGAGCTGCTCCTGAACGCGGCCAGACGGGAGCAAGGAAAAATCCTTGTCACCCTGGACGATGCTCAGACGGCGGCCCAAAAGTCGGCCATGCGCTATGACCGGGAGGGAGACGCCCACTTTGATATTGCTTCCGCCCTGATGAAGTCCCTCCGGGGGTCTGACCCGGACGCGGCCCTTCACTATTTGGCACGGCTGCTGGAGGCGGGGGACATGATCACCGCCATCCGGCGCATCCTCTGCTCGGCCAGTGAAGACATCGGCATGGCCTATCCCATGGCGGTGCCCATTGTAAAGGCCTGCGTGGACAATGCCCTCCAGTTGGGTCTGCCGGAGGCCCGGCTGCCTTTGGCGGAGGCGGTGATCCTTCTGGCCACTGCGCCCAAGTCCAACAGCGCCTGCATGGCCATTGACCGGGCTATGGCCGATGTGCGGGCCGGGAAGGTGGGGGACATTCCCAGGGAGCTGCAGAATGTGCACGCTGATTCTGCGGGCATGGAACGGGAACAGGGGTATAAGTACCCCCACAGCTACCCCCACCACTGGGTGGAGCAGCAGTATCTGCCCTATGATCTGGCAGGAGCAGCCTATTATCAATATGGAGACAACAAGACGGAACAGGCCGCAAAGCGGTACTGGGATGAGATCAAAAAGAGGCCCTGAGGGCAGATGCAGGAGAGAGAAGCATGGAATGGTCAGAACTGATTCGGATTTGGGCGATTGTTTGCCCACTGGTGTTTTTAGGGGGGCTGGTGGACTCGGTGGCCGGCGGCGGGGGACTGATCACCCTGCCGGCCTATCTGCTGGCGGGTCTGCCTGCCCACAATGCCGCCGCCACTAACAAGTGCGGCAACGCCTTCGGTACGTTTCTGGCCACCGGCCGCTTTTTAAAGCGGGGACAGGTCCATATGCCCAGCGCCATTGCCGGCGGTATCGGAGCCCTGGTGGGGGCCTGGGTAGGGGCAAAGCTCAATATGATCATGCCGGAGCAGGTACTCTACTATCTGCTGCTGGCTGTGGTGCCGGTGATGGCGGTGTTTCTTATTTTCAAGCGGAACTTTGGCATGGAAAATCACTCCGATACCTTTTCCAAGGGACAACTGCTGACCATGGCGCTGGGGATTGGCCTGGTCATTGGGGCCTATGACGGTTTCTTTGGCCCCGGTGCCGGGACCTTCCTTATGCTGGCCTTTACCGGGCTTTGTAAATTTGATTTGCTTACCGCCTCGGGAAACACGAAGGTGGCCAACTCCGCCAGCAACCTGGCCTCTCTGGTGACCTTCGCGTTGGCGGGCAAGGTGCTGTGGGCCATCGGAATCCCGGCCGCTATCTGCGGCATTGCCGGAAATTACGTGGGGTCCGGCCTGGCGCTGAAGGGCGGGGCCAAAATCATCCGCCCTATGTTCTTTGTGGTCCTTTCCCTGCTGGTCATCCGGCTGGTCTATGACCTGGTGGCTTGAGAGCGGCGAATTTTAGAAAAATACTTTTTATGTGATAAGCCGGCCGTCTAGATAGACGGCCGGCTTTCTGCGTTATCTATGAAGGTAAAAGGAAGCTGCGTATAAAGTTCTTTTGCTTACTTTTCTTTCAAGAAAAGTAAGTGACCAGAAGATCTACGCAGGAGCCGTAGGAACGGATGCCCAGTTCCTGATCGTTCCCCTTCAAAAAGCTGTCGTACACTTCAGCGGCCTTCTCCTCCACCGGGGAGGAGCGCTGGGCCCAGTAAGCGTTGTTGTCGTTCCAGTCGGTGGACAGTTCCGGAGTAAAGTACTCCTCTGCGATCCCATACCAGAGATCCGGAGCCACGGGGTAGAGGGCGTTGCACAGGTGGATCAGGCCCATGAGATAGCCGGAGTATTGAAAGACCAAATCGTCACTGGTCACACAGGCGGCAATGCCCACAAAGTTGGCCTCGTCCTCCAAAGCTACCATACGCTGATGGGACATCTCGTGGGCGATGGTGACGGGGAGGAGGCAGAGGGGGGCATCCACATTCACGTTTGCTTCTCCGGTGATGGGGGAGTAGATCCCGGTAAAGCCTAAAAGACTTTGAAGTTTAGAACATAGGAGAGGTTTTGCTTTCACCGATTTCATGGACAAGCAAGGGAATTCCCTTGACAGATTGTCATAAATGGAAACCCCTCGATCAAAGCACGTTGACCGGTCCTGTGCAAAATGTCCGGCTTCGTCCCGCTCCACCTGGGTGGACAGCCGGGCGGCGTTCTGGGCAAAGAGCTCCGTGACCGCAGCTAACGTTTCTACGGAGTAGGGCTCTGTCTCCAGCCCGGAACGCTGGGAAAAGGAGGGGATATAATAGGCAGCGTTCCACAGCCAGCACACGCCAGCCCAGATCCACAGAAAAACTGCCCCCAGAGCGCACAGCCGCCGGAGAAAGGAGAGGACTCCCTGCCCCCGGACCAGCAGCACCACCGCCCGGACCAGCCAGATCAGGCAAAAGACCAGGAACAAAAGGAGCAGTACTTCTCCCACAGAAAAGGGAACCAGGGCGGTAAGCCGCCCCAATTGCTGTTCCAGGGGAGCCATCACTCCGAATACCCAGGCAGATAGGAGCTCTTGTCTGGAGTGAAGCAGTTCAAACAGGCAGATAAGCGCCAGGGGAAGCAAAACTGCGCCTCCCCAGCGCCAGAGGGAAGAAGACCGGCGAGAGGTGTTATCGTTCATCAGCGGCCTCCTCCAGTACCACCGGGCCCGTCCGCCACTCCCGGCCAGGGGAAGGGACCGTCTCGAAGCACAGGTCATACAGGTCGGTACACCGGCTCTCCAATTCAAAGAGTCTCTGCCCTTCGGGAGAGAGGGTTCGGGCGTGGGCGGGTTTTGTGAGAATGGGCAGGGCGGCACGCTCCTTCATGTCCCGGAGCAGTCCCCGACCTCGCGTGTTGATCCCCAATACCCGAAGATAAGGGGGCTTGTCCGGAATCTCTGCCTGTATGATGCCCAAGTAGGCCCGGAGGATGAGTCTGCGCAGGCGAGCATGCGTAAAGCGCTTCACCTTTACAAGATTAAAGAACTCCTGAACGCTGACACAGGTCCGTCCGGCCCGTTCCAGACGCTGGGGGAGCCCCTCTGCCTGACCGGAGTCGGGGAGGCGGGCCCAGTCCTCGGCAGTCATTGTCCGGAGTTTGGCCAGAATGGCCCGCTCCACCCGTTCCAGGCCGGGCAGGCCCACCGTGTTTCCTTCCAACAGGGCACGGCCCGCTGGGACCAGATAGGGTTCCGCCTGGTCCCAATGGCCCTCCATGAGTTCCATGCGCAGTTGGGTGGCGGAGACAAACTGGGGCATAGCAGCGGGATCAGACAGGGAATTACCATCTCCATTTTGGATGACGACCACTCCGTTGTGCTGTGCCCCCCGGCGCTGGATGGTCATGGGACGGATGGAGGAGTGAAGGGCATCCAGAGAGCGGATATATTCAATGCCAAGATTGTTGTTAGGACGGGCGAGGGGGGAGGCGGCCTCCGCTCCCAAGATAGCCTCTGCCGCCTTCTGGCGGCACTGGGCGAAGGGAAGGCCCGTATCTGCCAGCTTTTTTATGTTCTCCTGACAGGATGGGGAGCTCAGACAGCGGGCAATTTGAACCAGAGACTCTGTGGAGCCGCATTCGCTGCCGAAGGAGAGATGATCGACCAGTCCGGAGGCATCCAACAGAGTTACCGCGCCCCGCGCAAATCCTTCTGCGGACGCGGTGGCCCATACGGTGGGAAGTTCCAACACCAGGTCCGCGCCCCCCATGAGAGCCATTTTAGCGCGCAGCCACTTGTCTGCAATGGCACAGTCCGCCTGCTGGACCCAATTGCCGCTCATTACGATGGCCACCGCACTGTCTGCGCCGACCAGACGGCGGCTCTCCTGAATCTGATATGCGTGGCCGGAATGAAAGGGATTGTACTCGGCAACGATGCCAATTACCTGCATGAGGTTGACCTCCTGATGGAATATCTTCCTTTTTTTTCGAAAAGTGGTTGTCTTTCCAGCTAAAGCGCTGTATCATAGTTTTATAAACTGGGCGCGCCTTTATTTTATTACATTCTGGACGGTAAGGCAACCCGACGAAATTTAAAATTGAATTGTGAAGGAGACGATTCCCATGAACATTCTGGTGATCAATGCGGGCAGTTCTTCCCTGAAGTACCAGCTGCTCAACCCCGAGACTCAGCAGGTGCTGGCCAAGGGCCTGTGCGAGCGGATCGGCATTGACGGCAAGTTCACCTATAAGCCCGATGGCAAGCAGGTCATCAAGGAGGCCGATGTGGCCATGCCCACCCACTCCGAGGCTATCCAGGCCGTGCTCAACGCTCTGGTAGACCCTGAGAACGGTGTGATCGGCTCCATGAAGGAGATCGACGCGGTGGGTCACCGTGTGGTTCACGGCGGCGAGAAGTTTGCCAAGAGCGTGCTCATTACCGACGAGGTCATGGCTGCTATCGAGGAGTGCAACCCCCTGGCTCCTCTGCATAACCCCGCTAATATCATTGGTATCAAGGCCTGTCAGGCTCTTATGCCTAACACCCCTATGGTGGCTGTGTTCGACACCGCTTTCCACCAGACCATGCCCCCCGTGGCCTACACCTATGCGCTTCCCTATGAGTATTATACCCAGGATAAGGTCCGCCGCTACGGCTTCCATGGCACCTCCCACAAGTATGTGGCCGGCCGGGCCGCTGCCATGCTGGGCAAGCCCGTTGAGGAGCTGAAGCTGATCTCCTGCCACCTGGGTAATGGTTCCTCCGTCACCGCCATCGATGGCGGCAAGAGCGTGGATACCTCCATGGGCTTCACGCCTTTGGCTGGTCTGCCCATGGGCACCCGTTCCGGTGACCTGGACGCCGGTATCCTGGAGTACCTGATGAAAAAGCACGGCTATTCCATCGATGAGATGCTCAATATCCTGAACAAGAAGTCCGGCGTGCTGGGCATTTCCGGTGTGTCCTCCGACTTCCGTGACCTGGAGGATGCTGCTCCCAAGGGCAACCAGCGGGCTCAGCTGGCGCTGGATTCCTTCGATTACAACGTAAAGAAGCTCATCGGTGCCTATGCTGCCGCCATGGGCGGGGTGGACGCCATCATCTTCACGGCCGGCGTGGGCGAGAATGGCCCCGATACCCGTGCCAATGCGGTTTCCGGCCTGGAGTACATGGGTGTGAAGCTGGACGCTGAGAAGAACAAGGTCCGCGGCAAGGAAGCAGATGTATCTGCGGATGACGCCAAGGTCCGGGTCCTGGTCATCCCCACCAATGAGGAGCTTATGATCGCCATGGATACTGCCGCTCTGGTGAAGGGCTGAGCGGTTCCATTCATTCAAAGCACTTTTCTGACGATCCCAGACCTAAAGGGCTCCCGGCCGCTGCCGGGGGCCCTTTCTTTCTCCTGCTGCCGTGTCCGTTGACAATTACAAAAATACCATATTATAATGGAGCAAGAACAATAACGGGGGAACTGGTATGGATATCCATGTAAATGACATATTAAAAATGAAGAAAGCCCACCCCTGCGGAAGTCAGGAATGGCTTGTCCTTCGGGTTGGGATGGATTTTAAAATCCGCTGCCAGGGCTGCGGCCACGAGGTCATGCTGCCCCGGAGCAAAGTGGAGAAGAATATCCGAAAAGTTATGCGGGAGGGGCAGTACATCGATCTGCCCTGAGAAAGGATGAATGAACATGCGTTATGACAGCGACCTGCTGTACCGGCCGCCGGGGGAGTGGAAGAGCTACCTGCTCCAGTGTACCATCGGCTGTTCCAACAACCAGTGCACCTTCTGCGGGATGTACAAGGAGAAGAAATTCCGCCTTCGGCCCGTGGAAGAGATTTTAGAGGATATTGACATGGCCAGGGACTACTATGGCCCCGGCCTTGAGCGAGTATTCCTGATGGACGGAGACGCCATCATTATGAAAACGGAGGATCTGCTCCGGGTGCTTCATAAGCTCTATGAGACCTTCCCACACCTGGAAAAGGTGACCCTCTATGCAGGCCCAAAGAGTACGCTGGCCAAGACCCCGGAAGAGCTGAAGGCCCTGCATGAGGCCGGGCTTTCCCGTGCCTATCTGGGAGTGGAGAGCGGCAGCGATACGGTATTGAAGTTTATTCATAAGGGAGTTACGGCCAAGGAGATGCTTCTGGCGGGTCAGCGGCTGGTGGAGGCAGGCATCGATCTCTGGGTCACCGTGATTTTGGGCATGACCGGAGCCAGAGGAGAGGGCGGCGACTGGGAGGAGCACATCCGCTCCACCGCTCAGATGATCAACGATATGAAGCCGCGCCACCTGTCCGCTATGACCTTTGCCCCCGCCAAAGGCACCCCGCTGGGAGAGGATGTGCTGGCCGGGAGATTTGAGGTCTGTTCGCCCGACCATATTCTGGAGGAGTGCCGTCTGCTGGTGGAGCTGCTGGACGTGAACCCGCTGCATTTTACCAGCAATCACGCTTCCAATTACCTGCCTCTAAAAGGAGGCCTGCCGGAAGACCGGGAGAAGTTTCTTTCTCTGATTGACCAGGCTCTGGAGGGGAAAATCCGTCTTCGGAAAACGCTGAATCGAGGAATTTAATGATTTGCTGCAGGCGTCCGCCTTTCGGGAAAAGCACCGGGAGACGGACGCTTTTTGCTGGGAAAGCAAGTTCACATAATATGTCGATAAACCATAAAAACAAGGAGAAATCTGCCTATTCTTAAATAAATTATATAAAATGCACAAGCGCCGACAATTATTTATGGGCAATTTTGCCCTTGTTTTGACCGGTCAGATTGGTTACAATGTGGTAACAAAAGTAACAACAGTTGCTTTTGCGTGTCACCAATTTGTAAAAAATTTAAAGCAAAGGAGTGAAGACAAATAGTACGCAAGCTTTTCTTCGTACCGCTGTGTGCGTTTGCCTTACTCCTCCTGATGGGCGCGTCGACTGCCCCCCAGCAGTCCGCTGCCCTGCTGGCAGAGGAGGAGAGCGCCGTGCTCGATGAGCAGGCGCTTGATACTGAATCCCAGGTTTCTTATGAGTCGATGGAATCCATCGGCGGAGGCAAACTGGGGAACGCCGAGATCTCCGAGCAGGTCTCTCTGGCTGAGATGACCGAAGAGGCAGAGGCGGAAGAACAGCAGCAGGTGGCTGCTGGAGACCAGACACTGTTCATTGATGGTGTCGCGGCTCCCACCAACCTGGGCAAATTCCAAAAAAACGGCGTTACCTATGTGGCGCTGGCTCCTATGGCCCAGGCCCTGGAGCCCAGCGTGGAAATTGGCTGGGACGGTTCCACCGTCAAGCTCTATACCAG
This sequence comes from Lawsonibacter sp. LCP25S3_E2, assembly GCF_052117285.1. Classification (NCBI taxonomy): domain Bacteria; kingdom Bacillati; phylum Bacillota; class Clostridia; order Eubacteriales; family Oscillospiraceae; genus Lawsonibacter; species Lawsonibacter sp. LCP25S3_E2. The sequence continues at coordinate 19,542 of NZ_JBQKJL010000002.1, forward strand.
CCGCCTGGCCCTGAGTGCCAAAGTGGGCCAGCTTTATCTGGTGGCCAATGGCCGTTATCTCTACCTTCCTGAGGGAGTTCAGTTGGTAAACAACATGGTGACCGTTCCCCTCTCAGCTGTGGTAGAGGCATTTGATGCAAAGCTTTCCTGGGATGGTACCAGCGGCACCATTCACATTACACGGGGGAGCGGCGGCATCCAGTCCGGTGACAGCTATTATGATCAGGAGGACCTCTTCTGGCTGTCTCGGCTTATTTACGCAGAGAGCGGCAATCAGCCCCTGGAGGGGCAGATGGCCGTGGGTAATGTGGTGATGAATCGGGTAGCCAGCCCCGTTTATCCCAATACCGTTCAGGGTGTTCTGGCGCAGAAGAACCAGTTCAGCACCTATAAGTCCGGCGCTCTTGCCAACCGTACCCCTAACCAGAGCAGCATCATTGCCGCAAAGCTGGTGTTGGACGGCGGCGAGGTGGCTGAGACCGACGGTGCGCTGTACTTCGACTCCAGCTCCAACAGCTGGGCCTCCCGCAACCGGGAGTTTGCCGCTGTACTGGGCGGACATAAATTCTATTATTGATAAAAAAAGACCGCTTCGGCGGTCTTTTTTTATGGGGAAGAAAAAGGAAAATTATAAATTAGGGGTTTCTTTTTTGTATATTCATGTATATAATAATGGATGATATACTAAGAGAACAACACAGCCCAAAAGCAGGGTGGGAGGATACCGAATATGACAAGAAGCAATGCCCGTGAAATCGCGGTACATATGATTTTTTCCCTGAGCTTCGGCAATCAGAGTGCCCAGGAGCTGCTGGACAGCCAGCTGACTCACGAGCGTTTCCGGGAGCTGGCAGAGGATATGCCTCTGTATGCCCAGTACCCCAACGAAAAGCAGGAGAAGTACATCCGGGAGTTGGTCCAGGGTGTGTTTTTCCATGGGCCTGAGCTGGACGACTGCATCAGCCGTTATGCCAAGGGCTGGTCCTTTGCCCGCATTCCCCGCATGGCCTCTGCCATTATGCGTACTGCCATGTATGAGGTACTCTATATGCCCGATGTGCCCAATGCCGCAGCCATCAACGAAGCGGTGGAAATCGCCAAGAATTATGAGCCTCAGGAGGTAGTTGCCTTCCTGAACGGCATTCTGGGTACCTTTGTGCGGGAGGAGTGCCAGGACAATATCTCGGACAAGCAGCCGGAGGCTTCTCAGGAAAAGACAGAGCCCAAGGCGGAGACGGAGATTTGACTATGGCCGTTTTGGGACTGGATACCAGCAATTATACAACCTCCCTGGCGGTCTTTGATGGCAGGGATGGTGTCAATGTGGGCCGGCTGCTGACGGTGCGCCCTGGAGAACTGGGCCTTCGGCAAAGTGAGGCCCTGTTTCAGCATGTCCGTCAGCTGCCAGAGCTGTTTCGTGCCCTGGAACAGAAGGGGGCGCTGCACCAGATCGAAGCCGTGGGAGCCAGCACCCGCCCCCGTGCGGTAGAGGGCTCTTATATGCCGTGCTTCCTGGCCGGTGCTTCTCAGGGAGAAGGGCTGGCCAGCACCATGGGCATCCCCTTTTTTGAACATTCCCATCAACAGGGACATCTGGCCGCGGCCGCGTGGTCTGCCGGACGGATGGACCTTCTGGACGCTCCGTTCCTGGCCTGGCATCTGTCTGGGGGGACTACGGAGCTTTTATATGTTGAGCCGGAGGGATACACCGTCCGGGCAGAGGCGGTAGGGGGGACCAGTGACATTTCCGCCGGGCAGCTCATTGACCGCACCGGGGTGTTGCTTGGGCTCCAATTTCCGGCAGGGAAAGCCCTGGATGCGCTGTATGACCAGTCGGATGTCTGCGAAAACTACCGTGTAAAGCTTCAGGAACTTACGTTCTCGCTGTCTGGCATTGAGAATCAGGTCAAGCAGCGGATATCCTCTGGGGAGAAGCCGGGAAATGTGGCCCGGTTTACCCTGGACACGATCACCAGTGTGGTGGTGCGGGCCACCCAGCAGGCGCGGCAGCGCTGGCCCGGCCTTCCGGTGCTCTGCTCCGGAGGCGTGGCCTCTAACCGGCAGCTGAGAGCAGCCATGAGCGCGCAATGTCAGGCTGTCTTTGCCCAGCCCCAGTATTCCACAGACAACGCCATGGGAACGGCTATCCTCACATGGCGTGCTCTGCAAGCAGGGGAGGCGGGAGCATGAACCGCAGCGCCCCCATTCTAAGCCCCTCCCAGGTGAGCCAGTATATCAAGGGTTTCATGGATCAGGACCGGCTGTTGTCCGGGCTGCTGGTTCGGGGGGAGCTTTCCAATTATAAAATGTACCCCTCGGGGCACCACTATTTTTCCCTGAAAGACCGGGAGGGAAGCCTTCGGTGCGTTATGTTCCGCGGAGACGCGGCTTCCCTGCGTTTTCGGCCGGAAAATGGCATGCAGGTGATCGCGGCCGGGCGGGTCACTGTTTTTCCCAGGGACGGACAGTACCAGCTCTATTGCAGCCGCCTCACTCCGGAGGGTGTGGGAGATCTCTATTTGGCCTTTGAGCAGTTGAAGGAAAAGCTTTCCAGAGAAGGCCTCTTTGAACCGGGACACAAAAAGCCTATCCCCGCCTTTCCTGAGACCATCGCCCTCATCACCTCCCCAGCAGGGGCGGCCGTGCGGGACATGATCCGGATTCTCCGCTCCCGCTGGCCCATGGCCGGGATTCGAATTCTTCCGGTCCGGGTTCAGGGGGCCGGCGCGGCGGAGGAGATCGCCGCCGCCATCCGGTGGGCCAATGAGCATGCCATCGCCCAGCTCATCATTACCGGTCGGGGCGGCGGTTCCATGGAAGATCTGTGGGCCTTTAACGAGGAAGTCGTGGCCCGTGCCATTTACCACTCGGAGATTCCGGTGATTTCCGCTGTGGGCCACGAGCCTGACGTGACCATCTCCGATTTTGCAGCGGATCTGCGTGCGTCCACGCCTTCCAATGCCGCGGAACTGGCGGTACCACACCAGGAGGAAATCGCAGCCAGCCTGGCCGTCCTGGGCCAGCGGCTCCAGGGCAGCATGGTCCAGCGCCTGGACCAGAGCCGCCGTGCGCTCAATCGCCTGGGCGCCAGTCGGGCTATGACCGAGCCGGGAGCCTATTTCAAGGACAAGCGCCTGCTGCTGGACTATCAGAGCCGCCGCCTGATCCACGGCCTGGAGCGGAGCTTGTCCATGCAGCGGGAGCGGCTGGGCAAGCTCAGTGCAGCGCTGGATGCCATGAGCCCGCTGAAGGTGCTGGGACGGGGCTATTCCATCGCACTGAAGGAACATGGAAGTGTGATTGCCTCGGTGCAGGATGCCCAGCCTGGAGAACGTTTTATTCTGAAAGTATCCGATGGGCAGTTTGACTGCCAAGTCAACGGAGTATCGAAAAAAGAGGAGTGAGGCCCTATGGCGAAAAAGAAGCTGGATTTTGAGGGCTCCATGGCCCGCCTGGAGGAAATCGTAGGTCTGCTGGAACGGGGGGATGCCCCCCTGGAAGAGGCTATGAAGCTCTTTGAGGAGGGGGCCAAGCTGCTGCGGGAGTGTACCGCCCAGCTGGATGAAGCAGAGCAGAAGGTGACCCTTCTCACCCAGGGCCAGGATGGCCAGATGATGGAAGAACCCTTCCAGGGAGCTGAGTGACATGGAAAAAGACTTTACACTGTTGATGACCCGTGACCGGACCATGGTGGAGGAAGCCCTGGCGGGAATGTTCCGGGAGGAGCCGCGCTACGCCGATCTTCAGGAGGCCATGGAGTATTCTCTCCTGGCGGGGGGAAAGCGGATTCGTCCGGTGCTTACCCTGGAGGTGTGCCGGATGTGCGGAGGTGATCCCCAGGACGCCCTTCCCTTTGCCTGTGCACTGGAGATGATCCATACCTACTCTCTGATCCACGATGATCTGCCGGCCATGGATGATGACCAGCTGCGGCGTGGGCGGCCCACCAATCATGTGGTCTATGGAGAGGCCACTGCCATTTTAGCGGGAGATGGCTTGCTCACTTCCGCCTTTGAGCAGCTTGCCAAAGGGAATCTGCCCGCCCAGCGGATTGTAGAGGCGGTGGCCTGTCTGGCCCGGAATGCCGGCCCCGAAGGCATGGTGGGCGGCCAGGCGCTGGATATGGCCGGGGAAGGCCGCTCCATGACCCGCGGAGAGCTGGAGCAGCTCCAGAGTCTTAAGACGGGAGCACTCATTTCCGCGGCGGCGGAGCTGGGCTGTATTGCCGCGGGCGGCAGTGCCCAGCAGCGGCAGAAGGTGCGGGATTATGCCCAGGCTCTGGGCCGTGCCTTCCAGGTTCAGGATGATATTCTGGATGTGACCAGCACGGATGAGGAGCTGGGGAAAAGTGTGGGCTCTGACCGGGTCAACGAGAAGACCACCTTTGTTACCGCGCTCGGGCTGGAGGGAAGCCGGGCGCTGGTGGAAGAGCTGACCCAGCGTGCGGTGGATGCCCTGGCCGGCTTTGAGAAGGCAGACTTTCTGATTTGGCTGGCCCAATCCCTGGCCAAGCGTACCCATTGACCATTGACAGGACGTACCATAGCGGCCTCCCTTCGGGAGAGAAAGCGGGGTAAGGATGGATCATACCGGTTTTCTGGTGGGAAATCTCACGTTGGACCTGGCAATCTTTGCCTGGTTTGTAGCTCAGGTCATAAAAACCATCTTGCACTTTATCGTGAACCGGAATTTGGACCTGAAGCGGATGGTGGGCAGCGGCGACATGCCCAGTTCCCATTCTGCCTTTATCTGTGCCGCCACCATGTCCATTGGTCAGGTGTGCGGCTGGCGGGACCCGATGTTTTCCCTGTCGGCAGCCATCGCGCTGGTCGTCATGTATGACGCTTGTAATGTGCGCCGCTGCGCCGGGGAGCAGGCAAAGGTGCTCAACTATATGATCGAGCACATGGACCAGATTCCGACGGAATTGAAGGAATGTAAGCGGCTCAATGAGAGCCTGGGGCATACGCTGCCCCAGGTGATCGCGGGAGCTGTGCTGGGCAGCGTCATCGGCCTGGCGGGGCCGGTTATTTTGTAATGCCCGCGTAAGCTGAATTGAGATGTGAGGGGTTATACCTTGACAAAGAGAGACGAAAAGCAAACAGGGCCTCTGCTGGAGGGGATCAGTGACCGGGAGGCCGGGCAGCTTTGTGCCAAACTGCGCCGGGATCTGGTAGAGCAGGTATCCCAGACGGGAGGACATCTGGCCTCAAACCTGGGGGCGGTGGAGCTGACGGTGGCTATCCACCGGGTCTTTGACACTACCCGAGACCGGCTGGTCTTTGACGTGGGGCATCAGTGCTATCCCCATAAAATGCTCACCGGACGTTGGGAGCAGATGTCCACCATGCGCCAATATGGCGGCCTGGCCGGTTTTCCAAAGCCGGCGGAAAGTGTTCACGACGCGTTTATTGCTGGGCACGCTTCCAACTCGGTGGCGGTGGCCCTGGGGATGGCACGGGCCCGGAGCTTCCTGGGAGAGGACTATAAGGTCATTGCCCTCATCGGGGATGGGGCCCTCACGGGCGGTCTGGCCTATGAGGGGCTGTCCAATGCTGGTGAATGTGGCCAGCAGCTGCTGGTGATCCTCAACGACAACGGGATGTCCATCACCCCCAATGTGGGCGGCGTGGCCGACCACCTGGCCCGGCAGCGCCTTCGTCCCCAGTATCGGGCCTTTAAAAAGCATTATCAGAACTTTATGGCGGCTACCGCGCCAGGACGGGCCGCTTATAAGGTCATCCATAAAATTAAGCAGGCCCTCAAGCAGAGCTTGCTGCCCTGCAGTATGTTTGAGAACATGGGCTTTCGTTACCTGGGGCCGGTGGACGGGCACAATCTAGCAGAGCTGACGGACATTCTCCGCTATGCCAGGGATCTGAACGAGCCCGCCCTGCTCCATGTAAAGACTGTAAAGGGAAAAGGCTTTCTACCCGCGGAAGAAAACCCAGATGCCTTTCACGGGGTTTCTCCCTTTGATCCCATCACGGGCAAGCCCAGAAAGACGGGGGGCGAAAATTTCTCCTCCGTATTTGGTAAGACTCTTTCCCGCCTGGCGGAGGGAGATGGTCGGGTATGCGCCATCACGGCCGCCATGGTGAGCGGGACGGGGCTGGAGACCTTTGCCCAGCGTTTTCCGGAGCGTTTTTTTGACGTGGGCATTGCCGAGGGCTGCGCGGTTTCTATGGCCGCCGGCATGGCGAAGGAGGGGGCCGTACCAGTCTTTGCAGTCTATTCTACCTTCCTTCAGCGCAGCTACGACATGCTGCTCCATGACGTGGCCCTCAGCAGCCTCCATGTGGTGCTGGGAGTAGACCGGGCCGGTCTGGTTGGAGAGGACGGCGAGACCCACCACGGCGTTTTTGATGTCGCTTATCTGGACAGTGTTCCCCATATGACGGTCCTGGCCCCAGCCAGCTTTGCTGAGCTGGAGGATATGCTGGAACGGGCCGTGCTGCGTCTGGATGGCCCTGTTGCGGTGCGCTATCCCCGTGGGGGAGAGGGGAGCTATACCGGTTGTGCCGGAGAAGAACCATCCACTGTGCTGCGCGCGGGGAAAGACATTACGTTAGTAAGCTATGGGGTAGAGATCAACCAAGTTCTGGAGGCTGCCCAACGGCTGGAGCAGAAGGGAATTCAGGCCGAAATTGTAAAGCTAAATCAGCTTACACCACTTGATGGAACAGAGATTATCCGCTCTGTTGCAAAAACCGGAGTTCTGCTTGTGGCGGAGGAGACCGCGGCCAACGGCTGTGTGGGTCAGCGCCTGGCCGCCCTGTTGGAGCAGGAGCAGGTTGCTGCCAAGGTGGCACTGGTCAACTGCGGGGAAGGTTTCGTTCCTCACGGAAAGACGGAGCTTTTGAAGAAAGATCTGTCCCTGGATGGAGAGGGAATTGCAAAGAAAGCATGGGAGGTGCTGGGCCATGGCTAAGGTGCGGCTGGATGTGGCGTTGACGGAGCGCGGACTGGCGGAAAGCCGCCAGAAGGCCCAAGCCGTCATTATGGCGGGGCTGGTCTATGTAAACGGCCAGAAGCAGACCAAAGCGGGAGCCCCGGTAAAGGCGGAGGACCAGTTAGAGGTCCGTGGAAAAGCCCTGCCCTATGTAAGCCGCGGCGGGTTAAAACTGGAAAAGGCCATGTCCCTGTGGCCCATTACTCTTATGGGAGCGGTGTGCGCCGATATTGGCGCATCCACTGGCGGTTTTACCGACTGTATGCTCCAGAACGGGGCCAGCAAGGTCTATGCGGTGGATGTTGGGTATAACCAACTGGATTGGCGCCTGCGTACCCACCCCCAGGTGGTGTGCATGGAGCGTACCAATGCACGCTACCTCACACGGGAACAGATTCCAGAGGAGCTTGACTTCTTTTCTGTGGATGTCTCCTTTATCTCCCTCAACCTGATTTTGCCCGCCTTACGCCCTCTTATGAAAGAGGGCGGCGAGGCAGTGTGTCTGGTGAAGCCTCAGTTTGAGGCGGGAAAGGAGAAGGTGGGCAAGCACGGCGTTGTCCGTGACCCACAGGTCCATCTGGAGGTGCTGGAGCACTTCCTCGGTCATGCAGCAAGCGCTGGATTTACTGTAAAGGATATTACCTTTTCACCTATTAAGGGCCCCGAAGGCAACATCGAGTACTTAGGTTATCTCAAGGCGGGGGACGGACCTGTCTATGAGGGAGATCTGAAGGCCTTGGTCGATGCATCGCACAGTGTCTGGAAGGAGGAGGAGATATGAAGATTGTACTCAGCTCCAACCCCTACCGAGACCGTGGGCTCCGGGCCGCTCTGGAGGCCAAACGAGTGCTGGAGCATGCGGGAGCGGATACGGTGCTTTGTCTGCCCTTTCAGCCCAAAAAGGGGGACCGTCTGGACTTGCCCAGGCAGGTCACCCTATCTGTAATGGAGCAGGAGCTGCCTTGTGCCGACCTGCTGATCTGCTTTGGCGGGGATGGAACCATCCTCCATGCCGCACGGGATGCAGTTGTCTACCAGGTGCCGATCCTGGGGGTCAATATGGGAAGCGTGGGTTTTATGGCTGAGCTGGAACGGGGCGAGCTGTCCATGCTGACTCCCCTGGCCAAAGGGATGTTTACCATTGAAGAACGGATGATGCTGGATGTGCGGGTCATGCGGGGAAACCGGGAGATAAGCCGGGATCTGGCGCTCAACGATGCGGTCATCTCCAAGGGATCCATGGCACGGGTGGCCGAGGTAGAAGTGCTGGCCGACCACATGAAGGTATCTACCATTATGGGAGACGGGGTCATTGTTTCCACTCCTACCGGTTCCACCGCTTACTCCATGTCGGCGGGAGGACCCATTGTAGAGCCCACTTCCCACTGCATCATCCTCACACCCGTCTGTGCCCATCAGCTGGCTGCGCGGGCCCTTGTGCTGGATTCCGGACGGGTCATTACTGCCCAGATCCCAAAATCGACCCGCAAGTATTTATACTTGTCAGTGGATGGAGGGAAGGCGGTCCGGCTGAACAGCGGCGATCGGGTGGAGATCAGCCGTTCGGAGCACTGCACCCGGCTGGCTCGGCTGGCGGACCGAAGCTTTTATGAGATCATCAATCAAAAATTAGGAGGGATGGTTCCGTGAAAAACGCACGTCAGGGTGAGATCATCAAGATTATACAGTCTATGGATGTGGAGACCCAGGATCAGCTTCTGGAAGAGCTGCGTGCACGGGGCTTCTCCACCACCCAGGCCACCATTTCTCGGGACATTAAGGAACTGCGCATGGTAAAGGAGCTGTCCAAAAACGGCGGCTACCGCTATACGCTTTCGGAGCGTAAGCCCTCCGCGGCAGTGGATACCCGGCTGCGCACGATTTTTAAAGAGGGCGTGGTCTCTGCTGATGTGGCCCAGAACCTGGTTGTCGTTCGTACCATGCCCGGTTTGGCCTCTGCCGCCTGTTCTGCTCTGGATGGGATGGAGATCGAGGGAATGGTGGGAAGCCTGGCAGGAGATGATACGGGGATCCTGATCATGCGGGACAACGCCGCCGCCCAGCAGTTTGGTGCGGAAATCCATAAGCTGCTGAAATAAACCCAGCGTCTGGGAACGAGGAGGCAAGACGCGATGCTTTCGCTGCTCCATATTGAAAATATCGCCATTATCCAGTCGGCAGATATCACCTTTGATCCGGGGTTCAATGTCCTTACCGGTGAGACCGGTGCAGGCAAATCCATTGTTATCGATGCGATTGGCGCGGTGCTGGGGGAGCGTACCAGCCGGGAGCTGATCCGCACCGGAGCCAAAAGTGCCATGGTCTCGGCCTGCTTTACCGGATCTCTGCCTTTGAAGTGGCTGGAGGAGAATGGCTTTTCAGTCCCAGAGGATGAGCTTATGCTGCAGCGTGAGCTGCACGGGGATGGGCGGAATGTGTGCCGGATCAATGGACGGCCCATCACTGTTGCCCAGCTGCGGCAGCTGGGAAAGCAGCTGTTGAACATCCACGGCCAGCACGACGGCCAGCAGCTGCTGGACCCGGAGACCCACCTGGGGTATCTGGACCGGTTTGGAAAGACCGGAGCTTTGCTGGACGAGTATCAGCTGGCCTTTGGGGCGGTGGCCGCCCTCCGGCGGCAGATTGCTGCCCTGGAAATGGACGAGGCCGAGCGCTCCCGAAGGGTGGATACTCTGGAATACCAGATCCGTGAGCTGGAGCGCGCGGAGCTGAAGCCCGGTGAGGATGAGGAGCTGGATGCACGAAAGACCATGCTCCGCAGTGCCGGCAAGCTGATGGAGGCCATTCAGGAGGCTCAGTTTGCCCTGCTGGGCGGCGAAGACAGCCGCGGGGCCTGTGACCTGATCTCGGAAGCAGAGGGCGCCGTGCGGTCCGTGGCCAAGCTGGGAGCCCAACTGGCGGAGCTGGGGGAGAAGCTCACCTCGCTGCGCTATGCCGCGGATGACGCGGCGGAGACCCTTCGGGATTTTGGTGATGCGTTCGACTTCTCTCCTGAGGAGCTGGACCGACTGGAAAGCCGGCTGGATGTGATCTACCGCCTGAAAAAGAAATACGGCCCCACGGTAGAGGACATGCTTTCCTATCTGGACCAGTGCCGGGAGGAGCTGAGTCAAATTCAGGACGCGGACGACACCATCCAGCACCTGGAGGAAGAGCTCCAGAAGGCACTGGAAACGGCGCGGACACTGGGGGCAAAGCTGTCTCAGGCCCGGAAAGCGGCGGCTTTGGAGCTTCAGGTGCGTATTCAGGAAGAGCTGCGGCAGCTGGATATGCCAAAGGTGCGCTTTGAGACGGAATTTCAGGCCCTCTCCGCCCAGGACGGCATGGACGAGACTGGAATGGACCAGGTACAATTTCTTATGTCCGCCAATCTGGGTGAGGCGCTCAAGCCCATTCAGAAGGTGGCCTCCGGCGGTGAGCTGGCCCGGATCATGCTGGCACTGAAGAATGTGCTGGCCCAGGACGATGGGATTGGCAGCCTCATCTTTGATGAGGTGGATACCGGGGTATCCGGCCGGGCAGCCCAGAAGGTGGCCGAAAAGATGGCCGACGTGGCCGGCGGCAAGCAGGTGCTGTGTGTCACCCACCTTCCCCAAATTGCTGCCATGGCCGATACCCACTTCTCCGTGGAGAAGGGGGAGCGGGACGGACGCACTTACACGCGGGTAGAGCGGCTGGACAAACAGGGTAGGGTGGAGGAGCTGGCCCGTCTGATCGGCGGAGCTTCGCTGACCCCCGCTTTGATCAAGAGTGCGGAGGATCTGCTCCAGCAGGCCCAGGAGTACCGCAATTCCAAATCCAACTAAAAAACGGCCGGTATCCAACTGGATACCGGCCGATCATATTTCTGCGGGCTTTCTTATTTGATGGTGAAGAAGCTCTGAAGCTGCCCAAAGAGAACCATGAGCATCCCCAGAGGAGCCACCAGATAGATGCACACCTTGTAGAAGGTATACAGGCCATTGGAGAAGGGGTGTCCTGCGGCCATGACCTCGCTGCGAATGGTCTGGGGGCGGATCTTCCACACCAGGATGATCATCAGCAGGGACCCCAAAGGCATGGCGATTCCTTCGGAAATGAAGTCCATAAAGTCCAGCCAGGAGGACCCAAGATTCATACCGGTCTCATGGAAGGGGATCCACAGGCCGTTGGAGCCCAGACCATCGGCGGCTACCAGAGTGGCTTCCGCCATCACGATCAGACAGATGACCAGCACCACCATGCTGCGGTTGGACTTTTTCCCCTGTGCCGCCCGGTGATCCAGTGTGAAGGTCACCAGCACCTCGATGAGGGCGATAGCGGATGTGATGGCTGCCAGGGTGACGAACATATAGAAAAGGATTCCGAACAGGGGACCCAGGGCACCCATGGAGTTAAAGACGTCCTGCAGCGTAATGAACAGCAGCTTGGGACCGGACAGCTCAGCGTTTTTCCCGCCCAGGGCAAAAGCGGCAGGCAGCACAGCCAGGCCGGCCATGATAGCCACGCAGGTGTCAGAGATAATGATGATAAGTGAATTTTTTACCAGGCTCTCTTCCTTGCGCAGGTAAGAGCCGTAGGTCACCGTAATACCCATGGCCAGGGACAGGGAGAAAAACACCTGGCCGCCGGCGGCGGAAAGAACGGACAAAAATCCCTTGGGCGTTTGGAAGGCCGTGAAGTTGGGAGAGAACATGAATTTCAGTCCCTCAGCGGCACCGGGAAGAGTGACCGCCCGAACAATAACGATGAGGAGCATAATGGCCAGGGCGGGCATGCCCACCTTGTTGAACTTTTCAATGCCATCCTTGATGCCGCCCCGGATGATCAAAAAGCAGGCGGCAATGAACAGGAAGGTAAATAGAATGGCCATGGGCTGATTGGTGAGCATGTCAGAAAAAGACTCGGCCCCGGACACGCCGGAGAGCTGGAAAAGACCCACAAGCTCAGCAAAATTAAGGCACACATACTGCACGCAGTAAGCGCCCAGCACCGTGTAAAAGCTCAAAATCAGGAAGGGGGACAACATGGCCAGAAACCCGATGAAGGCACCAAAGCCGCCGCCTACCGTCTGGTAGCTGACCAGCACGCTTTTCCCTACCTTTCGGCCGATGGACAGCTCTGTGAGCATGATGGGAAAGCCGATCACAATGGCCATAATGAGATAGACCAGCAGGAAAGCAAAGCCTCCGTTCATGCCCATTTTATAGGGAAAAGCCCAAATATTGCCGAGGCCTACAGCAGCGCCCACCGTAGCCATTAGAAAGCCAAGGTTGCTGCCCCAGTGTCCTCTGTGATGATGTTCCATAGTATCCTCCTCTTTGTACACCTGCAATTCCGGTTGCCGCCCCATCCAAAAAAGAAGAGGCTGCCTGCCATTTTAGCAGATAATCATAGTTTGGTCAACTAAAACAGGGTGTATTTTGTAGAAAATGCGATTTTTTCTTCGAAAGATGGAGTGTTTCGGAAAAAGATCCTCCCGGCCATTGCCTTTTACAATGGAACTATTATAATAGGCTTGACAACAGCTTGGGGCAAAGATGAATCTTTGCCTGCAGATAAGTGAGGAAATGATTATGGATTACGCAAAGGAAAGCCTTCGCCTCCACGGACAGTGGAAGGGAAAAATTGAGGTGGTGGCCACCGTTCCTGCTGGAAACCGGGAGGAGCTGTCTCTGGCCTACACACCTGGGGTGGCCCAGCCCTGTCTGGAGATCCAGAAGGACCCGGATAAGAGCTATGAACTCACCCGCCGCCACAACCTGGTGGCGGTCATTACCGACGGCACCGCCGTGCTGGGGCTGGGGGACATCGGTCCTGAGGCCGGCATGCCCGTGATGGAGGGTAAATGCGTACTCTTCAAGCGCTTTGCCGACGTGGACGCCTTCCCCCTGTGCGTCAAGACCAAAGACATCGACGAGTTTGTCCAAACGGTTTATAACATCTCCGGTTCCTTCGGCGGCATCAATCTGGAGGACATTGCCGCCCCCCGGTGCTTTGAAATTGAGCGCCGTCTGAAAGAGATGTGCGACATTCCCGTCTTCCATGACGACCAGCACGGCACCGCCATCATCGCCCTGGCGGGGCTTACCAATGCCCTGAAGGTGGTGGGGAAGAAGAAGGAGGAAGTCCGGGTAGTCTTCTCCGGGGCCGGTTCCGCCGCCATTTCCATCACAAAGCTCCTTCTGGAGGCTGGCTTCCGGGACATCACCCTGTGCGACAAGTTCGGCGCCCTCTACGACGGCAACCCCGAGATGAACTGGGCCCAGCAGGAGATCGCCAAGCGAACCAATCTCCAAAAGCGCAAGGGAACTCTGGCCGATATGCTGGTGGGGGCCGATGTGTTCATCGGGGTGTCTGCCCCCAACCTGGTGACTACCGAGATGGTAAAGACCATGAACAAGGACGCCATTGTTTTTGCCTGTGCCAACCCCACTCCGGAGATTTTCCCCGAAGACGCGAAGGCGGGCGGGGCAAAGGTGGTGTCCACCGGACGCAGTGATTACCCCAACCAGATCAATAATGTCCTGGCCTTCCCAGGTATCTTCCGGGGGGCGCTGGACGTGCGGGCAAGTGACATCAACGAGGAGATGAAGATGGCCGCCGCCATGGCCCTGGCCGCCATCATTCCCGATGAGGAGCTCAGCGAAGACAACATCATCCCCCAGCCCTTTGACAAACGGGTGGTCCCCGCTGTGGCCAAGGCGGTGGCCGAGGCAGCGGTTCGTACCGGCGTGGCACGTCAGCTTTTTTGAAAGAAAGCTGAGCAAAGAACTTTGTGCAAAGCTGTGCTTTGCTTCTGGCCAATAACGATTGATTCCCTAAGCCCAGGAATAAAATCGTCCGCGGTTGACAAACGGAGAAAGATGTGCTAGAGTTTGAGTACTGCGACGAAAAGGAGCCTTAGCAAGGCATGCCCCTGTGCAGAGAGCCCCCGGACGGTGAAAGGGGGACAGGGTGCTTTGTGAACTTACCCCTTGGAGCAGCCGCCTGAAGCGCACAGCTGCGTGAGTAGGGGACAGGCCGGGCGCGCCCGTTACTGCGCAGGAGTCACGCACTCCATAAGGTCTCTGCTGTGAGGTTGGGACGAACCAGAGGTGGTACCGCATTTTATGCCCTCTGTCCGTTTTTCGGACAGAGGGCATTTTTGGTTCAGGGAGATGAGAGCTTGTCCAAAGAAAACAGGGGAACCTTGTATGTGTTTCTGGCCGCGCTGCTTTACAGCATTGGCGGGCTGTGCATTAAGGTCATCCCGTGGAACGGAATGTCCATCAATGGCGGGCGCACCGCCATCGCGCTGGTGGTCATCGGTGGATATTTATGGTGGATGAAGCATCCTCCGCGTCTAAACCGCTGGGTGGCACTGGGGGCGGTGTCGGTCTTTGGCTGCAATGCCCTGTTCTCCATTGCCAACAAGCTGACCACGGCGGCCAATACCATTGTACTTCAGTTTACCGCCCCCATCTTTGTGATGCTCATTTCGCTTCTGGTGTTCCGCCGCCGCCCCAGCCGCCTGGACGTCATTACCTGTGCGGCGGTGTTTGGCGGAGTGGTCTGCTTTTTTGTGGACAGCCTGGAGGTAGGCGGCGGACTGGGCAATGTACTGGCCCTGCTGGCCGGCCTGGCCTACGCCGGGATATTCCTGCTCAACGACCTGCCGGACTCCGACGCCATCTCTTCGGTGTTCTGGGGGGATGTGCTCTCGGCGGTAACAGGACTTCCGTTTTTGCTGAAGGAAACGGATTTCTCCTCAAAAGCGCTCGTCAGCCTGGTGGTGCTGGGGGTATTTCAGGTGGCTGTGGCCTATATCCTGCTGACCATCGGCCTGAAAACTACGCCGCCCGTCACAGCCAGTCTGCTCTCCGGCATTGAGCCCGTTTTGAGTCCCATCCTGGTGGCGGTGTTTTACGGAGAAAAAATGAGCCCCATGTCCATCCTGGGAGCCGCCATCGTCATCGGAGGCGTGGTGATCTACAGCGTCTGCCGGGCAAAGCAGCCAAACGCGAATCTTTCACATACAAATTGATATTTCAATAAAGGAGTAACGAAATATGACTTGCTACGAAGAACTGAAAGCCAGAGGGCTCATTGCCCAGGTGACCAACGAGGAGGAGATCTCCAAGATGATCAACGAGGGGAAAGCCGTGTTTTACATTGGCTTTGACCCCACGGCCGATTCCCTCCACGTAGGCCACTTCATGGCCCTGTGCCTGATGAAGCGCCTGCAGATGGCGGGCAACCGGCCCATTGCCCTCATCGGCGGCGGCACTGGCTACATCGGCGACCCCTCCGGCCGCACCGACATGCGCTCCATGATGACCCCTGAGACCATTCAGCACAACTGCGACTGCTTCAAAAAGCAGATGGAGCGCTTTATCGAGTTCGGTGAGGGAAAGGCTCAGATGGTAAACAATGCCGACTGGCTGCTGGGCCTGAACTACATTGATATGCTGCGGGACGTGGGTGCCTGCTTCAGCGTGAACAACATGCTCCGGGCCAAGTGCTATGAGCAGCGCATGGAGAAGGGCCTGAGCTTCCTGGAGTTCAACTACATGATCATGCAGTCCTATGACTTCTACTACCTGTTCCAGCACTATGGCTGCAACATGCAGTTCGGCGGCGACGACCAGTGGTCCAACATGCTGGGCGGCACTGAGCTCATCCGCCGCAAGCTGGGCAAGGACGCCCACGCCATGACCATCACGCTGCTGCTGAACTCCGAGGGCAAGAAGATGGGCAAGACCGCCAAGGGCGCTGTGTGGCTGGATCCCAACAAGACCTCTCCCTATGAGTTCTACCAGTACTGGCGCAACGTGGGCGACCAGGACGTGCTGAAATGCCTGCGCATGCTCACCTTCCTGCCCCTGGAGCAGATCGACGAGATGGACAAGTGGGAGGGCAGCCAGCTCAATACTGCCAAGGAGATTCTGGCCTTTGAGCTTACCAAGCTGGTCCACGGGGAAGAGGAGGCCAAGAAGGCTCAGGACGCCGCCAAGGCCCTGTTCGTGGGCGGAGGCGACATGAGCAATGTGCCCTCCACCACACTGGCCGCCGAGGATCTCACCGACGGTTCCATCGGCATCCTGGACCTGATGGTCAAGTGTAAGCTGGCCCCCTCCAAGAAGGAGGCCCGCCGTCTGGTGGAGCAGGGCGGTGTCACCGTCAATGAGGAAAAGGTGTCGGATGCCAATACCACCTACACTGCCGACCAGCTCTCCGGAGACGGCCTGATGGTCCGCAAGGGCAAGAAGGTCTTCCACCGGGTTTCCATGTAAGAGAAATAAACGTAACAGCGCCCCGCCTGGATTGGCGGGGCGCTGTTTTTTGTGTTATAGGGCCTTTTTCCAGTCAAGCAACGATCTGTTGCGTCCTTAAAATTCCCCCAATTCCCGCACCACCGCGCTGGCCAGAACCAGTCCGGCCGCCGCGGGGACAAAGGAGATGGAGCCGGGGGTGTCCCGCCGGGCGGTGGAGCCGGGGCGGGTATCGGTGGTGACCGGGGCTTCCGTTTCCATGGGGCGGATGGGGGAGCGGGGGAGCTCGGTGGAGTAAACTACCTTCAAATGCTCGATGCCCCGTTTCCGAAGCTCCTTGCGCATGACTCGGGCCAGGGGGCAGCCCTGGGTTTTGGAGAGGTCGGTAATTTGAAAGGCAGTGGGGTCCAGCTTGTTGCCCGAGCCCATGGCACTGATGATTTTTACCTGTAAAGTAATACACCTTGATACCAATTCCAGCTTCGCGGCTACCGTGTCAATGCAGTCTACCACGTAGTCATACTGGGAAAGATCCACCTCGCCTGCATTTTGCGGCAGGTAAAACATCCGGATGGCCTTCACCTGACAAGCTGGATTGATGTCCAGCACCCGCCGGGCCATCACCTCTGCCTTGGGCTGTCCGAGGGTAGAGTGGAGGGCAGCGATTTGGCGGTTCAGGTTGCTCTCAGACACGGTGTCATCGTCATATAGGTGTAAAGTACCAACACCTGCCCTTGCAAGAGCTTCAACGCAGAAGCCCCCTACACCTCCCACACCGAAAACGGCTACCTTGGCGTTTTTCAGGCGCTCTACGGGCTCGTCCCCGACGAGCAGGCGGGTACGGATAAATTGGTCGGACATGAAAGATATCCCTCCCTGGTTGTGGTTTTGGTTAGTATACCACAGCAAGCCGCAGAAGAAAAGGGATCACACCAGCTGGTAAAAGAGTCCGTGCTGCACGCAGTACCAAACAAGTTTTCCGTGACCGATACGGGGCAGCCGGGTCTGCAGATCCCATTCCGGGTAAAGCCGCTTCAAAATCAGGGTATCTCCGGTCACAAGGGCCACAAAGGAGACGTAGTGCTCCTTGGTCATGGGGTGAGACGAGGTGATGAAGTAGTCGTTTTCAATGAGCTCCACGCACAGGCGCTCTTCCTCCGGGGCCTTGACCGCCTCCAGGGGGCTGAGCTTCTTGCCGCAGCAGGTGACTGCCGCGCCCATGGCGGAGGTCAGGATATTCCCACAGGTGGGACAAAGATAAAAGTTCAGGTTTTTCATAGTTCCTCCCGTTTGTTCATTCTCAAAAAGTTCTCCGGCCAGCAGCCCTTCCAGCTCTACCCCCAATGTCTGGGCCAGACGGGGGAGCAGGGAGACATCTGGACAGCCCTGCCCCGTTTCCCTTAGTTAAAGATATTGTTGGGTATCTCAAGATGTGTCATTCGATTTTGCCGATAAAGCGGTAGAAGATTTCTACCTCCTGTTCCCGGCTTCCGTCCTCACTTTTGACCGCTTCATGGATAAGGATTTTTTCAATCAGCGTATTCAGAAGTTCAGCCGTCAATTCTGTGGGATTGACATACTGTTTCATCAGACCTATCCACTTTTCAGCGTCAACCGCTGTCTGGGCGGCGGCCTCCATCGCTTCGTGAAGCCGTTCAATTTTTGCGTCCAATTCTCGCTGTTCGCCCTGATACTTTTCGGACAGCATATTGAAATTGTATTCTGTAATGCGTCCGGCAGACCAGTCCTCATACATTTTTGCAAACAGGGTGTCTACTTCTGCTTTGCGCTTTTCCGCCTTTTTCAGTTCGGCTGTCTGCCGCTTCCTTGCAGTATTGCGTTCCTTGTCGCTGGCGTTAAGTAGCCGTTTCAGAAGTTTGTCCCCGTCCTGCTGTGCCAGCACAGACCAGTATTGCAGACGGGAAAGGACATAGGCGTAAAGCACATCATAACGGATATAGTGCATGGAACACTGGTGCAATCCTTGCCCGTACTTGCTACAATGGTAGTGGGCATAGGGATTTTTGTTCTGGCTGTTCATACCATAGGCCAGCGACCAGCCGCAGTCCGCACATTTTACCAGCCCGGAAAATATCTGTGTTGTGCCGTTCTTCTGCCGTCTGCGCCTGTTGCAAATCTGCTCCTGTACTTGACGGAACACATCTTCGGAAATAATCGCTTCGTGGGTGTTCTCCACACGATACCATTCCTCTTTTGGCTTGCGTACTTTCTTCTTGTTTTTGAATGAAATATTAGTCTGCTTATTGTGGACGCTGTGTCCGATATAGGTTTCCTCTTTCAGAATACTTTTCACCTGCGCTATCGTCCACGCATAGGCTTTTTCCTCCGGCGCTCCGGCATAGATATTTGCGAAAGTGCCGTATCTCTGGAAATTCAGCCAGCCGGGAGTAGGTACTTTTTCTTCGACCAAAATCCGTGTAATGCTGGCGGCTCCCCGGCCATGAACGGCAAGGTCAAAAATCTTTTCGATAATCCACCTTGTTTCCGGGTCAATCAGAAGATGGCCTTTCTTATCTGGGTCTTTGACATAGCCAAGCGGAGCATAGGCTCCATAGTGTGCGCCATTTGCGAACCGTGTCCGCATGGCCGCCTTTACCTTTTTGCTGGTCTGGCGGGCGTGCATTTCATTCAGAATGTTGAGGAATGGGGCAAGCTCATTCTCTCCGTTGATGGTGTCCACATTGTCATTGACAGCGATATAGCGGACGCCTTTGCTGGGAAAGTAGATTTCCGTGTATTGGCCGGTCAGAATGTAGTTTCTGCCTAAGCGGGATAAATCCTTCGTAACAACGCAGTTGATTTTCCCGTCCTCAATGTCATCAATCATTCTCTGAAAATCCGGCCTGTCAAAGTTCGTTCCAGACCATCCATCGTCGATATATTCATCTATGACATTCAGGCCATGCTCGGCGGCATATTGCCGGAGCATCATGCGTTGTGTCTGAATACTCCCGCTTTCTCCTTGCAGTTCATCGTCCCGGCTCAATCTCATATAAAGCGCCGTGTTGTAAATCGTAGTATTGTAAGGTTGTTTCACCGTTAAAAATCCTCCTTCTAAAGAAACAACCCACGCTTACAATACTTTTGCTCTATGGCAATTATATCATAAGCGTGGGCGTGTTATCAATGATGGGCTATCAGGTTGAAGCGGCTTTTTCTGCGGTATGCCGCACCACATCTACAATCAGATCACCGAGGGGCTTCCCGCCTGCGGCGAAGTGTTCGGAGATTTTTATACGGTTGTTCCCACATACAAAATACTGCGTGCCGTTCTCTGCTTGTATGACCTGCCCTGTCCGGGGTGTAAAAATATCGCTTTCGCTTTTTGCCATCCAGTGTCCTCCATATTCAGTTTTCAAGGTACAATGCCGCACAAAGGCGGCGAAAATTTCTGCTTATATCTATCACCTTTCCTTTACCGTGTGCCGCTGCTGACGTTTCAGTTCCGCCAGTATATCCGGCGGGATACGGTCAACCAGCCGCTGTAAATTGTCCAGTTCGCTTTTCAGCTTTGCCCGTTCCATCGTATCTTTCATCTTTCCTTTTTCGCTGGCCTTTGCCCTTGCTTCCAACTTCTCATTCTCCGCCAACAGGTCATTGATTGTGACCTTGTACTTTTTCAACTGCCCGGAGAAGTTCTCCATCTGCGGGAACCACTTTTTTAGCATGGAGAGGGCTTCCTCTTTTTTCTTTCCGGCGTTCAGCGGGTTAATGCCGTCAAGGGCGGCTTCAATGGCTCTGGCCTGTTTGGAGAGGGAAACCGCCTGTTTGAAAAGCCGGGTGGGGATATGCTTCCGGCCTGTCTTGCTGGCACTCTCCCCACGCTCCAAGTCGGGATATTTCACCACCATATAGGCGTGAAAATCGTCCTGCCACTTCGTCAGGTTTGCCCGGTTGCCAATAATCTCTTTAGCGCACAGGCGGTTGTCCTTTGTCAGCGGAACAAAGGTCAAATGCAGGTGGGGCGTTTTCTCGTCCATGTGTACCACCGCCGACACGATATTTTCCCGTCCTACCCGGCCAATGAGGAAGTCCGACGCCCTTTGGAAGAACGCCTGTATCTCCTTTGGGGATTTCCCCTTGAAAAACTCCGGGCTGGCGGTTATCAGCGTATCGACAAACCGTGTGCTGTCCTTGCGGGTTCGGCACCCGGCCTGCTCAATCCGGCTCTGAATGAAGTGGTAATAGCGTCCCTCCGGCTTGACGATATGGAAGTTGTATTTGCTCCGGCTTGTGTCAATGTCGGGATTGCTGGCATACTGTTCTTTCTGTCTTTCGTGATGGGCTTCCAGCGGCCTTGCCGGGTTGCCCTTGTGCTTCTCAAACCGCAAAATTGCGTGTTGTGCCATTCTGCTCCTTTCCCCATTCCTTTCCTATCCGGGGTTTTCCACAGGGAAAATCCCGCCGGAATTATCTCTGATACGATAGGAATGGAATGGATATAAATCAATCATTTTAATCTTTGTATTTCTATATACCGTCTGGTTTTCGTACTTCTCAAGATTGATTTCCGTACTTCAAAGGTACGGTTTTCAGTCCTCCGGCGTACCAGAACGGGATTTCTTGAAGTCGGTGTTTGGAACCGCTTCATAGGATTTTGGGAAAATGCGGTTGGGTTTTCCACAGCCCTGCTTCTGGATCTCCACCAGTCCGGCGTATTGCAGTTCCCGCAGGGTATTCACCGCTTTCTGCCGCCCACAATGGAGCAGTGTGACCACTTCACAGATAGGGTAATACAGGAAAATCCGTCCGCAGTCATCCGCCCACCCATTCTTGCGGGATAACTCTGTCCGGCGCAGGATAAAGGCGTACAGAACCTTTGCCTCGTTGGACAGGGGCTTGAATGTGGGGGCTTCAAAGAGAAAATTCGGGAGCCGGGTGAAGCTGAACGCCTTTTCCGGCTGGTGGATATAGATGGTGTTTGTCATAGTGCGTTTTGTGGACGGTTAGAAGCCCTTTTTCCGGGGCGGGCGATACTTTATACCACCTGCCCCGGTTTGGGGCTTGCAAATCCTGATAAATCAAGGCTTTTTCCGCTTCTAACTGTCCACAGCAGACCTCCTTTTCCGTTCACTTTCTGTTTTCTGCCGCCTGTGAACTCTGGCGGCACAGCCGGGGCAGTATTTTGCCCGGTTGGATTTGGGGACGAACACGCCACCGCAGACCGCACAGCGTTTCAAGTCCTTATCACGGAAAATCTCCGCTTCCAGCGTCCCGTCCAGCGGCAAGACTGCCCAGCGGAACCACTTACAGCAGACCGAGAAAGAAATCGTCTGCGGGCAGGTGCAGGTGTCCCCATCGTCAAGGGCAATGCAGTTGCCGTCCTCACAGCAACAGCACTCCCGGCGTATCAGGCTGGCCGCCTGTTTTCTCTGCGCCGGTGTCATGCGGTAAAGGGAACCATCCGGCCTGCGTTCCAGCGGCGGCAAGTCTTTATAGGGGTTATCTCTCATGCGTTCCCTCCATTTTGCTTTCCGTTGCCGTTCTCCCCGAAAAGGTTTCCTGCCCCATTCCTGCGGCGTGTTCCGGCGTTGGCACGCTCCCCGCAGCTTCGGGACATTTTGTCTCGAAGTCCGGTTCCTTGCGGTGCTTCCCCAGCCGGGGTATTCCTTTTCGGACGGTCATTCTGTTTTCAAGGTGCTGTCCATCGATGAACTACCCTAAGTCTACACGAAAAAAATGCAATCCCCGGAATTTTGCGAGAATTGCATTTTGATGAAGTTTACACTTTGGAAATTGCATTTTTGCAATCATTCTGTATAATGGAAGTATGCGGAGGAGGTGCGTATCTATGGCTTTACCCGGAACACCCGGACAGCGGATTTCCGATTTATGCAACGGGAACCACATCACACAAAAGGAACTTGCGGAGAAGATAGGGGTTTCCGCTTCCCAGTTGAGCCGCATTGTCAGCGGCGAAACGAGAACGGTACATTCGGTCTTGACATTTTATAGTCAGCAGTGATATTCTCATAGGCGTGGCAAAGGAATTTAAGGTATCGACAGACTACATACTGGGCTTATCCACCGTGAGCGTCCGTAAAAGCTACGATATTTCTGAATTAGGCTTGTCCGAGGGAGCCGTGAGGGGGCTCGTGACGGGTGCTGTTGATGTGCAAATCCTCAACCGCCTGTTGGAACACAGGAATTTTCCTAAGCTGATAGATTTGATACGGATTTATTTTCAGGACACAGCGGCAAAAGGCATAACAGCAAGAAACCAGCTTATCGAGATAGCAACGGCTTCCCTGTCCGACCTGATGAAAGAACACCCGGAACACCGGGCGGAAGCAAAGCAGGATTTACAGCTTTTGAACGCCCAGAAGATGGGGGAACATGATGCGGAGATTGAGAAAATCAAAAATGTGTTCCTTGCTATCCTGCGGGATATTAAGAAAGACATTGACAACGGGGAACAGCCGGGAGAAGCTGTGACCGCCGCGATGTTCCAAGCCATGCGGGACGCATTGGCGGAACAGAAGCAAAACCCGCTTTCCATTGACGATGTAGCGGCGATGGTTGCCGGACAGATCGGACAGCTTACGCCGATGGATGAAGAAACTGCCGACCTGTTCAAGCAGTTGGCAAAAAAGATGATGAAAGGAATAGAATAATAGCCTGTTATTCGAGATAATAATATGCCATTAGTAAAGCATGACTACCCTGTTTTAGAGTACGATACCGCATCAAAAGCTGTTTTTCAGCCGGGAAATGGGAAAAAATGTTTTCCTGCAAAAGCAGTGTTTGCTTTTTTAGGAGACGAGGTTGAAAATTATGCACATACCCATGATGGAATACAGATAGATGAATTTGAAAGTGCAACAAGACGATATCCTATTTATGAATGTCTTTATAATCAGGAGAAAATATGTCTATGTCCGGCTCCTGTGGGAAGTGCTGCTGCCGTCCAAGTTTTAGAATATTTAATTGCAGGGGGTGTAACAAAGATTATTTCCGTCGGCTCCTGTGGCGTATTGGAAGACATCCCGGAAAATAGATTTTTGATACCTGTTTCTGCATTGAGAGATGAGGGAACATCTTACCATTATCTTCCTCCCTCCCGAGAAGTAGAGATTTCAAAGGCTGGTATAAATGCGATTGAATCTGCTTTAAGCCAAAAGAATATACCATATTGGGAAGTTAAAACATGGACAACAGACGGTTTTTATCGAGAAACAGTAGAAATGGTTCAGTATCGGAAAGAAGAGGGATGTCAAGTAGTAGAAATGGAATGTTCCGCATTGGCGGCGTGTGCAAAATTTAGAAAAGTTACATGGGCTATGCTGCTTTTTTCAGCCGATACTCTTGCAGACCCTCATAAATACCAAGAAAGAGAATGGGGAAAAACAAGTATATCCATAGCCTTAGAATTAGCCTTAGACGCTGTTTTATCAGTTGTTGAGGAGTAAAAATAAATACATATAGGAGTTACAATGAATATAAATGAATTTCCACAACAAGTAAATCAAGTTATTTCAATAGCAGAAACCATATTACAAGATCAAATATTGGGGATATATTTATATGGTTCAGCAACAATGAATGGGCTGCGTCCAGATAGTGATATAGATATACTGATAATTACTAAACAAGAATTGAGTAATTCAATCAGAGCAGATCTAACAAAGCAATTATTGAAAATTTCTGGCTCCGTAGGCTGTATTGAAAAAAGACCTTTAGAGGTAACTATTATCAATCAATCTGATATTGTTCCGTTGCAATTTCCGCCAAAATGTCAGTATATGTATGGTGAATGGCTAAGGGGAGAGATGGAAGCAGGAGAATATCCGCAAGCCTGCAATGACCCAGATATAATGATTTTATTATGGCAAGCAAGAAAAAATAGCATAACTTTGAAGGGGGCGGAAAGCAAAGAGCTTATTCCCGCTATCCCATTTCACGAAATTAAAAAAGCAATTCGGTTTTCTTTACCTGGTTTGATTTCCAGCTTTAAGGGTGATGAAAGAAATGTGTTATTAACCTTATCACGAATGTGGTTTACTTTAGTAACAGAAGAAATCACGACAAAAGATGTTGCCGCAAAATGGGTAATTTTAAAATTGCCGGAGAGATTTCCCCCCCTGCTAACAACGGCAAAGGAAGCTTATTTGGGAAATTTGTCTGATGAATGGGAGACAGTAGAAAAGGAAGCGATGGCACTTGTAGAATATATGAAAAAACAAATTGAGGAATTACTTAGAACAGAGTAGCAAAGTTAGCGGGGCCAATCAACGGTCAAGATGAACGGCGCATATGAAGTGACCGTCCCGTCTGGCTTTGCTGATGGGCAATCAAGGCGGGAAAGCCCTAAAATGGCTTCCCGCCCATTTCAATTATGAGAAAAGAAACACTCCAAAATCAGAAAGAGAGCGGCCAAGCACTTTGAGGGATTGGTCGCCTTGTTCACCCATTCAGCGGGACGGCGGGTGGCGGTCAAGGCCGGGTGTAAGCCCGTTCATTTCAGCCTTGACGGTTGCCCGCTGTCCTGTTACTTTTCCGGGAGTGTAGCCACAACTTCGGGACACTTTGTCCACAAGTCGGAGCGTAGGACGAGGGACGGGGGCTTTCATATACGCCCAGTCTGCTGTTGAAACCAGACCTGTGCTTACGGCTCTACGCCACGCAAGCACAGCCCTGTTTTCCTGCCGCTTCAAATGCCCTTGCCCTCCCCGGCGGCAACGCCGACAGAGCGTATAACACACTACACTTTGCTTCGCAAAGTCGTGTGCCAAATGGGGGCGTTGCCCCCTTTGGAAACCCCCACAAGAAAAGGCGGTACGCTACCCCTCCACGGGGCGCATACCGCCTTTTCTTGTTATCCAGCCCTCTGGCTGTATCGGTTGAGCAAAAGTCAGCGTGGGATTATTGATGTGGTATCTTTATCTAAGTGAACCCCCGCGCTCCCATTTTGACACGGCCTTGTCACTGATTTCCAGCTCGTCGGCCAGCTGCCGCTGGGTCAGACCCTGCTGGGTACGCAGGCGGCGGATCAGGGCACCGATTTTCTCATAGTCCATGGTAAGTTCCTCCAGGCAGTAAACAGGTTTTCTGAACGAGCATAACAGATTTTTGTTCCTTTGCCAACCGACGCTTCGTAGAGAAAAAGCGGCGCATACGTTTTGACGTATGCGCCGCCCAACAGACGATTATTTCACCAGCATGCTCATATCGTACATGCCGGGCTTTGTTACCGCAGCCATAAATTTCGCGGCCTCCACGGCCCCCTGGGCGAAGATCTCTCGGGAGAGGGCGGTGTGGCGGATCTCCATCACCTCGTCGTGGCCGGCAAAGATGATCTCATGCTCGCCCACGATGGTGCCGCCCCGGACGGCGGAGATGCCGATCTCCTTTTTGTCACGGGGGTGGCGGGTAGAGTGGCGCTCATAGACGTACTCGGTCTCGTGGCCGCAGGCCTGGGCCGCCGCGTCGGCGATCATCAGGGCGGTGCCCGAGGGGGCGTCCACCTTGCGCCGGTGGTGGCGCTCTACGATCTCAATGTCGTAGCTGTCGCCCAAAATGGAGGCGGCCTTCTTCACCAGCTCCAGCAGCACATTGATGCCCAGAGACATATTGGCCGAGCGGAAGATGGGGACCTCCAAAGCGGCAGCGCCGATCTGGGCGATCTGCTCCGGGGTATAACCGGTGGTGGCCAGCACCAGGGGAATCTTCCGTGCACGGGCAAACTTTAAAAGGCCGTCCAGCGCAGCAGGGGAGGAGAAGTCGATGACTGCATCCGCCTGTGCCTGGAATTGCTCCGGGGCGGAGAAGACGGGAAACTCCCGGTCCGCGGGGCCCAGCACGTCAAAACCAGCAACTACCTCCACCTGAGGGTCGGCCTGGCACAGCTCGGCCACCACCCGGCCCATGTGGCCGTTGCAGCCGGAAATGATTATCTTCAGCATAGAGTGCTCCTTACTTCAAAAGGCCCATGCGCTCCATGGAACCCCGGAGGATGGCCAGGTTCTTTTCCGACATGTCGCACAGGGGCAGGCGCAGAGGGCCGGCCTCCATGCCCATGAGATTCATGGCGGTCTTGATGGGGATGGGGTTGACCTCGCAGAACAGGGCGTCGATGAGGTCCATATACTCGATCTGCAGCTTGGAGGCGGCGGCAAAGTCGTTGTCCAGGCACAGGTGGCTCATCTTCACCATGACTTCGGGGAGGATGTTGGACACCACAGAGATGACGCCCTTGGCGCCCAAAGCCATCATAGGCACCACCTGGTCATCGTTGCCGGACCAGATGTAGAAGTCATCGGGGCAGAGGTAGCGGGTGTGGGCCAGGAGGGAGAAGTTTCCGCTGGCCTCCTTCACGCCGTTGATCTTGGGGTTTTCAGAGAGGACCTTATAGGTATCGGCGGTAAAGGACACACCGGTGCGGCTGGGCACATTATAGAGAATGATGGGCAGATTCACCCGGTCGGCGATGTACTCGTAGTGCTTGATGAGGCCGGTCTGGCTGGCCTTATTATAGTAAGGCGTCACATGGAGCAGGGCGTCAGCCCCGGAATCCTGGGCATGCTGGGAGAGGTAGACAGCAGCGGAGGTGTCGTTGGAGCCTGCGCCGGCAATGACCTTCACACGGTGGTTGACCCGCTTGACGCAGAATTCCACGGCGGCAATGTGCTCCCGGATGGACATGGTGGCAGACTCGCCGGTGGTGCCGCAGACACAAACTGCATCCACACCCGCTGCGATCTGGTCGTCGATGAGCTTGCCGAAGGCGTCGTAGTTAATGGTTCCGTTCTCGTCAAAGGGGGTGACCAGAGCGGGGCAGGAGCCGGTAAATACGGGAGTTCTCATAGATAGCAACCCTTTCTTATAAAATCAGAAATCAGCGGTCCATATACCCTTCCGCGCAGAGGAGCTCCGCCAGCAGGACCGCGCCGCCGGCAGCGCCGCGCAGGGTGTTGTGGGAGAGGCCAACGAACTTGTAGTCATACTGGGTATCGGGACGCAGACGGCCGGCGGTGATGGCCATGCCGCCCTCCAGCTCCCGGTCCAGCTTGGCCTGGGGACGGTCGGGCTCCTCAAAGTAGTGGATGAACTGCTTGGGGGCGGAGGGGAGGTCCAGCTCCTGGGCGCGGCCCTTGAAGTTCTTCCAGATCTCCTTGATCTCCTCGATGGTGGGCTTCTTCTCGCCGAAGGTGACGAAAGCGGCGGCGGTGTGGCCGTCAGACACAGGCACCCGCAGGCACTGGGCAGTAATGGCGGGGCCGTCGGCCTTGACGATCTCGCCTCCCTCGATGTGGCCCCAGACCTTCAGGGGCTCCTGCTCGCTCTTCTCTTCCTCGCCGCCGATGTAGGGGATCAGGTTATCCACCATCTCAGGCCAGCGCTCAAAGGTCTTGCCCGCGCCGGAAATGGCCTGATAGGTACACACCAGCACCTTCTCGATGGGGTAGCCCGCCTGCATGATGGGGGTGAGCAGGGGAGCATAGGACTGGATGGAGCAGTTGGACTTGACGGCAATGAAGCCGCGCTTGGTGCCCAGACGCTTGCGCTGGGCGGGGATGATCTCCAGGTGCTGGGCGTTGAGCTCAGGCACTACCATGGGCACGTCGGCAGTCCAGCGGTGGGCGGAGTTATTGGATACCACGGGGCACTCGGCCTTGGCATAGGCCTCCTCCAGAGCCCGGATCTCTTCCTTCTTCATATCCACGGCGCAGAACACAAAGTCCACCATGCCGGCGATCTTCTCAATGTCGGCCTGGGCATCCAGGACCACCAGATCCTTGGCCTCGTTGGGAATGGGGGTCTTCATAGCCCAGCGGCCGGCCACGGCCTCCTCATACCGCTTGCCCGCGGAACGGGGGGAGGCGGCGATGGCGGTAAGCTTAAACCAGGGGTGGTTCTCCATCAGGGTGACAAAGCGCTGTCCCACCATCCCGGTGGCGCCGATGATTCCAACTTTATACTGTTTCATTGCAAACTACCTCCATGCTTGTTCCTGACAGTCTATGTGTCAGAACGAAATTTGTTGCGTTTCCGGCAAAACATCGTGACAGAGAAAAAAATAAATCAGCGGCTTTTCAAGCGGCTGATTTTGTACTATAATGTCGAGGAGACCACCACGGGTTGCGGCGACAAAATATTCACAAAAGCAGACAGCGCTCCATCAGATCCACTGATGACAGTCGGCTGGCTGTTTACCAGACGACCAGGACCCACTGCGTCGGCGTAGGGGCCCTTCGGCGGCCGTCCCTTTCAGCATGGGTAAGCGGGGACCGACCCCCTAACCATGCGTACTGATGTTGGCCGCAACCTCTATCTGGCAGTTATCCTATCATGTTTGCTGTCAGGTGTCAATAGAGCAATCGCAGAAGAAACAAAAGAATGGAGCCCGATATGTACAAGAAGTTCTTGAAACTGGCCGCGGCGGCCCTGGCGATCTGCCTGGCCGTCCCCACCGCCGGGGCAGTGACCACCAACGATGACGGGGAGATCATGATTCGAGTCGGTCTGGCATCCTCCTACTACCACAATGCCACCGGAGAGCTGGAGGCCGCCCATCTGGAAAATGAGGACGGCTACGGAGCGGGTTACCGCTTTGGATATTATGACAGCAACCTGGACTTTGTGGAACTGGGCTATACCGACCGGCGTACCACGCAGATCGCTGTGCTGAAAAGTGAAAACCTCTGGTATGGCTATTCCTCCTCTCTGAGTAAGAATACATATGGGAGCTCCATCAACAGCGACATTCTGGTGGGCTGCTACCATATTCTGATCGACGAGGGCTTCCGGGACTTTGAAGATGCCCAGGATGCGGCGGAGGACTATGAGGACGGCTTTGTGGCTTACATTGACGGGGAGTATCAGGTCCGGGCCGGCTCCTTTGAAACCAAAGAGGACGCCCTGCGCTACGGTGAGGCCGGAGAAGTGGTGGGCACCAGCTCCTATGGCCTGACCGTGGTGGAGACGGGGACCGATACGATCCTCTTTCAGTATGACCAGGGTTCCGGCCCCAAGCTGGCCGTCCAGCCTGGGGCGGATGGAGCGGGGGAGACCCGCACCTGGTTCAGCAACTACCACTACCGGGGCGGCTTTGAATATTTCCGCCGCACCGGGGGCAACGTGACGGTAGTCAATGTGCTCACGCTGGAGGACTATGTCAATGGCGTCATCTGCTATGAGATGGGCCCCTCCTGGCCCCTGGAGGCACTGAAGGCCCAGGCAGTGTGCGCCCGGACCTATGCCCTTCGGAATATGGGTACCCACAGCAGCTATGGCTTTGACATCTGCAATTCCACCTACTGCCAGGTGTACCGGGGCATGGGCAACGGTTCCGCCTCTTACAGTCCCAGCCAGACCAGCATGCAGGCGGTGGACGAGACAGAAGGTCTTGTGGTCACCTACAACGGCAAGCTGGCTGAAACACCCTATTCCGCCAGCTTCGGCGGGGCCAGCGAGGATGCCTACTATGTGTGGGGCTCCGACACCACCAACACCTATCCCTACCTGTGCGGGGTGGAGGACCCCTATGAAAGCTATGACTCCAGCTGGACGGTGAGCTATACCGCCTCTGAACTGGAGAAACGCCTGCAGAGCTATGGTTACGGCACCAGCACCTCTCTGGATTATCTGGAACTGGAATATTCCAAGCTGGGCAACGTGATCGCCGTTACGATCCACTGGGCAAATGGCCAGACCAACTCCATCTATCCCAGCGGAAGCAAGGCCATCCGTTCGGTGTTCGATGTGAGCTCCATCCGCTTTACTGTCAACGGAGAGACCGTGAACGCCTCGGGAAAAAGCCTGTCCAGCCGCAGCCTGCCCCGCAGCTCCGATTCTGAGCTTAACGTCAACGGCGAACCCGTGGACAGCCTGGACGGCATGTATGTGATCTCCGGCAGCGGCTCCATTTCTTCCATAAAAGAAAATCCCTATGTGATCAGCGGCTCCGGCACCGTTTCCGCGCTGGAGGACCTGGACCAGGGAGGGAACACCGGCGGTGGTTCTTCCTCCGGCGGTAGCAACCAGGGAGGCGGCACCGTCACCGTCTCCGGCTCCCGCTATGTCTTTGAGGGAGCGGGCAATGGCCACCAGATCGGCATGAGCCAGTGGGGAGCCAACGCCATGGCCAAGCAGGGCTTTGACTTTGAAGAAATCGTCACCTTCTATTACCCCGGTGTAAAGGTAACCCGGTATTAAAGAAAAGGAAGTATTGTATTGAAAACCGCAGATTTTGATTTTTACCTGCCTGAGGAGCTCATCGCCCAGACCCCTCTGGAGCGGCGGGACGCCTCCAGGCTGCTCACATTGGACAAGCATACCGGCGCCGTGGAGCACCATCACTTTTATGAGCTGCCCAGCTTCCTGCGTCCAGGGGACTGTCTGGTGCTCAATGATTCCCGAGTGCTCCCCGCCCGGCTCATCGGCCACCGTCCCACTGGCGGCGCCTGCGAGGTGCTGCTGCTGGTGGACCGGGGAGACAAGTGTTGGGAATGTCTGGTGCGTCCGGGGCGGAAGCTGCGTCCCGGTGCCCAGGTGATCTTCGGCGAGGGGAAGGAGCTCACCGCTACCATTGAGGAGGAGCTGGAAGACGGCAAGCGCCTGGTCCGGTTCCATTACGAAGGAATTTTCCTGGAGATTCTGGAGCACTTGGGGAAAATGCCCCTGCCGCCCTATATCAAGGAAGAACTTCAGGACAACGAGCGCTACCAGACCGTCTATTCCAAAGTAGTGGGCTCTGCCGCCGCCCCCACTGCCGGGCTGCACTTTACGCCGCAGCTGCTGGAGCAGATCCAGGAGATGGGGGTAAAGGTGTGCTATGTGACCCTCCATGTGGGCCTGGGCACCTTCCGCCCGGTGAAGGCGGAGGATATCCAGGACCATGAGATGCACTCGGAGTTCTGTATGATTTCCCAGGAAACGGCGGACACCATCAACGAGACCAAGAAAAACGGCGGGCGGGTCATCTGCGTAGGCACCACCTCCTGCCGCACCATTGAATCCTTTGCCGCTGAGGACGGCACTATGACCGAGCGCTCCGGCTGGACCAACATCTTCATCTATCCCGGCTACCGCTTCAAGGTCCTGGACGCCCTTATTACCAACTTCCATCTGCCCCAGTCCACCCTCATTATGCTGGTCTCCGCGCTGGCGGGACGGGAGCACGTGCTGGCAGCCTATGAAGAGGCGGTGAAGGAGCGTTACCGGTTCTTCTCCTTTGGAGATGCCATGTTTATTTCGTAACAGTAAGGAGTTTTTTTGTGTTTGAAGTAATCAAGCAAGAGGGGAGGGCCCGCCGGGGCGTCTTTACCTGCCCCCACGGTACTGCCCAGACCCCCGTATTTATGAATGTAGGCACCCAGGGAGCCATCAAGGGGGCGGTGGACGCCCACGATTTGAAGGAGATCGGCTGCCAGATCGAGCTGTCCAATACCTATCACCTGCACCTGCGTCCAGGGGACGGAGTGGTGAAGGAGATGGGAGGACTTCACAAGTTTATGGACTGGGAAGGCCCCATGCTCACGGACAGCGGCGGGTTCCAGGTCTTTTCCCTGTCCTCCCTGCGGAAGATCACCGAGGAGGGGGTCACCTTTGCCTCTCACATCGACGGGCGGCGGATTTTCATGGGCCCTGAGGAATCTATGCAGATCCAGTCCAATTTGGGCAGCGACATTGCCATGGCCTTTGACGAGTGCATTGAAAATCCCTCCCCACGGGAGTATGTGGAGCGTTCCATCGCCCGCACCACCCGTTGGCTGGAGCGGTGCGTCAAGGAGCACAAGCGCCTCAATGAACAGCCCGGCTGCGTCAACCCCGGCCAGATGCTCTTTGGCATCAACCAGGGCGGCACCTACCCCGACCTGCGGGTGCAGCATATGAAGGACATTGCTCAGCTTCCCTGCGACGGCTACGCCATCGGCGGCCTTGCGGTAGGGGAGCCCACCCAGGTGATGTACGACATCATCGACGCGGTAGAACCTCATATGCCAAAGGAAAAACCCAGGTATCTCATGGGCGTGGGAACTCCTTCCAACATCATCGAGGCGGTGGCCAGGGGGGTAGACTTCTTTGACTGCGTCATGCCCGCCCGCAACGCCCGCCACGGCAAACTCTATACCTGGAAGGGCACCATCAACATCAAAAATGAGAAGTATAAGCTGGACAAGCGCCCCATTGATGAGAGCTGCACCTGTCCCGCCTGCCGGCACTTCTCCCGTGCCTATCTCCGCCACCTGGTGACAGCGGGGGAGATGCTGGCCATGCGCCTGGCGGTGCTGCATAACCTCCATTTCTATAACGAACTTATGCAGCGCATCCGGGACAGCCTGGACGAGGGGAGCTTTGAGCAGTTCCGGCAGACCTACTCAGGCATGCTGGACCGCCCTTACACAGAGGATTAAAGAAAAATGGCAAAATTGACAAAAGGACTTGTCAATAGAACCAAAATCCGTTATAATGTTTTGCAACGCGTCAAGCTAACACGCTTAGTTGGATAGCAAACCTTTGGAGGGAACGAACTATGGATTACAGTTGGATTTTAATGCTTGTGCTCATGTTCGCCATGCTGTACTTCTTTATGATCCGCCCGGAGAACAAGCGGAAGAAGGAAGCGGAGAACCTGCGCAACTCCCTGGCTGTGGGAGATGAGATCACCAC
Source organism: Lawsonibacter sp. LCP25S3_E2 (assembly GCF_052117285.1). Taxonomy (NCBI): domain Bacteria; kingdom Bacillati; phylum Bacillota; class Clostridia; order Eubacteriales; family Oscillospiraceae; genus Lawsonibacter; species Lawsonibacter sp. LCP25S3_E2. The sequence goes on from NZ_JBQKJL010000002.1 coordinate 52,380, forward strand.
CATCGGCGGTATGACCGGTACGGTCTGCGCCGTGAAGGAGAACACCATCGTCTTTGAGACGGGTGCCGACCGGGTGCGTATCGAGATCACCAAGTGGGCCGTGTCCAATAAGACCGCCGCTGCTCCCGAACCCACCGCCAAGTAAATAACCGGCATGTCTGACGCCCTCCCTGCATAGGTTTTACTAAAACCGCGGGGAGGGTGTTTTCATGAAAAAACGGGACAAACGGCAGGAGGAGGGAGGAAGCGTTTGGCTGAATGCCATGTGCGAAATCCTCAAAGGCGGAGTACTGGCAGGGATTGTGACTATAGTGTCTCTGCTGGTGTGTTCCGTACTGGTCTCAATGGGTGTGATTCCGGTGAGTGCCATGGAGGGCACGGTGCTGGCGGTATGTGTGCTGGGTACTTTGGTGGGAGGCATATATGCGGTAGGCCGGTCCGGCGGACGCAGCCTGCTGGCAGGGCTGGGGGTGGGGGCGGTGCTGTTCCTGCTGCTGCTCACGGCCGGCCTGATCGTCTACGAAGGGGCGTCGGTGGCCAATGGCGGCGTGGGAATTTTATGCGCCTGTCTGTGCGGCGGAGCCATTCCCGGCATCCTGGGAAGAAAACCCAAGAAAAAACGAAGAAGATGATTGAAATCCGCCTGGGGCTATGCTATAATCATTTTACTATGGCAGATACTGTGTCAGCCGTATGCTACACTATTTTCAGGAGGAGATACCACATGAAGCACATTCAGACTCTCAACGGAGCTACTCTGAAGCAGAGCGCCGCCAAGGGCGGCTGCGGCGAGTGCCAGACTTCTTGCCAGTCCGCCTGCAAGACTTCCTGCACTGTGGCCAACCAGAAGTGCGAGAATCAGTAAGCAACGTGCCTGAAAGGGCAGGCGCTTGACGGCGCCTGCCTTTTTGCTGTGCAGAAAGCTGCTTTCAGGGCCGCCCATGCGGCCCCGTTTTCTTCCGCCGGGAGGCGGGGAGAACGTTTTGATTGTAAGGAGAACAAACCAATGATGGTACATACCTTTACCGCCCTGGGCCAGTACCTGGCGGCGGATGTGAACAGCGGCGCGGTCCATGTGCTGGACAAGCTGAGCTATGACCTGCTCTCTCACATCGAGGGCCCCATGGGGGAGGAGCTGCCCGCGTCCGTGGCCGCGCAGCTGCCCCAGTATAGCCGTGAAGAGCTGGCGGAGTGCTGGGAGGAGCTGCTGGAGCTTCAGAAGGCCGGGCTTCTCTTCACAGACGATGAATATCTGGACCCGGAGGCCGCTATGGCACTGCCCAAGGCAGCAGTGGTCAAGGCCCTTTGCCTCCACGTGTCTCACGACTGCAACCTGCGCTGCCGGTACTGCTTTGCCTCCACCGGCGACTTCGGCACCGGCTGCCGGATGACCATGGACCCTGAGACGGCCAAGCGGGCCATCGACTGGGTGATCGAGAAGTCGGGCAAGCGCCGGAACATTGAGGTGGACTTCTTTGGCGGAGAACCCCTCATGGCCATGGATACGGTGAAGGAAACCGTGGCCTATGCCCGGTCCCTGGAAAAGGAGCACGACAAGGTCTTCCGCTTCACCATCACCACCAACGGTGTGCTCCTCAGTGACGAGAACATCGACTACATCAACCGGGAGATGTCCAATGTGGTCCTCTCCCTGGACGGCCGCCCCGCCGTCAACGACCACATGCGCCCCACTGTGAACGGCAAGGGGAGCTATGACATCATTGTCCCCAAATTCCAGAAGCTGGTCTCCGGCCGGGGCACCAAGGACTACTATGTCCGGGGCACGTTTACCCGTGAAAACCTGGACTTCTCTGAGGACGTCATGCATCTGGCTTCTTTGGGCTTCCGCCATGTGTCGGTGGAACCGGCCAGCGGCCCGCTGGACGATCCCTTTGCCATCAAGGAGGAGGATCTGCCCCAGGTGAAGGAGGAGTACGAGAAGCTGGCTCGGGAGCTGATGGGCCGCAAGGACGTAAACTTCTTCCACTTCAACGTGGACCTGAAGCAGGGCCCCTGCGTCATCAAGCGTCTGCGCGGCTGCGGAGCCGGGTGCGAATATGTGGCCATCACCCCCGATGGAGACATCTATCCCTGCCACCAGTTTGTAGGGAAGGAGGAGTACCGCATGGGCAATGTCTATGACGGCTCCTTCAATATGGACATCTCCGGCACCTTTGCAAACCAGAACATCTACACTCGTCCCGCCTGCCGGGAGTGCTGGGCCCGCTTCTACTGCAGCGGCGGCTGCTCCGCTTCCAACCTGCTTGTCAACGGCGACATAACGAAGTCTAATGAGGTGGCCTGCGAAATGGAACGCAAGCGCCTGGAGTGCGCCATTGCCCTCAACGCCATTGCCGCGGGAATGGGGGAGAAGGCCAATACAGAAGGTAATAATACATCCTGTAATCAATGCGAAGATTGCGCTTCCTGCTGATTTCCACCAGATTTAGGCTCGAAACGCAAGTAAATCACAACATTTTGGCAGGAAGGACCCCTCAAACCGAGGGGTCCTTCTTCTTTTGTTTACAAGGTTAACATAAAAATATTAACATAACAAGTTAAGGGAACGAATAAAAACAGAGAAAATCGTAAAAAACTCTTGCGAAAAATGGCGGAAGGCGCTATATTAGTAACACGGCTTTCCAACTCCTGCCTGTTGGAGCGAGCTGGTCTATTTCCGGGGCACTTCTCATAGTCTGTACCGAGGTGACGGCTGTGGGAAAGCGCGTAGGAAGAAAATGGGACTTGCCGTGGGATCAGGGCAGTGCGCTGGGCTTGCTCAGTGTCTGTTTCCTCCTGGGCGGTGTGGCCGGTTGTCTGTTTGCAGCCTTGTCGGACGGCCAGGGAGCTCTGGAACTGGGGACCTATTTGGAAGACTACCTTCTTCTGGCTGGAGAGGGCGGGGTGTCCGGAGGGCTGTGGCCTTTGCTCTGGGGCCGAGTGAAGTACCTGCTTGCCGCCTTGATTTTGGGGGCTACCGCGTTTGGTGTGGTAGGTTTGCCCATCCTTCTGGGGGTGCAGGGGTTCTTCCTGAGTTTTTCCGTGGGCTGCTTCTGCCGGGTGTTCGGGGGTGCGGGGCTTCTGCCTGCCTTTGCCCTGTTCGGTTTGCCCGCTTTGCTGTGGGTCCCGGCCCTGTTTTTAGTGGGTGTCCAGGGACTGCAGCGGTCCCGCGTACTGCTCAACCGGGTACTAAGCGGCGGCGGAAAAATGGCTGCGGTGTATGGGAGAGAGCTCTGGTGCCGGGCAGGCCTTTGTGTTGGGCTTACCGTGGGCTGTGCTCTGTTGGAGTACTGGGTGGTTCCGGTACTGCTGGAGGCCTGTGCCCGCGTTGTGTTGTAGAATTCAAGCTGGGAGATGTGTGTGTGTCTGATTTGGTGTCGGCCTATGAGGCGTATTTGAAAACTGAAAAGCGTGCGTCGGCCAACACCGTCAGCTCTTACATGCGTGACATTCACCAGTATGCCGCCGCTATGGATGAGAGAGGCGTGGCCTTGACCGATGCGGTGACGGAAGATGTGGCAGAGTATACCACCTCTCTCACCCGGCAGGGGAAATCCCCCGCTACCGTGACCCGGTCCGTGGCCTCCATCAAGTCCTTTTACCAGTATCTGATGGGCCAGGGGGCGGTGGACCAGAACCCGGCCAAAGGGGTGACCCCGGCCAAGGTGGAGCGTAAGCTGCCCCAGGTGCTCACTGGAAAAGAAGTGGAGCTGTTTCTGGAGCAGCCTGAGTGTACCGATCTGAAGGGGTACCGGGACCGGGCCATGCTGGAGCTTCTGTACGCCACGGGGATCCGGGTCAGTGAGCTCATTGACCTGGACGTGGACGATCTGAACCTGCCTGGCAGCGTCTTGAAATGCTACAGCAAGGGCCGTGAGCGGATGATCCCCCTCTATCCCGCCGCTGTCCGGGCTTTAAGTGAGTATGTACATACCATCCGTCCCCAGCTGGTAGACTCAGTGGACGAGACGGCGCTGTTTGTCAATATGAGCGGTGAGCGTATGAGCCGCCAGGGCTTTTGGAAGCTCATCAAATACTACCAGGAGAAGGCCGGCATTCAAAAGGATATCACGCCTCACACCCTGCGCCATTCCTTTGCCGCCCATTTGCTGGAAAACGGGGCTGATCTGCGTTCCATTCAGGAGATGCTGGGCCATGCGGATATTTCCTCTACCCAGATTTATTCCAAGCTGTTGAACCAAAAGATCAAAGATGTCTATAAAAAGGCCCATCCCAGGGCATGAAGATTCCCGGCCGCCGGAGCAGTCCTCCGGCGGCCGGTTTTCTTTGGAAATTCCCCCCTTTGAGAGAAGGGTAAGATTGTATTTTAGGGATAAATATGGTAATATAATATGATGTAAGAAAAATTGGAAGGAGGACACTGATATGTCCACCATTACGGAATATTTTGAAAGCCTGCGGGGCAAGTCCATTGCCGTGATCGGCATGGGGGTGAGCAACACCCCCCTCATTAAGATGATGCTCCGCTCTGGGTTGAAGGTCACCGTCTGTGACAAGGCCCCCCGTGAACGGGTGGAGGAGGTCGCCGGTGAGCTGGAAAGCCTGGGGGCCAAACTCCAGCTGGGGGAGGGCTACCTGGATAAGCTCAGCCGCTTCGACCTTATTTTCCGCACGCCGGGCCTTAGCCCCAACACCCCTCAGCTGAAAGAGGCGGTGGAGAAGGGGAGCATTCTCACCTCTGAGATGGAGCTTTTCTTCCAGCTGTGCCCCTGCAAGATCATCGGGGTCACCGGCAGCGACGGAAAGACCACCACGACCACCCTGATCAGCGAATTTTTGAAGGAAGCCGGGTATAATGTATACCTGGGCGGCAACATCGGAAAGCCCTTGCTCCCCGATGTGTCCGGCATGAGCGCCGAGGACGTGGCCGTGGTGGAGCTGTCCTCCTTCCAGCTCATGAGCATGAAGCAGAGCCCCAATGTGGCGGTCTTTACCAACCTCAGCCCCAACCACCTGGATTATCACCACACCATGGAGGAGTATACCGCCGCCAAGCTGAATATTTTCTGCCACCAGAAGGCGGGGGACCGGGCGGTGTTCAACTTCGACAATGACATCACCCGTTCCCTCTCCAAGACCGCTCCGGCGGACACCATGCTTTTCAGCCGCAAGCAGAAGCTGGAGGAGGGAGTCTATCTCCGGGATGGGGCCATTTGGCTGACCAATAAGATGGGAAGCCGGGAGGTGCTCCCGCTGGAGGACATCCGGCTGCCCGGCGTGCATAACATCGAAAACTACATGGCCGCCATCGCCGCTGTGGACGGCATTGTCCCCGATAAGTGTGTGCGCTCCGTGGCCCAGCGCTTCACCGGCGTGGAGCACCGCATCGAGCTGGTGCGGGAGCTGGACGGTGTGAAGTACTACAACGACTCTATCGGAACCAGCCCCACCCGGACCATGGCCTGTCTCGACTCCTTTAACCAGAAGCTCATTCTCATTGCCGGCGGCTATGACAAGGGTGTGCCTTTCACCCAGCTGGGCGTGGAGATGGTGAAGAAGGTCAAGGTCCTGATTCTCACCGGAGCCACTGCCCCTGCCATCCGCAAAGCAGTAGAGGAGGCCGAGGGCTTTGCCGAAAGCGGCCTGGAGATCATTGAGACCGCCGACCTGCCCGCCGCTGTGGCCGCCGCCCAGGGAGCCGCCGTCAGCGGGGACGTGGTGGTGCTGTCTCCAGCCTGCGCCGCCTTTGACCAGTTCAAGAACTTTATGGAACGGGGCAAGGTGTTCAAAGAACTGGTCAACGCCCTGTAACGAAGTGCCTTTTTGACCCACATACGATTCCGCCGCCTGCGGGCGGCGGAACTCCTTACAGGAGGGCTTTTTGGATAAGCTGAATGGAGGAACCGTTTTGAACTACGAGAAGATTTTGGAGCAGCTTTGTTCCCTGTCCGGCCCCAGTGGATTTGAGATGCCGGTGGCACAGGCGGCGGCGGAGCTGCTCCGTCCCTGGGTGGAGGAGGTCTCCATCCACCCCACGGGCAGCGTGGTGGGCGTGCTGCCCTGCGGCAAGCCGGGGGCAAAAAAATTGCTGCTGGACGCCCATCTGGATGAGATCGGCCTTATCGTCACCGGGCACGAGGAGGGCTTTCTCACCTTCGCCCCATTGGGCGGAGTGGACCCTAGAATGCTCCCGGACCGGGAAGTGATGCTGCTCACCCAGCCGCCCATTCCCGCCCTGGTGGCCTGCCTGCCGCCCCACATCCAGACCCGTGAGGATATGGACAAGTCCCAGCCCATCAAGGAGCTCTATTTGGATGCGGGCCTCACCCAGGAGCAGGCCCAGCGCCTTGTCCCCATCGGTACTCCCGCGGTATATCGGGGGAGCTGTGCCCCGCTGGGGGAGGAGCTTTTCTGGGGCAAGGCCCTGGATGACCGGGCCTGCTTTGCGATTTTGCTCCATACCCTGGAGCTTTTGCAGGGAGAGGAGCTGGACGTGGACCTCTATGTACTGGGTTCTTCCCAGGAGGAGACCCACAGTACCGGAGCCATCACCGCCGCCTATGGCATTGTGCCCGACCTGTGCGTGGCAGTGGATGTGACCCACGGGGACAGCCCCGACGCCGGAAAAGGGGAGACCTTCCAGCTGGGCGGCGGGCCGGTGATCGGCCTGGGCCCCAACTGCACCCGCTGGATGGCCCGGCGCATGGAGGACAAGGCCCGTGAGCTGGAGATGGACCTCCAGCGGGAGGTCATGTCCGGTTCCAGCGGTACCAACGGCTGGCCCCTTCAGGTGAGCCGGGAGGGCATAGCCACGGCGGTACTGTCCATTCCTCTGCGGTATATGCACACCCCCATTGAAACGGTGTGCCGCCGGGACCTGGAGGATGCCGCCCGGCTGCTGGCTGCCTTCCTCAAGGGAATCGGGAAGGAGGTGCCCAGGTATGATTGATCTGCTGAAAGAGCTGTGCCGCCTCAGTGGCGTATCCGGGGACGAGGACCGGGTCCGGGACTTTATCCGCGCCCAGGCCGCACCCTACGCAAGCTCCATCCGCACGGACGCACTGGGAAACCTGATTGTGTTTAAAAAGGGCCGGAAGGCCACTGGAAATAAGCTTCTGCTGGCGGCCCATATGGACGAGGTGGGCATCATCATCACCCGTATCACCGACGAGGGCTTTTTGAAGTTTGACTTTGTAGGCGGGGTGGACCGCCGGGTGGCCATTGGCAAGCCGGTACGCATTGGAGACCGGCAGATCCCCGGCATTATCGGTCTGAAGGCCATCCATCTGGTGAGCCGGGAGGAGATGAAGAAGGTCCCAAAGACCGACGCCCTCTATATCGACATCGGCTGCAAGGACCGGGAAGCGGCGGAGAAGCTGGTATCCCTGGGGGATTATGGCTGTTTCGTCGGTGAGCCCGAGGAATTTGGCCAGGGATTTCTGAAATCCAAGGCCATTGACGACCGGGTGGGCTGCGCCATTCTGCTGGAGCTTCTGAAGGAGGACCTGCCCCTGGATGTGACCTTTGCGTTCACCACCCAGGAGGAGGTGGGGACCCGCGGCGCCTTTGCCGCCGCCTTTTCCGTGACCCCGGAGGTGGCCCTGGTGCTGGAGACTACCACTGCCGCCGACCTGCCCGGAGTGGAGAACCACCGGAAGGTGTGTGCCCCCGGCAAGGGGCCGGTCATCTCCTATATGGACGGAGGCACCATCTACGACCGGGGGCTCTTTGAGGACCTGCGCCGCCTGGCCCAGGACAACGGCATCCCCTGGCAGACCAAGGAGTATATCGCCGGGGGCAACGACGCCCGCACCATTCAGCGCACCAAGTCCGGCGTACGGGTGGCCGCCCTGTCCGCCGCTGTGCGCTACCTCCATGCTCCGGCCAGCGTAGGTAGCCTTTCCGACTTTGAACACATGCTGAAGCTGACCCGACTGTTCCTTTACGACCAGGCAGAAACGCTATGAAATTAAGGTGATACTATGGAACTGTTTGAACTGATCAACACCCTGAATGCTGCCCATGGCCCCTCCGGGGACGAGGGCGGGATCCGTGCGGTGATCGCCCATCTGGCCGCCCCCTTTGCCGACGAGGTCACCACGGACACCCTTGGCAATCTCATCGTCCGCAAACGGGGAGAGGGGCCGCGGGTGATGTTTGCCGCCCATATGGACTCCATCGGCTTTATTGTCACACACATTGAGAAGGAGGGCTTCCTTCGGGTGGGCCGTCTGGGCGGGATCAGCCCCAAGGAGGCCGCCTATACCCCCGTTCGATTCAAAAACGGCGTGCGGGGCGTGGTGGTCCCTGAGGAGAAGGCCGACTTCGGCAAGCTGAAGCTGGACGAGTGCTATTTGGACATTGGTGCAAAAGACGCGGAAGAGGCAAAGAAGATGGTCCAGGTGGGGGACACCGCTGTCTACGATTCTCCCATGTTTATGAACGGGGGTAAAGTAGTTTCGCCTTACCTTGATAACCGCATCTCCTGTGCCATCCTTCTAAAGGTTCTGGAGCAGGTCAAAGCGGGCGTCAACGACCTCTATTTTGTCTTTACCACCCAGGAAGAGGTGGGCATCCGGGGCAGCAAAACCGCGTCCTGGAGTATCGATCCTGCCTATGGGATCGCTGTAGATGTGACCGATGTGGACGACACCCCCGGTTCGGAAAAGTCAGGTACCGTTCAGCTGGGGAACGGGGCCGCTGTGAAGGTAATGGATTCCTCGATCATCTGCCACCCTGAGGTGGTATCCAAGCTGGAGGAGCTGGCCCAGGAGCAGGGGATTCCCACCCAGCGGGATATTCTGCGGGCCGGCGGTACGGATGCCGGTGCCATCCACGTCACCCATACTGGCGTAAAGACCGGGGGTATCTCCGTACCCTGCCGGTACGTGCATACCCCGGTGGAGATGGCCGACCTGAATGATACCGAGCACTGCGTCCAGCTGGCCGCCGCCTTTGCCCAGTGCAAATTAGGATAATATTACTGAAATAGATAGGACTGACAAGGAAAATGCCATTACAGATTAGTGAAAAGGTCCGCTCCCTTGGGGACCAGGCTCAGCGGGAGCTTGTTGCGGAATTTGCCCGGATTGACGCCATTGCCCAGCACAACACCCAGCGGGTTCTGGAGGCCTTCCAGGACCACCGGGTGGCTGACGGCTATTTTGCCGGTACCACCGGCTACGGCTATGATGACCTGGGCCGGGACAAGCTGGACGAAATTTATGCCCAGCTCTTCGGCACCGAGGCCGCGCTGGTGCGCATCCAGTTCGTCAACGGTACCCACGCCATTGCCTGCGCCCTGTACGGCTGCCTGAAGGCGGGGGATGTGCTCCTGTCCGCCGTAGGCGCCCCCTATGACACTCTGTTGGGAGTTGTGGGGGCGGTAGACAAGGGACATGGTTCTCTGAAGGACTACGGTGTAGAATACCGTCAAGTAGAATTACTTGACAATAAGCCCGACCTGGAGGGCATGGCCAAGGCTGCTGCCGACCCTCGGGTGAAGGCCGTACTGATCCAGCGCTCCAAGGGCTACGCTACCCGTGCCTCCCTGTCTGTGGAGGAGATCGGGGAGATGTGCAGAGTCATCAGGAAGGCCAATCCCAACGCCGCTATTCTGGTGGACAACTGCTATGGGGAGTTTGTAGAAGCTCAGGAGCCCACTCACGTGGGGGCCGACCTGGTGGTGGGCTCGCTCATCAAAAATCCCGGCGGCGGCCTGGCTCCCACCGGCGGCTATATTGCCGGACGGCGGGACCTGGTGGAGGGTGCCGCCCAGCGGCTCACCGTCCCTGGCATCGGCGGGGAGTGCGGCTGCACCCTGGGCCAGAACCGGCTTTTGTACCAGGGCCTGTTCCTGGCCCCCCACACGGTGGCCCAGGCTGTGAAGACTGCCGTCTTTGCCGCCAAGGTCATGGAGCTTCTGGGCTATGAGACTGAGCCCCACTCCAGCGCAGTGCGCCACGACATCATCCAGATGATCCATATGCGCCAGCCGGATGCATTGAAGAAGTTCTGCAAGGGCATCCAGTTCGGCGCCCCGGTGGACTCCTATGTGACCCCTGAACCCTGGGACATGCCCGGCTATGACTGTCAGGTCATCATGGCTGCCGGAGCCTTTATTCAGGGGGCTTCCATCGAGCTGTCCGCCGACGCCCCCATGCGGGAGCCCTACACCGTTTACCTCCAGGGAGGCCTGACCTTTGAGTCCGGCCGGCTGGGGGTGCTGCTGGCGGTGGAGGAGCTGCTGAGACCGTAACAGGAATAGGTCAAGCCGCAGCGGCCATATTCTACCCTGAGGGGGTGTGAGTATGGGGACAAGGAGACGGCTTTGGGGTGCCATCCTCCACAGAAGACTATACCGCCCCTGGGGCTGTGTTTTGTCTGGACACCCCGGACTTCTTACTTTGGCTGTGGCCCTTCTGGTGGCCTGGGGGACCATTCAGATCCTGGAGTGGAGACTGCGGCCCACGGTGGCGGAAATGGCCCGGACACAGGTCCAGAACACCATGACCGCCGCCATTGAGCAGGCTGTGAACGAGGATCTGGCCCGGCGGAATGTGAGCTATGGAGATTTCGTAGCCGTGGAACGGGATGCTGCAGGGGCCATTACCGCCCTGTCTGCCCAGACGGCGCAAATGAACCTGCTGCGCTCGGAGCTGGTGGGCACCATTCTGGAGACGTTGGAGGGGGTGGACGTATCGTCCATCCACCTGCCGCTGGGAAGTCTTTTGGACTTTGAACCTCTCTGGGCCAAGGGACCCGAGCTCCAGGTTCGGGCCATGACGGTAGGGACAGTCAGTGCTGAATTTGACAGCGAATTTTCCTCCGCCGGGATCAACCAGACGATCCACAGGATTTGGCTGGAGGTGGCCGTCCCCATGACAGTCCTGCTCCCAGGAGAGGAGCTGGAGGTGACCGTCCAGACCCGTCTTCCCCTGGCGGAGACGGTAATTGTGGGCCAGGTGCCCAATACCTATCTAAGCCTCGATGGCGGGGCTTGGAGCAGCAACTGAGGTTTACCGATGACGTTATCTGAAACGGCCTGGTGGTATCTAGGCAACATCATGGAATACTGTGTGCAGATGTTTCCCTGCATGCTGGTGGGTGTGGTGGGGTATCTGTTTCTGAAACCCTTTCGCCGCAAGCGCTTGCAGGGGAAAATGCTTGTCAGCTCCTTTGCCCGTGAGCTGGCACTTCTGCTCTTTCTAATGTTTTGTGCAGGGCTCATTTCTCTGACGCTGTTCCCGGCTAATTTTTGGTCCTATGTCACCGATTGGCTCTTTTTCCATGAAAGGTGGGCCATCGCTTGGGGGCATGAGAATCTGGGAAATTTCTATCCCTCATGGGAACAGGTGATGGGGGAGATCCCATCTCTTCCCGAAATGTTAAAGCCCTTTCAGGAGATCCGCCGTGCGCTGAACCGCATGAGTCCCTGGCTCATGTTCATGCTGTTGGGCAATATCGGCATGTTCATACCTCTGGGCTTTTTCCCAGCCCTGCTGTGGCGGGGCTGGAGGTGGTGGAAGGCAGTGCCCTTGGGATTTCTGTGCTCCTGTGCCATTGAATTCATTCAGTTTTTTATCGGACGGAGCACTGACATCGACGACGTGATCTTAAACACCACCGGGGCTCTGCTGGGCTACCTGCTCTATGCCCTGGTCCGGGCGGCCTTTCCCCGCCTGGCAGCAAAATTCCACTGTACACCCAAAGGGGAGGTATCCATATGGACGAATTGAAGGAAATTGCCCGCCTGCGGGAGGAGCTGAACCGGGCGGGCTATGAATACTATGTGCTGGACAACCCTACCATGTCCGACTACGACTATGACCACGCCCTGCGCCGCCTGGAGGAGCTGGAGGCCGCCCATCCAGAGGCGGTGACTCCCGATTCCCCCACTCAGCGGGTGGGGGGACAGGCCCTGGAGGCCTTCACCCAGGTCACCCATCGGGTGCCCCTGGAGTCGTTGCAGGATGTATTTGATTTTGACGAGCTGCGCGCCTTTGACCAGCGGGTGCGCGGGGTGGAGCCGGACGTATCCTATTCCGTAGAACCCAAAGTAGACGGGCTGTCCGTCGCCCTGGAGTATCAGGACGGCCTTTTCGTTCGGGGGGCTACCCGCGGGAACGGAAGCGTAGGCGAGGATGTGACAGAGAACCTGCGCACCATCAAGTCCATTCCCCTGCGTATTCCTGACGTCTCCGGAACACTGATTGTCCGTGGAGAGGTCTATATGCCCAAAAAGGTGTTCCATGCCCTCAATGAGGAGCTGGAAAAGCAGGGAAAATCGCTTTTCGCCAATCCTCGCAATGCCGCCGCGGGCTCTCTGCGGCAGCTGGACCCCAAAATTGCCGCCCGGCGTCGGCTGGATATTGCGGTATTCAACATCCAATGGGCGGAAAATGTCACCTTTCATAGCCATACAGAGAGCTTAGATTATCTGAAGGACAAGGGATTTAAAGTCATCCCCCATACGGTCTGCCGGACCATTGAAGCGGCGGTCACTCAGGTGGAGGCCATTGGCGAGGGCCGGGAAGCCTATCCCTTTGACATTGATGGTGCGGTCATCAAGGTGGATGACCTCTCCCAGCGGCAAACCCTGGGCTCCACGGCGAAGTTTCCCCGCTGGGCCGCCGCCTATAAGTATCCCCCCGAGGTCAAGCCCTCCCGTGTGACGGATATCGTCATCCAGGTGGGCCGCACTGGGGTGCTCACCCCAAAGGCGGTGCTGGAGCCGGTGCGCCTGGCAGGCACCACTGTGACCAATGCCACCCTCCACAACCAGGATTTTATTGCGGAAAAGGACATTCGCATTGGAGATACGGTGCTGGTGCAGAAGGCGGGGGAGATCATCCCCGAAGTGCTCTCCGTGGTGATGGAGAAGCGTCCGGCAGAAGCCCGGCCCTATTTGTTCCCCCAGGTGTGCCCCGAGTGCGGCGCGCCGGTCCAGCGGGACGAGGACGGCGCCCATATCCGCTGCACCGGGGCCGAGTGTCCCGCCCAGCTGCTGCGCACCCTGGCCCACTTTGCCAGCCGGGACGCTATGGACATTGAGGGCCTTGGCATTGCGGTGGTGGAGAACCTGGTGGGCGCCGGGCTGGTCAAAACGCCTGGAGACCTCTATTTCCTGAAGGAGGAGGACGTGGCCGCGCTGGAGCGTATGGGCAAAAAATCCGCCCAAAATCTCCTGGCCGCCATTGAAACGTCCAAGGGGCAGGATCTGTCCAGGCTCATCTACGCCTTTGGCATCCGCCAGGTAGGCCAAAAGACCGGAAAGGTCCTGGCCGGAAGATTCGGCAGCCTGGACGCACTGCAATCGGCCACTCTGGAGGAGCTGACCGCGGTGGAAGACATCGGTGAAATCACAGCGCAGAGCATTGTAGACTGGTTCCAGAGCCCCCAGAGCCTCCATCTGATCGCCCGGCTCAAGGAGGCGGGGGTGAATATGCTGGCCCAGCAGAAGGGGGAGGACCAGCGCTTTGCCGGAATGACCTTTGTGCTTACCGGAGCGCTGGAGCGCTTCACACGGGAGGGCGCGGCAAAAATGATTGAGGACCGGGGAGGCAAGGCCGCCGGTTCCGTGTCCAAAAAGACTACCTATGTGGTAGCAGGGGAGGCCGCAGGTTCTAAGCTGCGCAAGGCCCAGGAGCTGGGAATCCCGGTGCTCACCGAGGAGGAGTTTCTCCGACTGATGGACTGACTTGTACCTTCCAGCGGGATATGATATACTGAGCAGGAGAGAGGAAGGGGAGAAGATGTCCGCAAAAAAGGGTTATTTCTTCATTGTTGTCACCGTTATCATGTTTACCTCCTATGAGGTGGTGCTGAAATTTATCTCCGGCCAGCTCAATTCCATGCAGCTGACGTTGTGCAGGTTTGCGGTGGGATTTGTCATTCTGCTGCCCCTGGCTCTGAATACCCTGAAAAAAAGGGGAGAGCATCTGGATCGCAAAAGTCTGGCCCATTTCGCTCTGCTGGGCCTTTTGGGGATCGCTTTGAGCATGCCCATCCTCCATGTGGCGGTAAACTACGCTGGTTCTTCTGTGGCGGCGGTGCTGTTTAGCTGCAACCCCGTATTTGTCACCTTTTTGGCATTCTTTCTGCTGCGGGAGCCCATTTTGCCCCGGCATATTGCCGCCCTGGCTCTGGAGGTGGCGGGGACCATCGCCATTATCAATCCCTTCCAGTCCTCGGTCAATCTGCTGGGCACTGGGCTTGCACTGCTGTCCACCATTTTGTTTTCCATCTATGGGGTACTGGGCAAACGCAAGTGCGCCCAATATGGAGGCGCGGTGGTCACCTGCTTCAGCTTCTTCTTTGGAAGCCTCATTTTGCTGGTGCTGATCCTTCTGTCCCATATCCCGGCCCTGGCCCAAGCCCTGATTGGGGCGGGGCTGGCCGATTTCGCCAACATTCCCATTTTCGCCGGGTATACCCTGGCAAACCTGCCTTATGTACTTTTCGTATCTGTGGGAGTAGCGGGAATCGGCTTTTGCAGCTATTTTCTGGCCATGGAGTGCCTGCCGGCCAGCGTCGTGTCACTGGTCTATTTCTTTAAGCCGGCTCTGGCTCCGGTGCTGGCCTGGATGGTACATGGGGAGATCATTTCCAGGGACATGCTCTTGGGGATCGTGCTCATTGTGGCAGGTTCTCTGTGTGCCATCGTGCCCGGTATTCTGGAAGCCCGGCAGGGTGCCCGGTCCTAATTTGTTGTTATTCCAAAAGCTTTATTTTTGATTTATTTTGATGTACGTAAGGGAGTTGGAAGTATGTCAGTTTCTAAGGTTTATTTTACCGATTTTCATACCCAGGCCTTTGGGGACGGCCTGCCCACAAAGCTGAAAAAGCTGATCAAGCGGGCTGGAATTCAGGAGCTGGACCTGGATGGGAAATTCGTAGCCATCAAAATGCACTTTGGTGAGCTGGGCAACATCAGCTACCTGCGCCCCAACTATGCACGGGCATTGGTGGACGTGGTAAAGGAGCTGGGCGGCAAGCCCTTCCTCACCGACTGCAACACCATGTATCCCGGCAGCCGGAAAAATGCCCTGGAACACCTGGAATGTGCCTGGGAGAATGGCTTTACCCCGCTGACCGTGGGCTGCCCCATCCTCATCGGAGACGGGCTGAAAGGCACGGACGATGTAGAGGTCCCCGTGGTGGGGGGCGAGTACGTGGAGAAGGCCAAAATCGGCCGGGCCGTGATGGATGCGGACGTGTTCATCTCCCTGACCCACTTTAAGGGCCATGAGATGACTGGCTTTGGCGGAGCCATTAAAAACATCGGCATGGGCTGCGGGTCCCGTGCAGGGAAGAAGGAACAGCACGCCAGCGGCAAGCCTAAAATCAGCAAGAGCCGGTGCCGGGGCTGTATGCGCTGCCAGAAGGAGTGCGCCAACAACGGTCTGGTCTTTGACCCTGAGACACGGAAGATGACGGTGGACGACCAGAACTGTGTGGGCTGCGGCCGTTGCCTGGGAGCCTGTAACTTTGACGCCATCTATTTCACCAACGACAACGCCCAGGCGGCCCTCAACTGCCGCATGGCCGAGTATACCAAGGCCGTGATCGACGGGCGCCCCAATTTCCATATTTCTCTGGTGGTGGATGTATCCCCCAATTGCGATTGCCACGGAGAAAATGATGTGCCTATCCTGCCCAACATCGGAATGTTTGCCTCTTTTGATCCTCTGGCTTTGGATCAGGCCTGCGTGGACGCCTGCCTGGCCGCAGCGCCTATGCCGGGCAGCCAGCTGGCAAAGCACCTGGCCGACCCCAATTTCCATGACCACCACGACCACTTCCTGAACTCCACCCCGGAGTCGGAGTGGCGCAGCTGTCTGGAGCATGCAGAGAAAATCGGCCTCGGGTCCCGAGAGTATGAGCTTATTGAGATGTAAGGTGATTTTCCATTACAGAAGAAGGCGGACGCTGTGGGCGTCCGCCTTTCTTTTTTGGGGGTTGCTGTAACCTTTTTCCCCTCTCAGACGTGTATAGATCAGAAGGACAAACGAGGGAGGCGAATCACATGGATTATGAGCAGGCGGAGCAGTTGGTGGCCCGGTATGGCCAGACCATTTACCGCATGGCCTATGCCCGGACGGGCAGCCGGGAGGATGCGGAGGATATTACCCAGGAAACCTTTTTGCGTCTGGTACGCACCAATCCGGCCTTCCGAGATGAAGAACACCGCAAGGCCTGGCTTTTGCGGGTAGCCGCCAATTGTGCGGGCGATCTGTTTCGGGCCCCGTGGCGGCGGAACAACCGCCCTCTGGAAGAGGCGGAGCACATCGCAGCGAAGGAGCCGGAACCGGAGCGTTTCGGTGTGCTGGAGGCCGTATGGTCTCTGCCGGAGGACTACCGGATCCCGGTGCACCTGTTTTATTACGAGGGAATGTCCGTGTCAGAAATTGCCCAAGCGCTGGGAAAACGGGAAGGGGCCATCCGAACCCGTCTGTTTCGGGCACGGACCATGCTGCGGGACAAGCTGAGCGAGGAGGGAGACTATGTTTGAACAGGACTATCATCAGGAGATGGAGCGTGTGACGCTGCCCCCGGAAGCCGCAGCGCGTATTACGGAGGCGATGGCCGCTGAGCCTGCGATATCTTCCCACCGCCGCCCAAAGCTCCGGATTTTGCTCATTGCGGCAGCGTTGTGTGCCGCTGTCACGGCCTCGGCCCTGGCCGCTTCCCCCGGCCTGAGGGAACAGCTTTTTGCGGCATTGGGTGACTTTGCCCCGTACAGCCGGGAGATCGACAAGTCTGCTGATGTCGATCAGGACTTTGAGATTTCTGTGCTCTCCGCGGTCACCGACCGGTACCGGCTCAAGCTCTATGTACAGGTGCGGGACCTGACCGGGGAGCGGATGATCGATGAAAACACCAAAATTTGGGGCAAAGTTCAGCGGGATACCGGGGAGGAAAACGTATTGTCTGACTGTGTGGCCTTTGACCCGGACACCCATACCGCGCTGTTTGAAATCAACGAAGAGCGGGAAGAACCCAGCGATTTGCAGGAGGACATCCGTTTTTGGGTGGGCTATGTCTGGCCCCAGGTGTACGAATTTGCAACCTCAGAACCTCTGCCTAAGGAGCTGATCTCGGAAGAAGTCCTTGACTGTATGACGCTGGACAATGGACAGGTGGTGCTGAAGCCGGGCCAGACCCCGGCGCCCCTGAGCGGCTTTGACAAAGCGGAGCTGTCCTCCATGGGATTTGCCGCGGACGGTACCTTCCAGGTATTGGTCCAACTGGCAGAGGGTGGGCTTCTGGAATCGGAGCTCGGCCGCAGACAATCGCTTCTTCTGACCAATGTCTATCTGGATGGAGAACCGCATACCGGAGCCTCCGAGGACATCAGCTTTGAGCTGGACGGCAAGTCCTATGTAGGGATCAGCTTTTCCAATGTCCGCCCGGAGGATCTGGACAAACTCACCCTTTCCGAAGCCTATGGTAGCGTCCTGATGAGTGAGCCGGTTTTCGGCCAATGGGAGGTCCCCTTCCAGGTAGAAAATTATCCGGTGCTGGAAATGACCCTCACCGGAGAGGCGGAAGGTACGCGTCTGCCCACCCAGCTGATCCTGACGCCCCTGGGCGCTATGGTGAGAGGGGAGTGGGAGATGGGGTATCGTGGAAACTGCCCGTTTGCAGTCGTGCGCAGCGATGGCTCACGGCTGGAACAGATTCAGATCAGCCATGGACGGATGAGTCCTACAAAAGTCTGTATTTTGGGCAACTGGGAGTTCCTGGAGCCCCTGGAGCTGGAGGAAGCGGCAGCCCTGGAGCTGTACCCGTGGTATATCCCACTCACCGGAGAACACGCAGGCGTTGCCTATCCCATCGACTCCCATCCATAATAGAAAGAAAGCGGAGCGCCTAGGCGCTCCGCTTTTTCTCATTTCTCGTTCCCAAACTGGGTCTTTAACAACAGATCCACCATAAAAACGGACACGCAGAACAGCACCATCTGTCCCACAATGAGCCACATCCAAAAGGCGGAATGGTGGTCAGAAAACAGGGCGATAAGGATCCCGCTGGCTGCAGCGCTGATGATGCCAATGCGCACCCAGAGCTTCCCGCAGTGGCGATGGGCGGCCGTCCAGGCGTCCGGGTTTTTCCGGGTGAGCTCCGTGCTGTAGGCAAGGCCGTTTTTCCCATAAGCAGGAGGGGAGAGGCGCCACCAGATTCCCACCAGCAGCATGGCGGCGGGTGCAATGAAATCGGCAATCAAGTAAAACAAATTCATAGGTAAACCTCACTTTTAGTCCTCTTCCGGGGGTAATTTTGGCTTTTTTCGCTGCTTTGTATGGCTCAATGGGTTTGCCCGCGCGGCAGTGCGCAGGTCCTCGTTGTCCACGTGGGTATAAATCTGGGTGGTATTCAGATGGTCGTGGCCCAGCACCTCCTGGAGGGTGCGCACATCCACGCCGTTTTGCAGCATAAGGGTGGCGGCCGTGTGGCGCAGCTTGTGGGCGGAGTACTGGGTGCTGTCCAATCCGGCAGCCGCCAGGTGCTTTTTTACCAGCTTATGGACCGCCGCAGTGGTGATTCGACGGCGGTTCTGAAGGGTGACAAACAGGGCGTTTTGATCCACCAGTGTCATGGCGTCCCGTTCGGTCATCCAGTCGGCCAGAGCCTGCTGACAGGCCTCATTCAGGAACAAGATCCGCTCTTTGTTGCCCTTGCCCAACACCCGAAGCTGATCGCCCCGAACATCTGTTTTATTAAGGCCGACCAGCTCGGAGATCCGCAGACCGCAGTTTAAAAACAGGGTCAAAATACAGTAGTCCCGGACGGCATTTTTTCCATCTACGCTGTCCAGAAGCTCCAGACTCTCGTCCAGATTCAGGTACTTGGGCAAAGTCTTTTTCAGCCGGGGCGAGTCCAGGTCCTGGACCGGGTTGGTGTCCAGAAGCTTCGCCTTATTGGTCAGGTATTTATAAAAGGACCGGATGGTGGCAACTTTGCGGGCACGGGAGGCGTTGTTGAGCCGGCGGTCCCGTGACAGGAAGTTCATAAAGGCGTAGATGTCTGTGAGGGTGATTTGTTTGACCAGAGACAGATCTACGTCATCAATGGGAATCTGATCAAAGGGCATGTCCTTCGGGACCAGATTTTTTTCCAGCTTCAGATAGCGGAAGAAGTTTCGAAGGTCTAAGAAGTATTCGTCAACGGTCTGACGGGAATGTCCTTGAATGGTTTCGTGATAAACCAGGAAATCCCGCAGCAGCGCCGGAGCTTCGGTGCGGTAGTCCATAATCGGGGGAATCTCGGGGAAAGGGGCTTTTCGCCTCCACTCAGGTCAACAAAATTTTTATTTTGTTGACCTGATAATATAGTTTTATCCCGAGCGTCCCAGCCCCTCCTTTCTCTCCATGGGGATCTCATTGGTTCAGCGGCCTATCCCAGCAGCTGAACACGTTTTTATTCTTTCACCTATCAGGTATCATAAGGGCCGTCAGACGATCGCCGCTTATATCTCCGCGCAGTTGGGACATACTAAATTCCCTTGATGAAATTTGGAGATGATCGTGTTGAGCCTCATTGCTTGTACGGACCCCTGTGTCTATCAGAAAGACGGCCTGTGTTCTCTGTCCCGCGCAGCCTCCCCCGGTCCGGCCGGCTATGGGGGCTGCGTCAACTTTGTGCCCCTGGCTTCACAGCAAAGCGGCCATAGCCTCCCGGATGTTGGACACCCGGATGAGCTCCAGACCCTCGGGGGCGACTAATTTTCCCTGAATCCGTTTGGGGATCAGGCATTTGGTGAACCCTAACCGCTGGACCTCGGCCAGGCGCTGATTGAGGGCGCTCACCGCCCGCAGCTCCCCGGTTAGTCCTACCTCACCGATGGCAGCCAGGTCATGGGGCACCGGCTTGTCCCGGAAGCTGGACGCCAGGGCCAGCACCGCGGCCAGATCAGCAGCGGGCTCCTCCAGATAAAGGCCGCCAATCACGTTGAGATAGGCGTCACAATTGCCTACCAGAAGCCCGCCCCGCTTCTCCAGCACCGCCAGCAGCAGCATGGAGCGGCTGTAGTCAAAGCCGTTGCTCACCCGCCGGGGATTTCCCAGGCTGGAGGGCACCACCAGGGCCTGGATCTCCGCCAGTACCGGGCGCACCCCCTCCATCACACAGGTAACACAGGTCCCCGGAGCGTCCTGGGGACGCCCAGCCAGCAGAGCCTCGGAAGGGTTGGGAACCTCGCTGAGGCCCCCGTCTTCCATTTCAAAAACTCCGATTTCATTGGTGGCGCCAAAGCGGTTTTTGGCCGCCCGGAGAATCCGGTAGGCCATCTGCCGCTCCCCTTCAAAGTAGAGTACGCAGTCCACCATGTGCTCCAGCACCTTTGGTCCGGCAATGGAGCCCTCCTTGTTCACATGGCCGATGACAAAGATGGTGATCCCCTCCCCCTTTGCCAGCTGCATGAGGGCCATGGTGCACTCCTTCACCTGGCTGACGCTGCCGGGGGCGGAGGTCACATCCCCGTGGTAGAGGGTCTGGATGGAGTCTACGATGAGGATGTCCGGCTGGAGCTCGTGGACAGCGTCCAGCATGTTTTCCAGGTTGGTCTCCGCCAGCAGGTAGAGCCCCTCCCCGTTTACCCGCAGCCGCTCGGCCCGGAGCTTGATTTGCCGCTGAGACTCCTCACCGGATACATACAGTACCTTTGCAAAGGTGCACAGGCTGTCGCAGATCTGGAGCATAAGAGTGGACTTGCC
Source organism: Lawsonibacter sp. LCP25S3_E2 (assembly GCF_052117285.1). Taxonomy (NCBI): domain Bacteria; kingdom Bacillati; phylum Bacillota; class Clostridia; order Eubacteriales; family Oscillospiraceae; genus Lawsonibacter; species Lawsonibacter sp. LCP25S3_E2. The sequence continues at coordinate 73,058 of NZ_JBQKJL010000002.1, forward strand.
GATACCCGGCGCGCCGCCCACCAGCACCAGTGAGCCCTTTACCGCGCCGCCGCCCAGTACCCGGTCCAGCTCTCCCATGCCCGTGGAAAAGCGCAGCTCGTCGGTGGTCTCCACCTCTTTCATGGGGGTGGGGCGGCTGAGAGGGATTCCGCTGGCAGAGCCTTTGGCCACCGGCCCGGCCTTTTTCACACTCTTTTCCGCCGGCTGCTCCACAATGGTGTTCCAAGCGCCGCAGGCAGGACATTTCCCCTGCCACTTCGGGGTCTCGTTGCCGCACTGGGTACAATAAAACAGGGTTTTGGCTTTCATTTGGAAACTCCTTTACCGGGACGTCCCGGAAAACTTCATTGGCGTTATTGTAGCAGATTTTCCGCCGGTTGTAAATCCGCCTCTCCCTTCTCCTGCCCGCTCAGCCAGGCCCCTGCCAGCACCATGGCCAATTGCCGCTGATAACCCTGGTCCCGGAGCATGGCCTCCTCGCCGGGATTGGTGAGAAAGCCGCACTCCACCAAAATGGCGGGACAGGTGATATGGTTCATGAGATAGACGCTGTCGGGGATTTTCTTGGCCGCCCGCTCATTGTCCGGCTGGAGCTGGTCCCGCAAAGCGGCCTGAAAGTGCTCCGCCAGGGCCTGCGAACCCTCTGTGGGGGCATAAAATACCTGAGCTCCGTGGTACTTGGAGCTGGGATAGGTGTTTTGGTGAATGCTGATGAGGGTAGCCCCGTCCACGGCCTCTACCGCTGCTACCCGGTTTTGAAGATCGGAGCGCTTTTTCTCCCGCAGGGTGGAGGCGCCCGCGTCGTGGAGGGAAATGTCCTCCTCCCGCAAAAGCACCGGGTCGGCCCCGCACAGGGCCAGGATGTCCCGGAGCTTCTGTACGATCTCCAAATTGATCTGGCTCTCCGGCACGCCGGTGATGGACACCGCGCCCCCGTCCTCCCCGCCATGGCCTGCGTCCAAAATGACCGGCGCGGCGGCGGTATTTGGGACCGGGTGAATGACCGGCTCGATCATCCGCCCCAGCCGGCTGATGGCCAGCGTCAGCAGGATCACCACCAGACCCATCGCCCCCGCCAAAGCAATGCCTCGCTTCAAATGAACCACCTCCGCCCTATCCTATGGCCGCCCTCCCCTGGGTATGCGTGGGCAACAAAGGCCGGAGTGCATAGACTGGTTTGAGGGGGACGCCGCGCCCTCTCAGCGCGGCCCCCTCTCAATTCAAAGAAGGAGGCAACCCCCTTTGTATAACGAAATTCCCAGCGCCCGGAGCGCCCAGTCAGGTGCTGCCGCCGCCGGCTGTCCCGATTCCAGCGGCACTATGCCCTCTTGCGCGGGGCTGGCCGTCCCCTATGTCCCCTTTCAGCAAAACAACCCCCAGAAATATTCCCAGTCTGAGGCACTGAGCAACGGCACCCTGTTTCCCGGACTCAATTTGCCCTTTCACCTGAAGGTGGAGGGCTCCACAGTGCCCGACACTCCCCTCGCCGAGCTCCAGGCCCTGGAATTTGTGGTCATGGAGCTGGGTACCTATCTGGATACCCACCAGGATGACGCCGAGGCGTTCCGCCTGTTCAAGCAGTACGCCGCCATGGAAAAGGCAGCCAAGGCGGCCTATGAGTCCAAGTTTGGTCCCATGACCAAGTCTGCCGCCGCCACCGGAGACAGCTACCAGTGGCTGAGCGAACCCTGGCCCTGGAATTACGAGCAGAACGAGGTGAAGTGAGATGTTTGTATATGAAAAGAAGCTCCAATTCCCGGTAAAGATCTCCACTCCCAACCCCAAACTGGCCGCCTTTATTATCAGTCAGTACGGCGGGCCATACCCCAATAGACTATAACAATAAAATATCCGTTTTTTTACTTTTCCATCCCGGCCAATACCATAGCCATGCCTTCCACACGGGTCATCTTGTCCAAAGGCCTGGAGCCGTCAGAGATCCCGGCAGCAATCGCCTTCTTTACAGTGTCTTTTTGCCACTCTTCGGTCGGCTCTTTCGCTGCCTGCTCCTTTTGGTGGCGCTCATAATACGCCACCCACTCCTCATAGGTCACGCTGTCCACCTCCTTCAGATGATACTGCTCCACCAGAGCGGCCACAATCCCGTCGGCCAACTGGTCAGCATATTTCTCCGTCAGGATAATGGGAGTGTCCGTGGTGGAGTCCATAAAGCCAAACTCCCCCAGCACCGCGGGCATGGTGGTGTACTTGAGCACATAGAAATCTGCCACCCCCAACGGATTGGACCGGTTGCCCCGGAGGCCCGTGGAGGCCACTGTGTGCTCGTATACGGCACGCTGGAGGCTGGTGGTGTCCTCGCCCACTCCAGGGCAAACATAGACCACGATACCGCCTCCAGAGCCGCCGTTGATACCGGCGTTGTGGTGGATGGACAGATACACATCCGCCCCGGCCTGATTGGCAATCAGTACACGGTCAAAAAGAGTGATCTCTCTTTGACCAGTGAGATCGTCTACCCGCATGGTTGTGCAGTCGTAAGCCGTGAGCCGCTGCTGCACCTTGTGGGCCACACGGTTGTTCAGCACCCACTCCCGGGTCTCTCCGGGGTCGATTGTCTTCAGACATCTCTTCCCTGGGGTGCCCAGATAATGCCCAGCGTCAATGCAGATCAGCATTACGCCTCACTGCCTTCCTCGTCCTCTTCGAGGATGTCGGCGCCATCCTGGGGCTTGTCCTTACTGGCCTCGTAGGCCTCCAGCTCGCCCTGGTATTCCTGATAGAGCTCCTCCACCTGCCGGACAAACTCCGCCTGGGTCTCATTGTGGTAGGCATTGAGGATCTTCTTGTTGTACCGGCCATAGAACTCCATGACCTTTTCGTCATAGTCCTTGTCCCGGCGCTCCGGGGCCTCGGCGATGACGGCGGGCTGGATGGCCATGGCCATATCCTTCAGGTCGGTTTCGTGGGCCTCGTTGTAGTTGAGCATGCGATAAAGATACTCACTCACGCTGTAAAAATTGGTTTCCATAGTTTTATCTCCTTTATGTAATATTTGAACAGCCGTTTGGCTCATTCATCCTCTTCTCCGCCGGCAATTTGCTCGCCGGCGTTGTCAATGGCGTCTTTACTCACCTGGAGCAGCTTGGTAAGCCATCCAGGCACCGGGGCTCCCATGGCCACGGCGTTCTCGGTGATGCTGCCCAATTCTGTCACTCCATACCAAACCAATACAATAGGGCAGATCAGACCACTGTAAGTAAACGGCAGCTGCACGGCCGGAATATTGGCCAGCACCAGGGCGATCAGCAGATCCGCACCGGCGGCTACGATCACCACCACGATCATTCCGGCCTTATGCCAGATCCCCTCTCGGGCCATGGAGCTGGACCACTGGCCCTGTTTGGCAGCGGCGGCGCTGCCGGTGATGTAATCCACCACCATACAGATGATCCAGCCGATGACCAGCCAGCCAAACCAACCCCAGAGCCCGGTCAGAGCTCCCAAAAGCGCCGCAACAATCATTTTCCAATGTTCCAAAGTGTTCATTTACGCTCCTCCTATCCCATATTTCTCAAGACTTGGGCCAATCGTCGGATCTTTCACCAGGTTTTTCACTTGCCCAGGCGGCAGAGCGCCCAGGACCGTCATAAAATCATCGGCCTTTTCCTTATTCTGTGCCAGCACCCGGTTGTACTGGATGATCTTTTCTCTCAGCTCCGGTTTCATTCCGTTACCCCCGAAAGGAGAAGTTCCAAGGACTCTTTCAGCTCAGATACTTCTGCCTCCAGATTTTCCTCGCGGCTGGGTTCCGGCTCTGGCTGTCCGTCATCCTCTATGGTGTATTCGCCATTGTAGGCGTATTTTAACGCCTCTGCAATTTGGATGTCTTCGTTGCTATCCGTAAAAGCCAGGCTCTCAGTTTGCAAATAGGCTTCACGAATTACTACTTGCTCGCCTCCAAGTTTTTTTTCAATGAGCGCCGGTATTTCTCTTTTATACACGATTCTTTTCATTGCATCGCCCTCATCAATCAGTGGTTTTCCAATATTTAACGGTAGCATTTGCGGTATAATTAGACCTATCAGAATGAGTTACTAATATGATTACATTGTTACTTGCCGAAATGCTTTGTAACTCACCGGGAAAAGCGTAAGATCCATTTTCTCCTGGCATTGTTATTTTACCGTTTGACCATGTGCCATTCACGGAAATCGGCTGACAATTTGTGTCCACTGAGTATTCTACGTCTTTTGCGGTATTATTGGGCATGGCCCCACAGTCAACCAATTTTGTATATACGGGCTTTCCGTTGTGCCGCTCAGTTGTGCGGTACTCTACACCTAGTTTCATTGGCGGGTTTATCCACTCCCACGGTTTCCATACCCCCACTTCTTTTGATCTAATTAGCATTGTGTTGGTAGGATATCCACTGGCCATCAAATAGACAAATGCAAGTTGAGTAGCATAAGCGTTATTAGCAGCAACGTGCATTAACGTTGTATTTCCAAATAGAAATCCAGGTATAACCGGAACGCCAATATACCAACCAGTCTTTAAAATAGAATCAAAATCGTTCACAGTCGGCGCGTTTGCAACAGCTGTTCCTAATCCAAATCCACTAGGCGCAGCCCCTACATCCCCTGCAGTAATGGCCCCGGAGCCTGGAGTGGCCTTGACACGATCTACCGCATTGTCGATCTCCTCCCCGCTGAAGCGATGGGTATAGTAGTCATCTGGGGGCGCGGTGATCTCGTTGACCTGCTGGGTCAGTGCGGCCAGCTTGGCCTGTAATTCATCCAATGTCGCCATGGTTCCACCTCACACAATACATCTTCGTCCCAGCTTATCCAGCCGCCAGCGGTTATTTTGGGTCACAGCGGCCAGCAGCTGCTGGCCGGGCTTTGGACGGCGGTAGAAGAGAATTAAAATCCCCGGCCCACCCCTGGCCCCTTCAGAGCCTTTTCCCGGACGGCCTCTGGTGATAGACGCATTCTCCCGCAACCGGGCAACGGCCAGGCCCACGCCGCCCTCACCGCCACCGCCGTGACCTCCATCGCCGCCTTTTCCGGGAATTGTCTGATCACTTGGGGCTTTGGCGTCGGCGCCGTTTCCGCTGCGGCCGCCCACAGCCTTTGCGTTTTCCGGTTTGGTTCCAGACACTGAGCCCAGAGCCCCGTCAAATCCGTTGGAGCCCACCGCAGGGCCACCGCCGCTGCCCTTGCCGGCCTGTGCGATGTAGTACTCACCATCGTACAGCATGACATTATCCTCAATGTTTGCCGGCACACCAGGAAGCCATGTATTTCCGTCACGGTCCATGATAGACGTGCCCGGCTCATAGCCGTATTCTGCCGTCGTTGAAGCACCGGCCCCCCGGCCTCCGGCAATGCCCTGGAGATCTCCCGGGGTGGCATAGGTGCGCCCTGTCAGCGGGTTGGTGTAGCCCGTAGGAGACACCGCCCCATTGGCAGAAGACAAGGATCCGAAGGTGGTAGCGCCGCCCTCCTGGCCGGGGTTGGAGTCCTGGTTTGCCTCCGAAGGCTGGCCTCCCAGGCCTCCGATCCCAGTGGAATAGGGAACCTTTACCCCTGGGGTAACCGGGAGATCTGCCACCAGGATCTTCCCACCCTGGCCTGGCTGGCCACCTGGGCCTCCCTCGGCTCCATACCCTGCATTCAAACCATACAGCTCCTGATCAAGGTCGGACAGTTCCGGTGGATCCGGGGAAACGCCGCCTCGGCAGCCGCTGAAGCCCCCGTCTCCGCCGCTGATCAGGACGGAGGTCACCACCGTTACGCCTTCCGGAGGATCCCACTCCCCTGTCCCGGTCAGCTCCTCATAGGCATCATAGTATTGCAATTCCTCCGGCCGGGGCGGCAGAAAGCCCACCAGGGCCGTAATATCTGCCCGCAGCACCGCGGACATGGCAAACTCCATGGTGCCAATGCAGGCTGTTACCATGCGCTTATCGTAGGGGTGCCAGATGGATACCACATGGCCTGGTTTCTCTGCTATGGCAGTAAGACCGCTGTTTATGGTCTCCTGACAGCGGTAATAATCAGCCAGCCGACTGGCAACGCCGTTGGAGCTTACCAGAGACACGAGGGTGGCGTCTGTGATGGTCCTGACATTCTCAGCGGCTCCCTCCGTCACCGTCTTCACAACCTGCCGGGTGGTATGGATATACCCCTTGCCGGTGAGGGTACCGGTCCCGGTAGATAGTCTTGCCCAGTTTGCCCCGCTGCTGAGGATGGAAAAGCCTGTGGCTGCAAGACTGTGCATGGGCTCATCAAAGGTGACCAGCTGCCCCTCCTGGGCTGTGCCGTCGTACAGGGTGGTCTCCTCCGTCCCCTGAATGTACTGGTGCTCGGTGACGGACACCGCACTGATGGGGCTCTCATAGGGCACAGAGCCGCCGGAATACATCCGGTCCATGGTCACGGTACTGGCCACACCGTCCCACAAGGGCTCTACCCGGAGAAAGCCATCCATATCGGTACCCAGATAGGCCCCAATGACAAAAAGAACCTGGGCCAGGTTATCTCGCGCTGAATTGTCCGGCGGCTTCACATAGGGGAGCCATCCGTACAGCTGAACATCCTGGAGGCTGGTCTTGATATGCACCGGGACGGAGCCGCAGATGTCCCGCACTACCTCGTCCACAGTCTGTCCAGTGTAGATCCCGCCGGGGTGAGGCATTTTTTCCAGCCGTCCCAGGGCAGACAGGCCGGAGAGGATGTACCGGTCCGGCCCCACACGTTCCACCGACTGGAGATAGAAGAGCACCTTCTGCCTGTCCCGGTAAAAATAGGTCATGGGGGCATTGGGGGTAAAGGCCTTGATGGAGGGGTCGGAACACTTGACAGTGAGCTCCATGGTGTCTACCCCCAGGGCGGAGGCAGGCAGGGACGTCTCCAGATAGAAGCTCCCTTCCGCCAGCTGGTCATCCGGCTGCTGGCTGTCGGTAAAAATCCACTTGTCATAGATCAGCTTGTTTCTCATACCTGCTCCTTTAGTCCGGGGTACGCTGAAGATCGATGGGCTTGAAATTCACCGCCAGCCCCGTCCAGCGGCTGACCCCGGCCATCCTTCCCTTCCACATATCCCGGCCGGACTCCACCTCCGCCTGAAAGGTGATGGTGGACTGGCCGTAGGGCATGGTGATCTCGTGGCTGTTCACCGGCGCTGAGATGGCCTCATAAAAGGCGTCGTAGTCCTCTGGGTGCTGGGGATCCGGCTCCACAGAAAACTGATAGGAGTACCCGGTACCCAGCAGATCCCGTTCGTGGCGGCCCGAGAGCATATAGCCCTCATTGTCACCGCTGCGCAGCTCAAAGGCACGCTCCAGGGTGTTATAGCGCACCCGGAGCCGGTAGGGTTTTCCGTCCATTGTGACTGTGTACATCCGTATCCTCCTATCTTGCAAAACTGGGTCCCTGGCGTGCCGTCTCCACGGTCACCACCGGCTGGAGCAGCCGCCCCAGCTGGGCGAGGGAGCCGGTAAACCGGACACTGACATTGACCTTACTTGCCGCCCCCACGCTGCGCTGATCCAGGGCGTCCAGGAAGGCGTCCTGCATGGCCGAACGGGGCGCAGCGATCTCCACTTCCCTGGGGTTATCTCCCAGTACACCCAGCATGGGGTTGTTGGGAGCAAAGACACCGCCGGAGGCGAAGTGCGGGAAGTCGTCCAAGTCAGGCGGCGAGGGGCTGAACAGTGCGGCAAAGCTGCGGGTCTGAGAATTCCTTATTTGCTCTGGACTTTCTGCTATGCTAGCAGAACTTACTTCATCCCCAAATCCAAACAATTTTTGGAACCATTTGATCACACTTGAAATGCTATCTAAAATAGCACTTAAGGCATCGCCAATAAGATCAAGACCCGTAGAAACAATTCTCAACGCAAATTCCGCCACACTTGCCAAAGCTTCTATTATAGGGATTGCAGTTTCCAAAACAAATGTAGCAATATCCGCAAATATTGATAAAATTTTTCCCAATACATCGAGCAATGGTTCTAGCGCAGGAGCCGCCGCTTCTACAAAACGACTTAATGCGTCGTTTAATTTCTCCATAGATGGCCCAACTTCATTTCCTATGCGGCTGATTCCATCGCTAATCATTTGCATAGCTTCTGACGAGCCATGGGCCAAATCATCGATTGTGGGCCCAAATGCCTCAAAAAGCTGCGTCTTAATCTCCGCAACAGCCTGACCTATGTCAGCAAGCGAATCATCTAACTCAGCTTGTACGCGATTGGCTTCGATAATAGCATTATTGTTTTCATAAAAAGAAGCGGCAGCATCGCTGTATTCCGTTGAGAGCAGTCCCATGAGGTATTGTGCTTTTCCAGTCTCATCGACCATGGTCTCTAATTGTTTGTTTACTTCTTCAGAGCTAATACCAACCCATTCAAAGGCATCCGACAGTGCACCGGCGACTTCTCCAGTTTTCACAGTCTCGTTTGCAGCTTCCATTAGGGACTCGATGGGGATAGCTTCTCCAAACTTGCCATAGACACCAGCTGCAATCTCGATCCACTTAGCCACCTCTTTTTCGCTGGCGGCCAGATTGGAGAGCAGCTGCGCGGCTTCTGTGGCCTTCCCCGTATCACCCAGAATTTCATAAAAGCCACGATAGGACTCTTTGGCCAGATCTTGATTAAATCCTGCATCCTCATAGGCTGTATTCAGCAGCCCCATAGACTTTCGATATTCTTCTGTAGCTTCATCTAAATTCCAAATAGCAGACAATAGCTCCAAAGCTTTTTCTACTAAGAAAGAAATTCCTTTAGAAGCCAGGTCTGCCATAACGCCTTTGGCAACGGTAAAGCCGTCACTCATTTTTCCGGCAGACCCGTCAACACGATCAAATCCGTCTGCGGCTTCGCCCGCCGCACTACCAATTTCAACAAGAGGATCCTTAAAATCTTCCAGCTGCCTGGCTGCGTCCGCCGCATTAGCTTTTGTCAGATCAAGCTCCAGATTGAATGCGTCCAGCTGGCTTTTGCTGATGGTATCATCGAGGTTTGCGGCGGCTTGCTCCATGGTGGAAAGCCGCTGTCTGGCCAGGTCGGCCTGCTCCGCCAGGAGCCGCTGTTTCTGTGCCAGAAGATCTACATTGGTGGGGTCAAGCTTTAACGCTTTCTCGACCTCTTTCAGATCTTTCTGGACCCGAAGCAAATTTGCGTCCGTCTTATTCAGGGCTTTGTCCAGCTTGGTTACATCGCCGCCAATTTCAACGGTAATGCCCTTTACCCGATTGCCAAACATACCGCCACCTCCTTTTAAAATTTATCGAAATCCTCCTGTGTGGCGAGGCGAGCGTAGGGGACCTGGTCGTTCATGGCCTCCACATACATATCCTGGATCATCCCGATGGTCAGAAGATCCATGTCGGCTATGGAGACGCCCACCTGCGTTGCCCGGAGGAGGAGCAGCGCAGTGGACATCTCACGCTCGGTCGCCTCTATTTTTTTGCCGGTACACTCATCGTCCGGATATTGTCCTGCCACATTTCACTGATCACAGGAAAGACCAAATAGATGGAAAAGGAATCGAAGCCATCCAGCCACTCATCTACGGTACTGGGCACCGACGGGTCCGCGTGTTTGGCCATCAGATACGCCACATTTTCAAACAGCGTCAGGCAATCCATCTGGATAGATGTCTTTCCATCCTTTGTGTCTTTTACTGCCTTGGCAATGGTCACCATATCCTGCATGATGTCCCGGTGGAACTTGATCCGGTAAAGCCGCGGAATGGAGGCGGACGCCCGGAAGGTGACCTCCCGGCCGTCAATGGTTACAGTTCTGGTCATCAGGTGCTCTCCTCTGCCGGAGGCTGCCATACCGACTGATACCAGCCCTTATAGACTTCATCCGTGGTGCTGGCCGTGGTCTTGGCCTTCACGTTTCCATTGGCCAACGGAGCAGCGGTCAGAGTCAGCGAGGAAGTGGTGGGAGTCTTGCTGTTGGTGATGGTGGAGCCTGCTACATTGGCCCGTGCCGCCGTGCAGTTGTAAAGGACGTGCCGGATGGCTTTTTGGTCTCCCTTGAACTCAAAGAGCAGGGCAAATGCTTTACCCTCCACGCTGGCGTTTTCCACCAGCACACCGGCTTCCGCCACCAGCTTCTCCCCCAGCGCCGACTGGGCAAAGTCATCGGGCACCAGGGCACTCTCAAAGTCCCCCTGGTAGCCGTCATTGGTGGAGGAAACATAGTAGGCAATGTCATCCGCGTAGAACTTGGTTGTCTCCCCTTGGGGCGGCATGGAGAGATTGACCGCACCGGGCCATGGCTTCGGGGTGTCATAGGTGACCACCCCGCCCTCCGTGGACTGGACCATGGCGTAATGGACATTAGAAAGGCCGAATTTGACCTTGTTGGCTGCATTGTCAGGCATTTTTACACCTCGATTTCAAAAATAGATTCATAGAGCGCTTCGCTCTCCAGATGATCAAAGTCCGCTTCATAGGGGATCTCAGCGGCAGAGAGTACCGCTTCCACCTTGGCGTCCAAGGCTGGGTCCCGGACGGCAGAATAGATCTCCAGCCGTATCTGGTGGGCGTTGAAATAGTTGCGGTTGTCCGCGTGAAAGGGGTCATAGGGGCCGTCCAGGTAGACCCCATAAGGCGGTGCGGGTGGGTTCTCCCAGTGGTGATACGCCCAGGGGATTCCCACCGGCTTTAGGACGGCCAGCAGCTCTTCGTAAGTCATGCACTTACCCTCCCAGTCTCCGGGTAACCTCAGAGATAAGATCTTCCTCTGCCTGCTCCGTGGCTGGCCCTATGTGGGGCTGCCCCTCTACGCGGCCGCCAGCCGCCTTCTGAAAGCCATGCTCCAGCAGGTGGGTCAGCATATACCGAGTCTTGTTGTAAAGCGTGACCGTGATCCTGCTTCGCTCTCTGCTCCGTTTCATAGTCCATCCCTTGCGGTAGTCCCCAGTTCTCTTAGGAGCAGTCTGCTTAATGCGCTGCAGCGTCTTTTTGGCCACGTTGATCACAGCCATGTCCACTTCCTGTCCGACCTTCTGGGAATAGCTCTCCAGCTGCGCCCGGACGGCCTGCTCCAGCTGGTCAGGTCTTATTTTCACGAAGCCACCCCCTCACGGTTCCGTCATCGTCCTCCAGGTCAAGGTCTGTCACCAGCAGGCCGTCCTCGTCGGCGGTGGGCGTCACCTTGCGGATCCGGTAATAGATCCCGTCCGCCAGACAGATGTCCCGGACGGTGATGGGGATGGAGGCGTCCCGCCAAATGCGAACCGTTCGGTCGATCCGCTGCCCGACCTTGGCCGCCGCGTAATAGCGGGTCGCCCCCACCACCTTCTCTCCGAAGCACGCCGTCCGCTTCACATCCAGGGAATACCGCACCGGCGGAGGCATAGTTCCCTCCGTGGATGACACCCCATAGATGGTCAGCACTCCCGCGTCCAAAATCATGGCAACACCTCCCGCCCACGGCTCAGCAGCAGATCCTTCCGCAGCCGCCGGAGGTATTCCGGCTCCGCCTCGCCGCTGATACGCTTGCGGTACATCCACGCGGCGGTGCCCACCACGGTCTGGAAGTAATCCTGGGAGCCGTCATCGACAATTCCCTGCCGGGTCAGGCTGGCCCTGGACGTCTCCAGCAGAAAAGGCAGATACGTCTCGTCTCCAGGAATATCTCCTGTCCGCTGGAGATCCTGCTTCAGCAGCGCCAGCAGTGCGGTGTCATCCATGGCAGTCTCCTCCTTACTCCTTGGTCACCGTGACGGTGTAGACCTTGGAGTTCTTGCCGTTGTTCACGGTGATGGACACCACGTTGGAGCCGCTGGACCAGGTGGCCTCTCCGCCGTTCTGCACACGGGTCTTGCCCACCGTAATGGTCACCGTAGAGCCCATGGTGGGCACCGCGCTGATGGCGTCCTTGGCGTTGCTGGTGGTGGCGGTGTAGGTATCGGTGCCGGTGGCAAAGGTGGGGCTCAGGGCCAGCCCGCCAATGGTCAGAGACTGGAGCGCGGCCACCGCAGGGTTGGCCACATCCTGAGCAAAAGACACGGAGGTCACAGGGGCCTTGCCGATGCCGATGGCCACAAACCCTTCCGGGATGGCGGGCTGGCCGTCATACCGGGCAGTTCCTTTCACCACGGTCTGATCCTGGAGATACAGGGGCTGGTCGGAGTAGCCCACCGTGGTGCCGTCCCGCTCAGCCAGCAGGTAGAGGTCGCCATAGCCGCCGATGATGGTATCATCGGGCATGACGTCATCGGAGAACACCACCATATCGCCGCCCACCACGGGCATGGTACCGTCCATCACAGCGACAATGGCGCCGGCAGCGTTGACGGCGGCGGCCTCCGCCTTGATCTTGGTCTCGGTGGCCTCATTCATGGCCCAGAACTTATCCCCACGGGAATACTTGCCCTTTGCCGCTCCGGAGGCCAGGATGATCTTCTGGAACAGCGTCAGGCCGCTGGTGGAGCCGGAGGGAATGGTGATCACATTGGAAGCGGAGAGATTGACCCAGGGGCGGGCATTCTCCGGATACTCGCCCGGCTGCACGGTCTGGGCCAGACGGGTGGCCACACCCAGGGGCATTTTTACGCCGGTACCGAAGAGAATCGCCTTGTCAACGGCAATGCCGATGGCGGCGCCCATACCCACAATGATCTCGGAGAGCAGGGCGTAGTCGGTATCCTCCAGCAGGGCGTTGCAGATGGGCACATAGCCGCCCACCTTGTAGCCGTCTACCTCCGCCTGGTTGAGGGCAAAAGCCAGCTCATTAAGGGCCCCGCAAGCCTCCGTCCATACCGCCTCGGGGATGGTACCCATAATGGGCTGGCGGGCCCGGCCGGAGACGGGCACCAGACGTACCCGGCGGATCAGCTTGGAATAATCCTCGATGTTCTGCCGGATCAGCTCCAGCACCATCTCGGGGATCAGCAGCTCACCGCCGGTCACACTCCGGGTTTGACCGGACTTGAACTTGCTGCGAAACTGGCTCAAAAAGTCCTGCACCTCATCCCGCTGGATAAAGGCGGAGCGCTGCTCCATAGTCATGGCGCCAAAGGCGCGGATCTGACGCTTGGTCATAATGTTCTCATCCTTTCGTGCCGTCTCAGAGGACGGAAGTTTAGGGGGCTGGGCGGGGGCTTTGGGCTGGTTCTCCTCCAGGGAGCGAAGCTCCGCCTGGTCGGCGTCGATCTCCCCCTGGAGGGCGGCAATGGCCTCCTCGTGGCTGCGCTGTTCAGCGTCAAAAGCATCCACCATCTCATCCATTGTCCGCAACTGCTCATCGGTCTGGGCCTCATCCATGGCCGCCTCCAGTTCCCGCTCCCGGGTCTTGAACGTCTCGCGTTTTTCCAGCAGGCCGGCCATACGCCCCTGCTTTTCCTCGATTTTTCTTTTCAGCAGCAATGCTTGCAGTGCCATACGCTAAGCTCCTTTCAATTTTTGCCGCAGGGCTTCCTTTTTCTCCTGGAACAGCCGCTGCCGGATCGTCTCTTCCTGTTTCATGCGGGCGGAGACAGAGGTCTGCTCATAGGCCGGGAAGGTAACCACAGACACCTCAAACAGCTTGACCTTCAGGATGGTATAGCGCACCGTACCGTCCTCCAGAATCTCCCGCTTCTCATCCAGGATGATAAAGCCGAAGGAGCACTGGTCCACGTCGCCCCGCTGCACTCTGCGGTAGAGGTTCATGGCGTCCTGGTCTTCCCGGTTAATGCGGATACTGCCCCAGAGTCCGTGTCCGTCCTCTCGAAGGGTCAGCGTTCCAATCTTGTTCCGCCCCAGCACCAGGGTGGTGTCATGGTTGGTCAGCGCCCGGATGTCATCTCCCAGCGTCTCGGAGAAGGCCCCAGGGGCCACTACCTCGATAACTCCGGGACAGATCTCGTAGGGAGAATTGAATACCGAGAAATAGCCCTCAATGTAGAGCTCTTCCCCCTCCGCTCGGGTCTGAAAGCTGCCCGAGACGGGTACCATGGTACGCTGCTCAATTTTGTCCATTGATTGTTTCACCTGCCTCCTGTAACAGTTTTTTCTGATCTCCGATCATCCCCAGAGGGATGTAGTTTTCTAAAATGACCAGCTCATCCAGCCCCTCCTTGGGTCCCAGGTGCAGCCAGCCGCGGACCTCATTGCCCGTCATCATGCCCCGGACATAGAGGTTGGCCCCGATCTCGGACAGATCCTTCAGGTCGTAGGCGTACAGGGCCCAGGGGTTCATGCTGACGTACCAGTCCGGAGAGAGCAGCAGCTTCCGGGTCATTTCCTGCTCGATCCCACGGACAATGGGCATGATGGTGGTGGAAATGAAGTGGTTCCACTCGTCCCGGTTAAAGGCCCCCAGGCCCACCACATAGGGCGGCACCCCCAGGATGGCGGCCACCGCCTGCTTGTCCAGCTTCACACTGTCCGATATGGCCAGATCATTAAGGGACAGGGGCTTGACCTGTACCACGTCCATCAGCTCCGCCGAAATCAGCCAAGGCATTCCCGCCTGTGTGTTTTTCAGATACTGTTCAGACAGGCGCTGCCGGCCGGCGGCGGAGGCCATTTCTTCCGTGCTTCCTTCCACCTTGACAATGACGGAGGGCTTCCATTCACTGGATAAAAAGGCGTTTTTGGTGACGCTGGCCTGCTTGAGGTTTTTCACCACATCCTTAAGACTGCTGCGAAACCCCGTTCCAAACCAGGGCCGCTGCGTGGAGGGATTGATGACGAAGTGGAGCAGACTGTCCGGGTCATAAGGCCGGCCGTTGACTAAGATCTCATAACCGTAGCCATCCGGCATGAAGCTCACACTGGATGGTGCCAGGGGGATCAGCTCCTCCAGCCTGCCATCTGCGGTGCGGGGCCACACCACAGCGTTTCCGCCCCCATCCAGCAGCAGCGTCCAAATGATGGAGGCCATCATGGTCTTCCGGGTCATAAAGCGGTTGGGCTCAATGTCCAGCCGCCGGGACAGGCTGTTATAGAGCCGCACGTCCCCAGACGCTGTATTGGCCATCAGGCGGATGGACATGGAGCTGATCAGCTCCGCGATCCTGCCCACGGCCATGCGCACCTCCGGGTTATCGGAGAGCCGGGTATATCCCCCGGCACAGGCCTCCCCCCAGTTGGCCCCAAACACCAGGCCCACGTTGCTGCGCTGCTGGGCGGGCTTGTCTCTGGCGGCGTGGACAGCTTCCTTTCGTTTACTCATTCAGGCTCCTCCCCAAACCAGTTCTGTTCTTTCTGGACTTTCTCCAGATCCTCCAGGTAGGCGCAGCAGGCAAAAACCGCCGCGTCAAATACATCAATGCGCAGATTGGGCTGAAGCTTGTCATACATGATCATGTCATCCGCCTTGAGCTCCGCCCGGACGTTCTGCACGCAGTATTCAAAGGGCTCCGCATGGAGATAGTAGAGCGTTCCCTTTTTGGCGCTGTTCTCCAGGTACTTGAAGCCCTCGCTCTTCCGGGTGAAGAGCTGGGGCTGATCCTTGACCTTGAAGCCCGCCTTCTTCATCTCCAGGTAATACTCTCGGCAGAATTTCCGGTCATGGCCCACCAGCTTGATTTTAAAGCCAGCGCTGCGCAGGCCCTTATACCACCTGACCACTTCGGAATGGTTTGTTACGGTTCCGTTGGTCATATCCAGCCATCCGTCTTCCTGCCAGCC
Source organism: Lawsonibacter sp. LCP25S3_E2 (assembly GCF_052117285.1). NCBI lineage: Bacteria > Bacillati > Bacillota > Clostridia > Eubacteriales > Oscillospiraceae > Lawsonibacter > Lawsonibacter sp. LCP25S3_E2. The sequence goes on from NZ_JBQKJL010000002.1 coordinate 88,664, forward strand.
AAACAGCGGGATCTGATCCTCATGGGCCTTGGCGGCGGCCGCCGCCAGGGGGAACCAGCAATGGGGAATGATAATATCAATTCCCTCATAGTTGCCAAACAGGCAGCCGGTCGTAAGGTCGTAGAGCTTGGCCAGGTCGCTGCCACCGTACCAGCGGATTTTCATTCTGGACAGCTCCTCCAGACTCCAGTGATACCGGCTGTCGCTGGCCCGGAACTCCTCCACGTTGAACCAGGCCCGGAGAGAGGCGATAAACACATTGAGCGATTTCTGGAGAAACTCCGGCCGGAGCTGGGGATCTTCCTTTGCCTGCATGGCGTCGTTGATCATGTCCTGGGGGCGAATGCTGTGGCCCCAGCCAGGGTTGCAGCATTCCATTATCTCCGGGTTGGTGTAGTCCACTTCCCCGTTCTCCTCCCGAGGCGCCGCCGCGATAAAGATGAAGATGGCGTCCGCCTCCGGGCCTTTGATAGTCCCGTTGAGGATCTTTCGGCAGTACTCCACGCGCTTGGCGCAGAACCCGGTGGCCAGAGCGCCGCCGGAGCTGATCCCGATGACCAGCTTGTTGGTGTAGGCCTTTGTGGCGTCCTTCAGCACCTGATACTGCTTTGCCGATTTGTAGGTGTGCATCTCATCGGCAATGACAATGTTGCAATTGAAGCTGTCCTGATTATCCGGGCTAGAAGCCAGGGCATTGATGGAGAGAAAGCCTTCTTCTCCCAAATCTCCGCTGATGGAGTGCTCCATGTTGTTGTCCACGATCCGAAGCCCGTTGACCGGGTCGTCATCGGTGGTCAGTTTCTCCCGCTTTATGTTGTAGCGGAGAAAGTCAAAGCCCTGCATAGCCTGCTTCAGAGCGCCGCCTACCTCGTATACCTGGGAACCGCTGCGCCGCTCGTAGAGGGCCAGAGCCCAGGCCAGGGCAGCGGCAAAGGTGGTCTTGATATTCTTTCTGGGGACAAAATCCAGGGCTTCTTTGAAACGGCGTTCCTGGCTTCTCTGGATGTAAAATCCCATGATGTTGTAGATGATAAATTTGTGATACGGAAGCAGGAGGAAGGGCGTCCCCCGAAGGGGCGTGGCGTCCAGGAATTCCCCCTTCTGGTGGCACACGGTGGTCTCGATGATTGCGATGATCTCGTTGGCCGGCTCAGGACGAAATTCCCACCGGCCGCTGACCAGGTCATCCAGGTACCGCTGGCAGGCCTGTTTGATCTCCAGATTTGTCCGGATCTCACCGGACAAAACGGCCTCCACATAGGCGTCCACCTCCGCGGCATACTCCCCCGCCTTTTCCACGGCCGTCTCATGGGCCGCTTCCAGCAGTTCAGCGAGACGGCTTTTTCCCGTCTGCGCGTAGTCCTGCTGCTTTCGTTTGGCTCGGGCAAAGCTGGCCGGAGTCAGACCCAGCTGGGCGCGCAGGGAAAGGACGTCCTTTCGCAGCTGATCCACGATGGCGTAGTTGGGATCCTTCGCCGTATATTTTCCGCCGGTCTTGTTGACCAGCTCGGCCACCATGTTTCCTCCGGCCGCTTTCCAAGCCTTTTCCGCCCGGGAAAGCTCCCGCTCCGTTTTGGCCAGCTGCCGGATAGTGTTGTCGAAGATGGGGCTGTACACCCCAACGGACTCCATGTCCGCCTTGATCATGGCCTCCCGGCCCAAAACTGCACACCTCCTCCCGGTGTCCAAGTTGGACACAACCGTGCTCTGAGCTGCGACTTCCTGCGGGCGCGTCGTTTGCGCCCGCGCCGCGCCTGTGTTATGCGCACGCGTTGCCCTGCCCATTTCCGGGAGCTTAACCCCCTCCTCCGGCGTTCCCGCCGTCGGAAAAAGTTCTGCCCGCCGGTCTTCCCGGCCCGGTCAGGCCGGGCCGGAGGGTGGGGGGGCTACCCTGCGCCGCCAGGATAGCCCCAGGTCAGTCAGTGCGCCCGTGTCCCGGTCGTGCATGGCGTTGTGGCAGCCGGCGCACAGGCTGACCAGGTTCCAGTCGCACCAGGCAAACTTCGGATAGTCTTCCGCCGGATACGCGTGGTGCACCACCGTGGCATTGACCGCCAGACCAAACCGGCGACACTCCCGGCACTGGTACCGGTCCCGGGTGAGGATTGCTTGCCGCTTGAAACGCCAGCGGCGGCTTTTGTAATTCACGGGCTATCACCTCCGGGCAAAACAAAAAGCCGGCGCCGACGCTCCCCCACACGGGAAGTCATCGGCACCGGCTTAACACGAAGCACTGGCCATGTTGGATATTCACGCGATATTCTGCTTTGCAGCTCCGGCACCAGAGGATCAGCTTCGAGGCTTCCGTCCCGGCGTCCGCCTTCTGGTTCGTTGTCTGCTTGCAGTTCGGACAGACATAACGTCCGTTCCTTACGACAAGTTTATCATGATTTGTTTCCGTTTTCAAGCGATTGCCCTCACTTTCTTTTCCTCTCGCAAGTTATCCAACTATATTTCAAGAATAAGGTATACCCGTTTTTTTCTCCTTGATGTACCATGCGAATTTATATGACCCAAACTCATTTTGGGTCTGATAGCTCCCGTGGCTGGTGGCGTTTTTAGGAATGCGGATGGTGTCACGCTCCGCCCAAAACCGTTCGGCCGGCGGGAGCTTTTCATTGAGCGACTGGCTCCATCGGCACACCCGCTTGCCGATGGGAATGGTGATCCCGTCCGTAGGCTCCTTCAGCATATAGCGGGCGATCCGCCGGTAGCTGTCTCCTCTTCCCCGCAGCAGCGGCTCATCGTCCGCCCAGCCTCGGTTCCACAAATACCGAATAACCGCCGGTGCAAAATCGCTGTCCCGGACCACAAGATGGAGGTGATAGCGGTGGTCTCCATGCTGCCCCTCAATGTTATAGACGTAGTCAAAGGGTTTTTCCAGCCAGAGCCTCATGCGGCGGTAAAAAGACCGCCACACCAGTTCCGCTTCCCGGAAGTTAGCCGGAAGATGATCGTCGTCGAAGGTCAGAGTGTAGAAGCTCCCCTCAAACCCGAACAGCGCCAGCCGAAGCTCCAGACGGTCCACCCTGGTGCGGCATACGGATGTGTCCCCTCTGGGGAGCAGGATCTTATTCTTTTCTCTCCGCTCAAATGGCGTATCCAGGTGCGACAGCCTGGGCCGCAGACTTCGGCACTCCTTGACCAGCGGCCCGGCTCTCTGCCGGACACAGATGTACGGAAGTTCCCCCATCAGCCACCTGCCGCTTTCTCCGTCAAGCGGTCCAGCGCCCGGCCAATTCCAAAACAGCAGATCCCAGCAGCACATCCCGGAGCACCATGGCGGTGATTGTCTTAGGACTTCGGGCAGCTTTCGCTACTGCGTCCAGACAGCCGGGACCGTTGGCCGCTCGATACGCCTTGAGACGCTGAAGAATGGCCCGTTTTTTCTCTCCATCTGAGCTCACCCCCCGATGGATGTTGGGGCCGCATAAGAGATTCATCCTTGTCCTCCTCTCCTTCCCATCCGGCGCAGCGCACGGAGTGCCTCCAGGGCCTCATCGTCCTCGCCGTTGAGCTTGTCCGCAATTGTTTCCATGTCTTTCAACTTGCAAAGGGCGCCGTAGACTTTCGGGCCCAGGTCTCCCAGCTCCCGCCAATCCAGGCCATTGACACCCCAGTTGCCCTTTTCATCCGTCCAGGTCAGTCCACCCATCGCGTTACCTCCATCTCCTCAACGCTGGTAAAATACTGCGAGCTGTACACGGTTCCGTCCCACTGCTCCAGCCGCACCAGATAAGGGACACTCCAAACCGGAGCAGCTGGGCAGGTGTGGACACGAATACGCTTGTCCCCCATGGAGCGCTCCACCGTTATCTCCCGGCAGCTGCGCAGCGCCTTGTGGATCGTGTCAAATTCTTTCTCGCCCAATAGCCTGATCAAAATGGCAGCTCTCCCCCATCGTCCAGCTCCTGAAAGTCACCACTCTGAGGTTGAGGCAGCTGGCGCTCATCCGCGTTTCCCTCGCTGAGCGGCGGTGCCGATCCTGCTCTGCTGTCAGAAAAGTAGACATTATCCGCCACAATCTCAACGGCCTTGCGTTTGATGCCGTCCCGGTCGGTATAAGTACGGCTCTGAAGCCTGCCTTCCACCGTGGCCATGCGCCCCTTGGAGAAGTATTTGCACACAAAATCTGCCGTCTGACGCCACGCCACCACATCCAGCCAGTCTGTGACACGCTCGCCGGTGTTCTTGTCCTTAAAATCTCGATCAACTGCCAGAGAGAATGTAGCCACCGGCGTTCCGTTCTGGGTGCATCGCTTCTCCGGGTCTCGGCCAAATCGCCCCATGATGATGATTTTATTTAGCAAAGTGGAACTCCTTTCAGCGCAGCCTCGGCGGTTTCACGATAGAGAAATACAGTTTTACCGAAATCAGTCTCTGCAAAATCATAGCTACTTCCTTTTCCATGCCCATCAATCACTTCTATGGTAACAACCACATTGTCAACTACTGGATTCTGTGGTATTCGTAACGCATGGCAATTAAAGCAGTTGACGCTTAATACTTTACAGGTAATTACCCCATATTCAGTTTCATCTATCTCGTATAGGATATCGCCTACTTTACATGGGCGAACCACACACCGCCCATCCCGGTCCGCCTCCACCAGCTCGCGCAGGCGGGCTGGCGTTATCTTTGGTTTATCGCTTTCATCAAAAAGCCCATCCCAATACTGGGCGCTCTTGGCCAATTCCCGCATGGCATACATTCTCCCAATGGCTGCTTCATACCTCCCCTGTGCCTGCGGACAATCTTCTGTACAGGATTCGCACTTTGAAATATCCACGTTTATTTCTCCTCTACTGGCTTGCAAATTTTCAAAATACGCTTTATTTGGATTTCCTCCAGTTTACAAATTACCTTGCAAATAAAACGAACATACTTGTCGCAATTTTCGCAGCAGTCGTTCAGATTACAGAAAGCCTTTTTATACCCGTACACTCCATTTGGTTGGTATAGAGATTCTACAAGTTGCCTTCTTGTAATTTTCACACCTTCACCCCCTCAGCTCCTTCTCCGGATCCCGGCCAAATCGACCCATGATGATAATTTTATTCAGCAAGTTTTTCCTCCCAGCTTTCCATGGCCTGGCGGAGAGTCATCCCCTCCGCCAGCCAGCTCAAAAGGATCATTGTCTTCGTAGGCAATCCCTCCCTAATAGGGGTGCCGCAGCAGGGGCAGGGATCGCCCGGTTTCAAAATTTTCATACTATCCTCCTCACTCTACCTAAAACGATTATTTTATTCAGCAAGGTGGCTCTCCTTTCAGTTTTGCCTCGACGGATTCATGTATAATTCCGATATGTCCTTTTTCGACATTTTCTAAAAAAATGTTCCACGGGCTATGGAATACAATTCCGCAACAATCCCATGTTGCCGAAATACGGAAATCCTTTAAAATTTCAGGCCGGATTGGATCAGACATATCAAAAAGCATTTTATGCATTTGGAAAGGCAACACCACACACCGCCCCGATCGGTCTGCCTCCACCAGCTCCCGCAGGCGTTCGATGTCGTACCCATCAAGAAGATCCTCGTAAACAGAAACCCGGTTTGCTTCTTTTCCGCTGTATTCGGTGTCTCCAATACGCATACGCCACTTCCCCCCGTGCAGATACGTCAACCTTTCCAAGCTCATTCCTCCTCCATCCATTCCTCTCTGGTTTTGCCCTGGAGACCCATACATTGCTTCGGTTTATAGTACAGAGTTCGGGCACAGCAGTCCTTGTCCCATCTGTTAAACCGGCGACCGCCGTCTGTTCTGTGCATGGCCGGGGCCTCCTCGCAGCAGTTGCAGCAAGAATGGCCCTGGCAGGGCGCTGTGCACGGTTCAAGCCGTACGATCTGTCCGCTCATAGTCAGCCTCTTTTTTACGCTTAGGCAGCTTTGGCGTCCCATCCTTGTTGCGCTTGCTGCCGTCGGCCAGCCAGGCCAACCACGGGTCCAAAATGTCAGCATATCTGACCATTGGCATGACGGTCTGGCCGGCGTCGTTCTTGTAACCATGGATCTGCACGATCTGCGCACCTTTCATCTCGATGGTCACCAGGGGCTTGCCCGGCTGTTTCCGATCCCGCAGGAACAGGATGGTGGTGCTCCCCTTGACATGACGCTCGGCATAGCCGCCCACGCAGTGGTGCAGAGCTTTTCCCTCCGCCGTGATCTCGCCGGCGGAAACGGGTGGCCGGATCAACCACCGTTTGGTACTGAAGGTGTACCGGCTGACCAGCTTTTTCAGCCGTTTCTGGTAACACTCCGAGGTCTGTTTCTCCCGGATGTCGGCGGCCACCCCCATGGTGCTCATGTGCTTGGCGTGGAGGTCCTTGGGCATGAGCCAGATAGGGTTGGTCAGGTCATAGCCCAGCAGCGCGGCGTCCTCCAGGTAGTCCACCCACTCGTTAAGCAGGGTGCTGATGGCCATTCGTTTCTGGCCCTTCCCGGTCTTTTCCTTCCGGACATATGACAGAACGCGGGCCGGCGTCACCTGGTACCGGGCCATCTTCCCCACCAGCCTCCTCATGGTGAACGGTGCCTCCTTGCGCAACTCCTCCAGGTCGGCGAAGGTGACAGTCATTCCCGCCAGGCGGAGCCGCTTGTACCATGCAGCCATATCCAACCTGAAATCAACGTAGGTTTTCAGCGCCAAAAAGTCTCGTAGCTCCGGGCGGCTCAGGCCAAAGGCCTTCTGCGGGTCGGTCTCCGCCCATCGGAAGGCGTCTCTGTTCCACTTTTTGTTGGCGATCAGGTCGTGGACCGCACTCTGGAGTCCCATCTTTACCAGCATCTCCGTCTGTCTGGGCCATTGGGTGCAGAGGGCCAGAAAACGAAGCAGCTCCGTGGTGTGGGGAGGCTTTGTACCTCTGTCAAAATAGGTCTCTGCCTGACAGTAGCGGAAGGGGCTCTCCCGCAACTCTTCAAGGTTGATGACCGTATAGGCCATTCCCTCGGCTAAGCACCAGCCAAATGGCTCCGTCACTGGAAGCGGCAGCTTTGTGGGCGGGGCGTCCATGGACACATAGCCCGTCCAGGGATATCCGTCGAAAAGACGATAGGCCTTTTCCGCCATGCCGGGGATGAAGCGGTAAACCCGCAAAAGACGCATCTCAGGACGGCTGGTCAGCCGCTCCTCATCTCCGTAAGACTTCTTGGTCTCAAAAGCAAGGGCCCACAGTGCGTCCTTCCACATCCTCAAGACCACCACCCGATACCAGGCACAGAGGTTGTCCCGTTTTCCGGTGCGGCCCAGTTCCTTGACCTTAGCTGGCTTCCCGCAGATGGGACAGGACACCAGTTCCGGCCTCTTGACAGGCGGAGCGCTCATGGCGCCTATGTGGCAGGCATAACCGTCCCAGCGGTCCGGTTCCGGGTGGTGTGGCGCCTCCATGACGGGCCGCCAGGCCTCTCCCGTTGTCTCATCGGCATGGACATGATGGCCACAACAGGTGGTCCAGACCTCCCCGGTTTTCCTTCGGCGGAACAGGTAGGCCGGATATATGTCATTGACCCGTTTCCAATCTTCGGCCCGGAGCGCCGGCGCGTGCTTGGCCAGCCAGACAGCACGTTGTTTTTCAGATCGCATCTTCCCCACCCCCTCAGAAGAACTGCGACAGGTCCAACAGCAGCCCGCCCCGGTCCGGCTCTGTCTCCGCTGGCTCCAACTGGATTGTCATAGTGAAATTGATTTTTGCCCCGTCAAAGTAAAAGCTTACCGCCCGACGGTATGCCTCTATGTCTGAGAGGGAATTGCCTACTCCCTTAGCCACCGCTGCCATACAGTCCTTGAAGCTTCCTCCCTGAGCCACGGCCTGGGCAAACTCCTCATTCTGCCGGCAGAAGTCAAGCAGAGCCTCCTGCACGGCGGCTTTCATGGCATTCTCGTGCCTACCCGTTACCTCCATGTACTCCCGGATCAGACGTTCCTCGGCCTGCTCATACCAACTGCTCATTCCGCACACCTCCCGATCGCTTCCGCCAGGGCCAGCAGGGCTCTCTCCATCCCCTGGGCGGCAGACTGGTCCTCCCGTCCCCGGGCTTTCAGGAGCAGGCCCCGCATCTTGTTGGCCGTTTCTTGTACCTGAGAGAAAAATACCTCAAACTGAGCTATGTCCTTGTCCGCCCCCAGGGCGGCTTTTTTCTCCGCCCGGATCTGCTCCTCCAGCTTCCGCTGCGCCTGGGCCAGAGCCTCCTGTACCTCCTTGGCTTTCTCCTCAGCCTTCTTTTTCGCCTCCTTGGCCTTGTCCAATTTGTCCTGCATCTCGGCTATGGCCTCGGCCCTAGCCTTGGCAATGGCCTCGGGATCTACCACGGTCTCTACTGCCACATCTACCGGACGGGCTTTCAGCTCCTCCAGCTCAGCTGCCAGTTTCTCGGCAGACTCCCTGGCCCGCTCCTGATCTTCCCGTGCACCGTTCAGCCGGGCATTGAGCAGGGCCATATCCTCTGCCATCTTAGCTCTGGCTTGCTCAGCGGTACTGGCCTCTGCCTGGGCCGCCTCTGTGGCCTTACGGGCCTCATCCCGTTCCTTGATGGCCTGCTCCAGCTGGCGGGTGGTCATGTCAACAACATTGTTTTCTTTTAAAAACTCAGATAGTTCTTCTTCGGGCAAAGCTATAAGGGACATAGCTTTTGTAGATCCCAAATTGGCCAGCGCTGGCCGATTTGAAACTTCCCGATAGGTCTGCATAAACCGTCTTGCCGTACGATCAGAGTATGAAACCTTTTCATTCAACCAAGGTAGCCATGCCCCATGCGGAAGCATACTTTTTGCCTCAATCAGACACCGCCCAATGGTGAGAACAGCTTCTCCACCTTTTTGCTGAGCGTCCAGAATCTCCTCAGTGATGGCCTCAATGGTGCGGCCCTCGGCAGCCTTTGTCATGCTCTGAGCCACAATACGTCCCAAATTAGCTTTCATTTCTGATGCCCTCCTTTCTCAGTAGCTCAGCCACCCAAGCCCGGTAATCCCGGGCAGCGGAACACCAGGGGCTCCACTGCTGCACAGCCATCCTGGCCCAGCTGCTTTCCTGCACCTTGTCAGTACGGCGAATCACCGTATCGTATACGGGGACCCTGCCATCTTCACGAAGGTAGGATACCGAATCCTCAACCACCGGAGATCTGTGCCACTGGTTGACCAGTACTCCAGCTATCCGGATATCCGGGCGAATATACCGCAAACTGTCGATCTGATCTACAAGATCACCAATACCCGTTGCAGAGCAGGCGTCCGACAAAGCTGGGATAATAACAGCATCACTTGCCAAAATGGCGGAGATACACGCCACAGACAAATTGGGCGGGCAGTCCACAATCATCATGTCGTAGGCATCGTCCTCTTCAATGGCGTCCCTCATTTGAGACAAGGCGCTATACCGCAGGGAAGATTTATCATGTTCTATGTCCATTGCCCACAGATCCTCCGAAGCAGGCAGCACATCCAGTCCTTCCACGTCCGTATGTACCGTCAGCTCGTCATAGCAGATCGCCGCGCCCCGGAGCAGAGCTCCCAGTCCTGCGTACTCTCTCCTAGGGAGCAGAATCTCAGTGGCGTTTGCCTGCCCGTCTGCGTCTACCAACAGCACCCTCTGTTGGCAGCTGGTGGCCAGCACATAGGCCAGATTGACGGCGGTGGTGGTCTTCCCTACCCCGCCCTTGCGGTTTACGATTGCGTATGCTCTCACGTTGATCATCCTTTCGTTTTATCATTTTCCGGGCCATCTCCAGGGCCCTATTCCGACTGTCCTTGCTCAAACACCCAGGCCGCTTCCTCGGCATCCAGCTTCTCAGTAAGATCTTCCCACGTCATCTGAGAGGACTTCGACGCCCTTCGGGCAATATTGCGCTGCGGCGCAGGCTCATCCACCGCCGACTCCCGGAACCGCTGGTATTGACCGTCGAACACCAGATAGAACCGCCCACGGATTCCCTCCTTGTTTTTCGCCACCTTGAGTACCCGCCGGCTCTCATCGGGCTCGCTCGGCTTCTCCAGAAAAAGCAGCATAATGGCGTCTGCGTCCTGCTCGATCTGTCCGCTTTCCCGCAGGTCCGACATGGTAGGCTCAACCAATTCATTCTTACTGCTCTGCTCAGGACGTGAAAGCTGTGACAGAGCTACTACCATTCGGCCATGCTCATGGGCAAACTGCTGGAGGCCACGGCTGATCCCCGATACCTGCTCAGTACGGTTCATACGGCGGCTCTCCGGCTCAATAAGCTGGAGGTAGTCCACATACACGATCTCATATCGATTGGCTAAAGCGTCCGACTGAATATCATCAACCGTCATGCCACTGGCCTCTACGATCTCCAGCTGCCGGGCACGGATCCGGTCGGACTGGTCCGCCATCCGCTGCCACTCATCCTCGGTAATCTTGCTCCCCTTGATGGCAGACATTTCAATGCCCACGAAGTTGGACACAAGGCGGTCAGCCAACTTATAGCAATTTGTCTCCAGGGAATAGAACCCCACCCGAAAGCGCTGGGCCTGGTGGTAGGCCATAGAGACAGCCAGGGCGGTTTTACCGGCAGAAGGGTACCCACCCAACACCACCATGTCTCCCAGCTCCACATAGGTCCCCGCATCCACCTTGGGCAGTCCCCAGGTCATGTACTTCACAGGTTCCCCGCTGTGTCGGTCGGTAAAGTTTAAAATCATCTGAGACATGTCCATACGCTTCACGCCCCGCCGATCCACCAGAAGATCGTTGAGTCTGGCTATGTACTCCCGCAGCTGCTCCTCGGAGTCGTGTGCCTGAATAAGGGCACCCAGCTCTGCCGCACGGGTGCGTCTGGCCTGTTCCCGCATAAGGGACACATAAGTCCAGATGTTGGCTGCCGTTGGGGTCAGCTCCATCAGCTCCAGAAGAAGCTGCGTCCATCCGTCCTCCCGCTGGCCCCCCAGCTGGTTTCGCACCAGTGCCGCATCGATAGGCTTCCCGCCCAGGAACAAGGCCCGGATTGCCTGCCACACCATGCGGTATTTGGGTGTCAGGAAGTCTTCATCCCGGATTTTGGTCATGGCCTCGCCTACTAACTTCGGCTCAATGAGCAGGGAACCCAACACCGCTACCTGAGCGGACAGCTTGTCCTCTCCGGTTACCATGTTGCCACCTTCTCTCTGGCCACCCATGTTTTCCCGCCGGCTTCATCGCTTGGTTGGGCCGGCGGGCGGCCCTTGAGTGGGAAAACGCCCTTCCAGCTATTGGTGACGCTCTGGCGCAGGATCAGAAGCTTGTCCTCCCGGCAGCCCTGAGACAGCTTGTCCAGCTCACACAGCAACATGGAAATGGCACGGGCGGAATTGACGGCCTTCTTGGCAATCCGAACCTCCACAAGGGCCGCTATGGCCAGTCCCAGTTCTCGATCCTCCCCTACATAAGCCCTGAGGATTGGCTTTGCGTCCTCAGCCAGATCATACTTCGTCACCCGTTTGCCCCCCTGGGGGGCTTTAGGGGGTCTTTTAGTCTCTTCTTCTGTATAGTCTTTATTCTGTTGTGGCGGAAAACCCGCTGACGGTGTTTCCCGTTGACGGTTTTCACCGTTGACGGTGTTTCTGGGCAACGGTGATTTTTCCTGATCACCGTTGGCCGGGTTTTCGGGCAACGGTGGAGCCTCATCCTGAAGGACATAAGTATTGCCTCCAAATTTCCCTCCGCTGTCATGGGACTGCTCCCGGATGAGATACCCAACTGTCTGAAGCTCCTTGAGCAGCCGCCTCACCTTTTCCCTTCCGCAGCCCGCTTTTACGGCCAAGCCGGATACCGTGTACTCCCAATCGTCCGGAAGCGACATCATCAGGGCGAACAGGCCACGGGCTTCCAATGATAGCCGATCATCCTGAGCAACCGCCCGATAGAGCACGACAAAGCCCTTTTTTCTCCCTGACCTGATACTGCTCTCAGGCAATGTACTCCCCCCTTGTCAAACGGCTGCCGCCGTGTTATAATGTAGATGTTCTCACGATTGTCCTTTCGGATAATCGTCCCCGTGGTCTCTCCAGGGCCACGGGGTTTTTTTATGTCCCGACACATTATCCGACCTCCTCCAGCTCTCGGATCACCACCTGGCCTTCCGGCTGGACGATCGCCATGGCCATGGATCCATCTCTAATCCTCGCCCGGAAGAAGTGCTCACTCAGCTGCTCCACCTGCCGCAGCTGTTCCGGGCCGTACCGGGCCACCAGCTGCTCGGTTACCGCTGCGGCGTCTGGCAAGGTGCTCGCAATCGTCTTGAGCATTATGATTTCCTCCTCACTTGGCCCCGCTTACGCGGGGCTTTTTTCTGATGTACCCTCGCGGCCTAGCTGGGCCTGCTTCCGGCGGCGCTCGGCAGCGATTTCGGGGAATACCTCCTCAAACGGCCGGAGGCCCACAGCGTAGTAGTGGCGCTCCCCAGCATAGGCGGCATTCAGGGCGTGGACATCCCGCATAGCGAAAACATAGTCCCGCTGTTCCTGGGTCAGCTCGTCGGTGGGATATGAGACCCCGTCGATTTTCACATAGGACCGATACCAGAACTCATGACCAGATGCCGTTTTCAGTTTGACCATTCCCATATAAATCCCCCCTCCTCTCTGACCTTATGGCCGCTGGCTTGTCTTATATGCTCTTGCTATGCTCGCAGTAACGCAGTTCCATGCAGCACTGAGAGAAGTCACAAATCTCCTCAATGATCTCGGCATACGCTTCACTTTCCTGGTCATCAACTAGATTATCCTCAGCAATCTCCAGCAGGCGCTCCATTGAGTGATGGTTGGCAAACCGTTTGAGCCGGTTGTAGAGCCGCAGCACCGCCTCCATGAAGGTCCGCTTCTGAATCTTAGGGATGACGCATGACGCCAGCTCATCATACAGATTGAGGTGCTGCACAGCCAGCCGCTGGGCGTTGTAGCAGGTCACCATCCGTGACACAATATAGTTTGGCGGAACCCGCTGCCCCGTCTCGTAGGCTCTGACGCTCTCCACGCTGATTCCCAGCTGCTCCGCCGCCGCTTCCTGGGTCAGACCGGCTGACCGACGGGCAGTTTTGTAGATATTCATGTAGTCCTCCGGCATGGTAAAGTCATCCTTTTCTAGGTAAACTTAAACTAGGCCGAGGCCTGCCCTGCACTATTTCGACCGTAAAGCTCGTCAATGGTGCAGCCAAACAGATCGGCAAGCCTGGGCAGCTTTTCAGCCCTTGGATATGCCTCGCCGGTCTCCCAGCGGAACACGGCCGCCATATCAACCTTCATGGCACGAGCCACATCAGGCCGGGACAGCCCTGCCTTTTCCCGACATCTTCTGATTTCCATGACCTTCCTCCTTTCAATCGCTTTTCATTGATTTTAGGTCATGCCTGTGTTAGGATAAGATTGACTTATTGTCATGGTGGTGGTTGTATGGATGCCTTGGTCACTGCTCTGAGCAAGATAGATTGGGCAGATACCGCCGGTGTTGCCGGCTTCATCCTGTCTCTTTTTCTCGCCGTCTCGCAAATTTGGAAAAATCGGCTGAAAATATCTGTCGATGAGTGCATAGTCATCAATCGCAAAAATACTTCGCAGCATATATTTTTCTTTCTCCGGCTCTGCAATAAAACCAGCGTACCCTTCTCATTGACGGATATCCTGGTGGACGATGGTACAGGCCGAGGCCCGGTGCGCAGAGATACCACAGTTTTTACCTACAATTCTCCGGGGTCTGGGGCAGGTCCCGATCGGAGATTGCCTGTAGGACCTGTTGTACTTTCTCCAGCGTTTCCGCTTCGATTTGAGCCGTATGGCGCAGAAGAAATGCTGATACAGGTATGCCGTCAGCAAATAAATATGCAATATCTGCATCCGGGTGATCCAGAGCATAGTCCAAGGGGACATCTACAGTCTCTATTTCATCGAATTCGTAGGAGATGTATGCGTTTACCTCAGCCTCGGTTAGTGTTTCGCACTTCAAGAGGGCAACGCGCAGTAGCTCTTTACGTGCAGTCCACGCAGCCGTGGGAGTGGCTGGAGAAGTATGCCGTCCAGAGGGGTGCGCTGGAGGAAAAGCTGGTTTTTTCCAAATCATAATCTCACCCCCTTTCGTTTGACCTCTAATCACTGATTACAGGTAAATCATAATCAGAGTTTTTCTGATTGTCAACCATTAAATCAGATAATTTCTGATTTTGGTATTTATTACTAAAAGGTCGTGTTATATTTTGGATAGAAATACTAATGAATATATTGCAATTCGAAATAGAATATTTCAGTTACTAGATGAGCAAAAAATCTCACAAAAAGAATTTGCAAAAATGATTCGAGTATCTCCACAAACAATAACTGATTGGAAAAAAGGAAAAAGCCAATCGTTTTCTTCTATGCTTGGTACAATTGCAAAAGCGTTAGGTACATCGCCTGTCTGGATTTTTGCAGGAACTGGAGATAAAGAAGTATCATGGGATGAAATTCAAAAAAAAGATGATGAACGAGCTCAGTTGATGGCTGCGATAACAGAACAACGCTGGGAAGATACAAAAAAAGAGCTGATTGCCGTAGTTCAAGAGGCCATAAAAAGGAATGATTGGACGGTATTTAATTTTGTTTCTTCAGAATTGAAAACATTTGCTGATATAAATAATATTTCTGTTGAAGAATTATTTGGCGAAACAAAAAAGCCCACCGTCCAAGACGATGGGCTCAGTGAAGCGGAGCAAGCACTTATTGATCAGTTCCGGCAGCTGACGCCGGAGCAGCAGGACATGGTAATCCGGATGGTGCAGGCGGCCGCTGACAAGCAGTAATGGCCTGGGCGGCCACAGCCAGCAAAGCAGCGGGGTCGTTGCCTCCCCGAATGATAACAAGTAATTGACTTTCTTTCTCTGTCATGTGCGCCGCCCCCTTAATCTTGATTGTATTGCAATTATAGAACATTTGTTTTATAATTGCAATATGATAAAAAAATAAATGTGTCCAATTTGGACACATGTGTGAAAAGAGAGGATAGAACTATGGGGTTGAGATTTCGTAAGAGCGTAAACTTTGGCCCGCTACGTGTAAATTTCAGCAAATCTGGAGTAGGGTACAGCGTAGGAGGAAAGGGATTCCGCATTACAAAGACGGCAAAGGGAACTATTCGAAAAACTACATCAATCCCTGGGACTGGCATTTCATATGTTGAAGAAACATCTTTAAAATCGAATAAGCATACTACAAATAAAGAATCCAATCGCTCCAATCCCATAGAGCAAGAAGAAAAGAAGCCTATTTTTCAAAAATGGTGGTTCTGGGCTGTAATCATATTTGCTGCCATAATTGTATTTTCTCTTGTTAATCGCAGCGACAACGCAGATTCTTCTCAACTTTCCGGAAATAAAGATTCCTACCAAGGGGTAAGCAGCAGTGCTTCAGCACAACAAGACGAGCCAGAAGCTACGTTTACTGATGACGCTGTCATTAGCCTAATTGATGATGTATATCAGGCGGATCAGATTAGTAATATACTTAAAGCTAATGATAAAGTAGAGGTCAGTATTCAAGTTTCCAAGGATAATTTTGATGCTGCTGTCGCAGAGCAAACAGCACAGCAAGCTTGTATGGCCATAAAAGATGGTCTAGGATTAAACTATGCAGTAATTTATCTCCAGGATGATGAGGGCAGCAATCTAATTTCAGTGTTAAACGGAAAAACAACCTATAACGCTTTAATTTCAGATACAGAAGAAACAGAGAATGAAGTATACGATCCATTGGTATGGGTATCCGCAAGCGGAACAAAATACCATAGCTCATCGTCTTGCAGTAATATGAGTAACCCATCCCAGATGACTTTATCCAGTGCAGTATCAGCTGGATATACTGCCTGTCAAAAGTGTCATTAAGTGCTTAAAGGAAAGTTGGAAATTGTTTTAAATTAAGTGTCTGTGTCCAACTTGGACACAAAAGTAAAGGGAGATAAATAGAATGAAAACGTGGAAAATTGTATCTGGCATTATTTCCATTGTTCTAAGCGGAGTTGTAGTTTATCAATCCAGGGCAGCTTCCCTACTGGATCAAATTGCAAACAATCTTTTTGACGTAGGTAGCAAAAGCGGTACAGCTGGCTACTTGGTTGCACTTCTCATGGTAGCTGGTGGAATTATATCTATTGCAACACGCAAGGGAAGCAAAGTGGGCGACATTGCCATTGCGAGCTGTTTCGGCTTAGCCGCTGTTATTGGCTACATAATGGGCGGATTTTATCTGGATCTGATTGTCTGGTCTACATGGTGTGTTGTTTGTGCGCTTTTTGCTATTATCTCTCTTATCAAAAAAACAGAAACCGCCCCAGCTTCCAAACCTGTCCCCAAAAAAGCATTTGACTATACCTCCAGAGACATGGCTCGTGCCGAGGTCATGACGGTCTATACAAAGCAGTTCCGATTTAATGGCGGCGAATCTGAGGACACGTGTAGAAAACTGTTTGGCAAAGTAGAAGCAGCTGTAGCCCCTGATTCTCAGGTGGTCACCGCTTTCCTTGCAAAGGAAGGCAGCAAGCTCTGTGCCTGTGCCGTAGCGGTATCTAAATTGATCATTGCCAACGATCAGGAAACCACTTCGATTCCCGTCCTGAATATTTCAAATTGTTCCTTTGCCAACGGGCTTTTATCCGTTATGTACGATGGGAAATTTCTTGCCCTGACTATTTCAAATCCTCAAGTTTTTGAGGTTTTCCGGTCGTCCCTGGAGGACTGCCAGGCCGCAGCCAGAGAGGAAGCAAAGGCCGGCGGTCAAGCCTGACCAGCATTTTGTACTTAAGAAGCCGCCCCAGCTGGGCGGCTTCAAAAAACCTAATGATTCGAACATTTATACCATTTATTTAGGAGGGGATTCCCAATGGCAACACCCGACAACCTGCCTAAGATTGCCGCCGCATATATCCGGGTCTCCACCGATGATCAAGTGGAATACTCCCCTGACGCCCAGCTGGTCGAGATCAGAAAGTACGCTGCCTCCCATGGCTACATTCTTCCCCAGGACTACATCTTCCTGGATGAGGGAATCAGCGGCAAACACACGGAGAAGCGCCCGGAGTTTAACCGCATGATCGGCATCGCCAAATGTAAGCCCAGGCCTTTTGATGCCATTCTGCTCTGGAAGTTCTCCCGATTTGCCCGCAACCGGGAGGACAGTATCGTCTACAAGTCAATGCTGCGCAAGGATCTGGGCATTGACGTCATCTCCATCAGCGAGCCGCTGGCCGATGACAAAATGTCCATCCTTATGGAGGCCATGATTGAAGCCATGGATGAGTATTACTCCGTCAACCTTGCCGAGGAGGTCAAGCGGGGCATGACGGAGAAAGCCCGCCGGGGCGGGTTGCAGAGCACACCGGCCTTTGGATACCGGGTGGAGCATAATCGGCTGATCCCCGTCCCGGAGGAGGCCGCGCTGGTACGCTCCATCTTTGAGCGATTCATATCCGGCCAGGGCCTCTTCCCTATCGCCAAGTGGCTTAATGAGATGGGCGTCAAAACGCACCGGGGCAACCGATTTGAAAATCGCACCATAGAGTATATCCTGCGAAACCCGGTGTATATCGGCAAAATGCGGTGGAACCCAACCGGCCGGACCCGCCGGGCATTTGACAACCCCAATATTATCCTAGCCGATGGAGAGCATGAAGCCATCATCTCCCAGGAGCTCTGGGACGAAGCCCAGAGGCGCATGGCCGAGGTCAAAGCCAAGTGGAAGTATCACGGCCGGCCGGTATCGGAGCTGAAGCACTGGATGTCCGGACTGGTGCGCTGTGCTGACTGCAAAGGCACGCTGATCTTCTCCAGGCCACGCTACTGGAAGTGCAATAACTACGTCAGAGGCAGCTGCAAAAGTACCCAGCACGTGACGGAAGAAAAGCTGGAGGGAATGCTATTGGCCGCCCTGGAGTATGACCGGCAAGCTGCAGTACCCATCCAATATACAGTCATGCGCCGAAAAAAGACGGACGTGAGCGAGCTGTCGCTTCTGGAGGAGCAGCGCAGGCAGTTGGGCGTGAAACTGGGCCGCCTGCGGGAAGCCTACCTTGCCGGCGTCGAGACCCTAGATAGCTACAAGAAGGCCAAGGCGGAACTGGATGAGCGGGCAGCTCAGCTGGATCAGCGCATGGAGGCCCTCAAGGCCCCGGAGGATCCAGCTGTCCTGGAGGCCAGCATGAAGGAGCGAATTGGCCGCTGCCTGGAGATCCTCCAGAACCCCACTGCAACAAAAGAACAGAAACATGCCGCCGCCACTGACACCATAGAGTGCTGCTATTTCTCCAAGTCCCGTAACCTCTTGGAGATCCACTACTATTTCTTCTTAGAAAAATAGTAGTCTATTGGAGTACGGCGGGCCGGACGGGGAGCTGGGCGCCTCCATGCGCTATCTGTCCCAGCGCTACGCCATGCCCTACGCCGAGGCCAAGGGCCTGCTCACCGACATCGGCACCGAGGAGCTGGGCCACATGGAGATGGTGGCGGCTATCGTCCACCAGCTCACCCGGAACCTCACCGCCGACCAGATCAAAGGCACTCCCTTCGCCGCCTACTTCGTGGACCACACCACCGGGATCTATCCCACCGCCGCCTCCGGTTTCCCCTGGAGCGCCGACGGCATGCAGTCCACCGGGGATGTGATCGCTGACCTTACGGAAGATATGGCCGCCGAACAAAAGGCGAGAGTCACCTACGACAACATCCTGCGCCTGAGCGACGACCCGGACGTGAACAACGCCATCCGCTTCCTCCGGGAACGGGAGATCGTCCACTTCCAGCGCTTCGGTGAATGCCTGCGGCTGTGCAAGGAGAAGATGGACAGCCGGAACATTTACCTCACCAACCCCGCCTTCGACAAACCTCAGCCCAGAACCTCTGTCCAGGCATAAAAGCAGGGCCGCCCATTTGGGCGGCCCTAAGCATTGATTTTTTGCTCAGGAGAACTCCTCTTCCCGCTGCGCATCCTGGCTGCGCAGGATAGTGCCAATAAATTTTCCCATCACCGCCGCATAGGTGACCACAAAGATGATCCCCGCGATCCATGCAGCGGGCTTCTTTCGCTGCTTGGGCACCTGAAGGCCGATGAGCACCCCCAGGGACCCCAGACAGAACTTGAGCAGCGCCATGTCCTTCCAGGTACAAATCTTCAGATAATCCTCCGCCCAGCCCATGAGCTTTTTCATAAAACCCCTCCTGTTCTATTGCTGACAAGTAAAAACGCTTTACCGAAACCGATTGGAAAAGGAACACCGCCGGCACAGTTCCTCCTGGGCCATTCCCTGAGAAAACCCCTCATAGATGGCTCTGGAGCGAGGGCTGTCCAAAATTTCCTGCAGCTCCTGGTCAAAGAGGTTTCCCAGGGGCACATCCCCCTCGTGGTCCAGACAGCAGGGCACCACTGTTCCGTCCCACAGGACCCCTACCTGGTCCCGCAAGCCGTAGCAAAACCGCCTTCCCCCCTCCTCCGGTGCGGAAAGGTCCGGCCAGTTGAACTTCTCCCCCCACTCCAGAAAGATGTTGGGAGCCAGGGTGGTCCCCCGCCGTCCCTCCTTCCAGGGGCGGGGAAACGCCCCTTCGATCATAGCAAGTATTTTCCCGTTACAGTGGTTGGCCCCCACGGTATCTGCGCCGTCCAGATTCCACAGACGCAGGGCGCAGCGTTTTCCTGCCTGACTTGCGGCGTTTGCAAAGGACAGGCAGTCTCCCAGATAGCATTCCAGGCTCCCGCCCCCTTCATTCCCTTCAAAGGAGTGTACAGAAATGCTCACCTTCTCCACCGCGGGGCTTTGGAGAAGCACCTCCCCCACCTTTGGCAGCAGGGTCCCGTTGGTGGTGATCATGGTCCGAAAGCTCAGCTCGCCGCAGATCTCCAGCAGCTGCTTGAGCTGTGGGTGCAGGAGAGGCTCTCCCATCAAATGGAGGTAAAGGTACTGGGTGTGGGGCCGCAGGCGGGCGGCCAGAATACGGAAGCGTTCCGGGGAGAGGAACCCTTTGTCCCGCCGGGTTCCAGGGCAGAACGCGCAGGCGAGATTGCACACGTTGGTGATCTCCAGATAGGCTTTTTTCAGCTGGCGCACGCCGTTTCCCTCCTGTTCTCTGGTTCTATTATAGGACGGCGCAGCGCCCCTGTCAACGAACTTACCCCCGTACCCCGAGGATATGAATGAGCCGGAGGGATTCATAAGGATACGAGCTGAGCGGCCGAAAATCACTGTCCTCACTGTGGGCGGCCACCAAAATTTCTTCCGGGGTTTTTCCCAGTACCGCCACCACCACGGGGGTGTGGGTAAACGGCGCGCCGGGAGCAAAGCGCAGCTGCACAAAATCCCCCTCCTCCGCCTGGTCCAACGGGGCGTTCATACCAAAAGGTCCTTTGGAGGCAGCCGTTCGGGTCAAAAAATTATAAAAGTAAGGCACCCCCGTCCAGGCAGGAGCCCGGTCCCGGAGGCTGCGGTAGTACCAGCCATAGGTTGGCGTGAAATTCATAATCCCGGCCCCGGCATAGAGGCACTGGGAAGCAAAGCTGGTGCAGTCGCCGCCGATCTGGTCGAAGGGGTAATAAGCCGGGTTCCGGCCATGGGCCCACTGGTGGGCATAGCCTACGGCGGCAGCACGGTCATAGGGCCTGATGTCTGGCATAGTCCTCTCTCCTCTCCTGCCAGCCTATGCACAAGCGGAAAAAAGGATATAAAAAAGGAGCGCCGAAGCGCTCCTTTGAATTTAAGGGAAAACGGTTGCTTACGCCTTGCCGTCGCAGCCCAGAACGTAGACCAGCTTGTGCTTGACCAGCTCCTTGATGGCGGCACGGGCGGGCTTGAGGTACTCGCGGGGATCGAACTTGTCGGGGTGCTCGGTGAAGAACTGACGGATGGTGCCGGTCATGGCCAGGCGCAGGTCAGAGTCGATGTTGATCTTACACACAGCGCCACGGGCAGCCTGACGCAGCTGCTCCTCGGGGATACCCACAGCGTCGGGCATCTTGCCGCCGTTCTCGTTGATCATCTTCACGAAGTTCTGAGGCACGGAGGAAGAGCCGTGGAGCACGATGGGGAAGCCGGGCAGACGCTTGACGACCTCGTCCAGGATGTCGAAGCGCAGGGGCGGGGGAACCAGCTCGCCCTTCTCATTGCGGGTGCACTGAGCGGCGGTGAACTTGTAAGCGCCGTGGCTGGTGCCGATGGCAATGGCCAGGGAGTCACAGCCGGTCTTGGAGACGAACTCCTCCACCTCTTCGGGGCGGGTGTAGTGGGACTGCTCGGCAGAGACGTTGACCTCGTCCTCCACGCCGGCCAGAGCGCCCAGCTCGGCCTCGACCACCACGCCGTGGTCGTGGGCGTACTCTACCACCTTCTTGGTGATTTCAATGTTCTCGGCGAAGGGCTTGGAGGAGGCGTCGATCATAACGGAGGTAAAGCCGCCGTCGATGCAGCTCTTGCAGGTCTCAAAGCTGTCGCCGTGGTCCAGATGCAGACAGATGGGCAGGCCGGTCTCGATGATAGCGGCCTCGACCAGCTTGACGAGATAGGTGTGGTTGGCATAGGCACGGGCGCCCTTGGAAACCTGAAGAATCAGGGGGGCGTTGACCTCCTTGGCAGCCTCAGTGATGCCCTGGACGATCTCCATGTTGTTGACGTTGAAAGCGCCGATGGCGTAACCGCCGTCGTAAGCCTTCTTAAACATTTCGGTAGTGGTGACCAATGGCATAATTACCATCTCCTCATATATTTTTTGCGATTCATATTGTACCATTGATAGTTGATAAAAACAAGAGGACATGTTATATTAAAAAAGAAAGTTGACCTATCGCTTTTTAGCACTATTTCATATTGTTTTAGGAGGAAGTAAACATGGAGAAACTTACCGGCGCTTGTATTATCGGCCAGTCTGGCGGTCCCACCGCGGTCATCAATGCCAGTGCTCAGGGCGTCATTCAGACCGCTCTGAAGTCCGAGTGCATCACCCGCGTGCTGGGCGCTGCCCACGGCATCAAGGGCGTGCTGGAGGACAAGCTCTATGACATGTCTCAGGAGGATCCCGCCGAGCTGGAGCTGATGAAGTTCACCCCCTCCTCCGCTCTGGGTTCCTGCCGTTATAAGCTGGCCGATCCTGACAAGGACGACACCGATTATAAGCGTATCCTGGAAATCTTCAAAAAATACAACGTCCGCTACTTTTTCTACAACGGCGGCAACGACTCTATGGACACCTGCAACAAGATCTCCAAGTATATGCAGAAGGTGGGCTATGAGTGCCGGATCATGGGCGTGCCCAAGACCATTGACAACGACCTGAACGGCACCGACCACTGCCCCGGCTTTGCCAGCGCCGCCAAGTATATCGCCACCTCCTGCGCTGAGGTTTGGCAGGACGCCCACGTCTATGACACCGGCATGGTCACCGTCATCGAGATCATGGGCCGTCACGCCGGCTGGCTGGCCGGCTCCGCCGCCCTGGCCTCCCTCACCGGCTGCGGCCCCGACCTGGTGTACCTGCCCGAGGTGGACTTCGACATGGACAAGTTCGTCGCCGACGTGAAGGCCATCTACGAGAAGACCGGCAAGTGCATGGTGGCCGTGTCCGAGGGCATCCACTTCGCCGACGGCCGTTTCGTTTCCGAGGCTGAGACCTCCGCCACCGACGGCTTCGGCCACGCCCAGCTGGGCGGCCTGGCCGTGAAGCTGGCCGACATCATCAAGAAGCAGACCGGCGCCAAGGTCCGGGGCATCGAGCTGTCCCTGCTGCAGCGCTGCGGCTCTCACCTGGCCTCCAAGACCGACGTGGAAGAGGCCTGGCGTGCTGGCTCCGCCGCCGTGGAGGCCGCCGTGTCCGGCGTCACCGACAAGATGGTGGCCTTCCAGTGCACCCGTGAGAACGGCAAGTACGACTGCCAGATCTCTCTGGAGCCCCTGGACATCGTGGCCAACTTCGAGAAGAAGGTCCCCCTGGAGTGGATCAACGCTGCCGGCAACGGCGTGGAGCAGCCCTTCATCGACTATGTGCTGCCCCTCATCCAGGGCGAGCTGGACACCCCCAAGGAGAACGCTCTGCCCCGCTTCGCTCACCTGAAGAAGGTTCTCACCACCGAGATGTAATTATCTCAAACCCGAGCTCGCAGGCCCGGCGGAATGTTCCGCCGGGCCTTTTTTATGCCCCGGAAGCTCGGGGCTATTTAACTCAGGTTTCACAAAACTCCGGTAGCACACTTAACAAACGCCCCCTAGAATAGTGCTGTCCCAAGCGAATCAAACTACGAAAAACCTAGGGAGGAAATGAAACCATGAGAAAGCTTCTCGCTGCGGCCATTGCCACCGCTCTGGCCCTGACCGCCCTGGCCGGGTGCAATGTGAGCGCCAGCCAGACCGACGCCCAGACCCAGCAGCCCGTTCAGGCTGCCGCCCTCAGCGCCACTTCCACGGCTCTGAAGGCCCCCAAATATGTGTTCCTGTTCATCGGCGACGGCATGAGCTACCCCCAGTTCCAATCCGCTTCCGATTACCTGGGCGCTCTGGCCGACCCGGATTATCAGCTGGCCGAGCCCAGCCTGGATGATAACCAAGGTGCAGTGCTCAACGGCCCCGTGGCGCTGAATTCCATGGGCTTTGATGTGGCCGGCTCCGCGGTCACCTATGATTCCAACTCCTTCGCCCCCGACTCCGCCTCCACTGCCACCTCCATCTCCACCGGCCACAAGACCTACTCCGGTTCCATCAACGTGGACGAGACCGCCACCGTGGAGTATGAGACCATCACCGAGAAGGTCCACGACCAGCTGGGCATGAAGGTGGGCGTCATCTCCTCCGTCAACCTGAACCACGCAACTCCCGCCGCCTTCTATGCCCACCAGGCCAGCCGCAACGACTACTATGACATCGGCCTGGAGCTGGTGGAGTCCGGTTTTGAGTACTTCGCCGGCGGCGGCCTGCTCAAGCCCACCGGCGCGGAAGGAGACCAGGCAGACCTGTACACCCTGGCCGAGAAGGCCGGCTATGACGTGGTAAAGACCCAGGCCGAGGCCGAGAAGGTCACCGCCGAGAACGGCAAGGTCATCCTCATTGACGAGCACCTGGCCGACGGCGACGCCATGGCCTATGAGCTGGACCGCACCGATGATATGTGGTCCCTGGCCGACTACGTGGA
The DNA here is from genome assembly GCF_052117285.1 of Lawsonibacter sp. LCP25S3_E2. Lineage (NCBI taxonomy): Bacteria > Bacillati > Bacillota > Clostridia > Eubacteriales > Oscillospiraceae > Lawsonibacter > Lawsonibacter sp. LCP25S3_E2. The sequence goes on from NZ_JBQKJL010000002.1 coordinate 112,768, forward strand.
AAAGGGCATCGAGGTCCTGGACAACGACAAGGGCTTCTTCCTCATGTGCGAGGGCGGCAAGATCGACTGGGCCTGCCACGCCAACGACGCCGCCTCCTCCATCCACGACACCCTGGCCCTGGCCGACGCGGTGCAGGAAGCCATTGACTTTGCCAAGGAGCACCCCGCTGAGACCCTCATTCTGGTCACCGGCGACCACGAGACCGGCGGTCTGACCATCGGCTTTGCCGGCACCGACTACGACACCTATCTCAGCCAGCTGGACAGCCAGAAGATCTCCTTCGCCAAGTTCGACAGCGACTATGTCGCCTCCTACAAGACCAACAAGACCTCCTTTGAGGCCGTTCTCACCGACATTGAGAAGTTCTTCGGCCTGAAGGCCAAGGGCGAGGCGGGCGACCGGCTGGTGCTCACCGACTATGAGCTGGGCCTTCTGAAGACTGCCTATGAGAAGTCCATCAACGGCACCGCCACCGGCATGGCTGAGCAGGCGGAGTATGTGGCCTACGGCACCTACGAGCCCCTCACCGTGACCATCACCCATATCCTCAACAACAAGTCCGGCGTGTCCTTCACCTCCTACAGCCACACCGGCCTGCCCGTGGCCGTCTTCGCCGATGGCGTCAACGCCGACCAGTTCAAGGGCTACTACGACAACACCGACATCTTCAACAAGCTGGCTCAAATGCTGGCCGTCAAGTAAGCATTCTCCCTCTTCCAAGGCCCGCCCCGGCTGTTCCGGCCGGGACGGGCCCAATCATATAGAACATTCCCCTTCCAAAGGAGCCTGACCATTATGCCTCACTTCACCCTCTCCCCCCAGTCCCTGCGCTACCACGCCCCGGTGTGGGTGTGTCTGCTTCTGACTTTGATTTTGATCGTTCTGCCCACGGGCTATGAAGACAATGTGGTCTTTCAGGAGTCGGACATCCGGCCCGCCCTGGTGCTGGAAACCGATGACTCCACCGTCATCGACACCGGCCTTGTACGCTCCGGCGAGCAGCGCTGCCGCCTGGAAGTGCTCAGCGGCCCCTTCCAGGGGCAGATCGTGGAGGGAAAAAACACCCTCAACGGTTCTCTGGAGCAGGACAAGATCTTCGCCGTGGGGGACAAGGCCCTGGTGCGCATCAATTATGAGGGAGACCAGGTGCTCAGCGTGTCCATGATCGACCACTACCGCATGCCCTGGGAGCTGGTGATGGGCGGCATGTTTGTGCTGCTGCTGGTGCTGTTTGCCGGGAGGACCGGAATCCGGGCGGTGCTGTCCTTCATCCTCACGGTGCTGATGATCTGGAAGGTGATGGTCCCCCTGTACCTGAAGAACTGGAACCCCATCTGGGTGGGACTTTTCATCACCCTGGCCCTGACGGTGCTGATCATCGCTCTGGTCTATGGCTTTGACCGGCGGTGTGCCGCCGCGGTGTCCGGGTCCGCCCTGGGCATTCTGGTCACCTGCGTCATGGGCATGATCTTTACCGACCTCTTCCAGATCCACGGGGCGGTGATGTCCTATTCCGAGAGCCTTCTTTATGCCGGATATCAGGACCTGAACCTCACCCGGATCTTCATGGCCTCCATCTTCATCGGCGCCTCCGGTGCCATCATGGACCTGAGCGTGGACATCACCTCGGCGGTATATGAGGTGGTGGAGAAGCGGCCCGATCTGGGCTGGTGGGAGGCCGCCCGGTCGGGGATGAACGTGGGCCGGGCCGCCATGGGCACCATGACCACCACCCTCCTCTTTGCCTACTCGGGGGGCTATGTGGCCCTGCTCATGGTCTTTATGGCCCAGGGCACTCCCCTGTCCAATATTTTCAACTACAAGTATGTGGCCGCCGAGCTCATCCATACGGTGATCGGCTCCTTCGGCCTGGTCACCGTGGCCCCCTTCACCGCCCTGTGCGCCGGGTTCTTCCTGGCCAAGCGCAAGACTGCGGCCTGTGAACAGGAGGCAGAATAGGCATGAAGAAAAAGTTTCGGCTGTGCTGCGGCGTGATGCTGCTGGGGTGCCTGCTCATGCTGGCAGGCTTTCTGACCGACCGCTCCCTGCTGTACATCCCCGGAATTCTGACCTTTTTTGCAGGGATTCTGCTGGAATTTATGCTCATACGCTGCCCCTTCTGCCACCGCTATGTGGCCCTCTACGTTCCAGGTAAATTCTGCCCCCACTGCGGCGGAGAGATGAAATAAAGAAACGCGGCCGGTGGGCCGCATTTCTTTTGGCTGGTTATAGAACATAGGTTTGACTTTTCGCTGCGAATGGGGTATCATAGTCTCAGAACCAAACGAAGGAGGGCGGCGTTATGGACCGGGTCATCTTTCACTGCGATTTGAATAGCTTTTATGCCTCGGTAGAGCTTCTCTCCCACCCAGAGCTTCGGCACCTGCCCGTGGCGGTGTGCGGAGACCCGGACAGCCGCCACGGCATCATCCTGGCCAAAAACGAGCCCGCCAAGAAGTTCGGAGTCAAGACCGCCGAAACCATCTGGCAGGCCCGGAAAAAGTGCCCGGACCTGGTCCTCCTCCCTGCCCACCACAGCAAGTACCGGGAATTCTCCAAAAAGGTCAACGGCCTCTATCAGGCGTATACCGACCTGGTGGAGCCCTTCGGCATTGACGAGAGCTGGCTGGACGTGACGGGCACCCTCCACCTCTTCGGCGGCGACCCCCGTGCCCTGGCCAACCGTCTGCGCCATGAGGTGCGCAGCCGCTTCGGCCTGACCATCTCAGTAGGGGTGTCCTTCAACAAGGTCTTTGCCAAGCTGGGCAGCGACTATAAAAAGCCCGACGCCACCACGGTCATTACCCAGGAAAATTTCAAGTCCATGGTCTGGCCCCTGCCGGTCACCGACCTTCTGTATGTGGGACGGGCGGCCGCCCGCGCCTTTGAGAAGTTCGGCATCCGCACCATCGGGGATCTGGCTGCCTTTGACCGGGAGAGCCTCTATACCCTGCTGGGAAAAAACGGGGTGCAGCTTCACGACTTCGCCAACGGCCTGGACGCCTCCCCCGTGGCTCCCGCCAACCAGCACACCCCGCCCAAGTCGGTGGGCAACGGCTACACCTTCCCACGAAACCTCCAGGGCCGGGAGGAGATCCGGGCGGGCATTGCCCAGCTCTCGGACCAGGTGGCTGTCCGCCTTCGCAAGTGCGGCATGAAATGTCAAGGTGTTTCCCTTGCGATCCGTGACCCGGCCTTCCGGGACCTGAGCCGTCAGCAGCGCCTATCTTCGCCCACCGATCTGGGCCGGGAGCTCAGTCAGGCGGCCATGGAGCTGGCGGAAAGCTGCTGGAACATGGACCAGCCTGTCCGGGCCCTCACCGTCACCGCCATCTACCTCATTCCCGCCGGGGAGGCGGGGGCCCAGATGAACCTGTTTTCCGGGCAGCAGGAGGAGAAGCGGGAGAAGCTTCAGAAGCTGGAGGGGGCCATGGATGCCATCCGGGCCAAGTTCGGCCCTGGGGCCATTGTTCCCGCTTCGGCCCCCCGTGATGGCAGAAAGGAACGCCACGCTCCCCCTCCCGGAGGCCACCGGACATATGATGCGGAATAAGTTCATACGCTGGGGCATGGAGGTGAAGCCATGCCCCTGTCTTTTTCTGCCTTTTTTCTGCAATTGCTGGAAAATCCGGCCCTGCTGCTTACCACCGTGCTGCTCTTGGGGGTGCTGCTGGTCAATGGCTGGACCGACGCTCCCAACGCCATCTCCGCCGCGGTGGTCACCGGGGCCCTCCCCTTCCGCCGGGCGGCCCTGCTGGCGGCGGGGTGCAACTTTTTAGGGGTCTTTTGTGTCACGAAGGTCAACGCCTCTGTAGCGGAGACGGTCTACTCCATCGCCCGCTTCGGCGGCGGGACCAAGGCCGCCCTCACCGCCCTGTGCGCCGCCATGACGGCCATTGTCCTCTGGGCCGTGCTGGCCTGGGCCCTGGGCATCCCCACCAGCGAGAGCCATGCCCTGGTGGCCGGGATCTCGGGAGCGGCTGCCGCGTTGGAGGGGAGCTTCTCCTGCATTAACCCGGTGGCCTGGGCTAAGGTGCTGGTGGGGCTGGGGCTGTCCCTTCTGGCGGGTTTCTGGGCGGGAGAATGGGCCCGGAGGCGTCTTGATTCTGTAACGTGGAACGACCATACCTTCCTTCTGGCGCAAATTCCCGGAGCGGCCGGAGCTGCCTTTCTCCATGGGGCTCAGGATGGGCAGAAGTTTCTGGGGGTCTTTCTGCTGGGCTCGGCCCTGGCCCAGGGACAGGGGGAGGCGGCCATGGGGGCGGCGCCGGTGTGGCTGATGGGCCTGTGTGCGGGGTGCATGGCCCTGGGTACGCTTCTGGGCGGGCGGAGGATCATTGACACCCTGGGCCGGGACATGGTGGACATCGGCCCGCGGGAGGGGCTTGCGGCGGATGGAGCCACCATGGCCTGCCTGCTGGTCTCCACCCTGCTGGGGCTGCCCGTCTCCACTACCCACACCCGGACTGCCGCCCTGCTGGGGGTGAGCCGGGCCGGGGGCTGCCGCCCCTGCTGGGCAGTGGCCGGACGGGTGGGGCTGGTGTGGCTGCTCACCTTCCCCGCCTGTATGGCCATCGGCTACTGGACGGCCCAAATATTTCTCTCCTTTCTGTAAGAATGCACCCCGCCCTGTCCTGGGGCATAGCCTATTCTGGAAGCAAAGGCACAGGCCGGGGCCCCGCGGCCCCTGCCGCCGTTTTCAGAAAGGAAGCAACTGTCGTGCTCAACGCGCTTTTATGGGCCGCCGCCGGGACTGGGTTCACTGCTTTGATGACCGCCCTGGGCTCCGCCGTGGTCTTTTTGTTCCGCCACCGGTCCTCCCCCGCCCTGCACCGGATCATGCTGGGCTTTGCAGCCGGGGTGATGATCGCGGCCAGTATGTGGTCCCTGCTCATTCCCGCCATTGAAAAGGCCCAGGAGATGGGTCTGCCCGGCTGGCTGCCGGCGGCGGGCGGCTCGGTTTTCGGCATCGGGTTTCTGCTGGCCATGGATTATCTTCTCCCCCATTTGACCCCCGAGTCCTTCCACCTACACAACTCCCCCAGCCGCACCGCCCTTTTGGTGCTGGCCGTGACCCTGCATAATATCCCCGAGGGGATGGCCGTGGGCGTGTCCTTTGCCCTGGCCGCCCAGAGCGGGGACCCCGCCCTGCTCACCGCCGCCACCGCCCTGGCCATGGGAGTGGGCATCCAGAACTTCCCCGAGGGGGCAGCCATCTCCCTGCCCCTGCGTCAGGAGGGGATGGGCCGGTTGAAGGCCTTCCTCATCGGGGCAGCCTCCGGGCTGGTGGAGCCCGTTTTCGCCCTGATCACCGTACTGGTGGCGGGGACGGTGCAGCCCATGCTCCCCTGGCTTCTCTCCTTTGCCGCCGGAGCCATGCTCTATGTGGTGGTGGAGGAGCTCATCCCCGAAGCCAACCTCTCCCAGGGGGGCCACTCCGGTACCCTGGGGGTCATGGCCGGATTTCTGCTGATGATGATTTTGGACGTGGCACTGGGGTAATTACGCCCAATCAGATAAAGATTCTGCAAGTTTATCCTCCTAAGACCTTGACATTTTCCAAATCGGAGCTATAATAAAGCCGCCTTTGGGGGCAGTCCGATGGTTGTGAAATGCCCCGTGTTGTATCTTTCGCTTTTCAGGGAGAAACAGGGGGCATTTTTTATGCCCTTTATCAGGAAAAACGGAAGAAGCGAGGAAAAAAGGAGGAAACGAAGCAATGATTACGTTCCTGATTTCTCTGGTGGTGCTGCTGGTGGGCTTTGCCCTGTACAGCAAACTCATTGAGAAGGTCTTCTGTGTGGACGGCCGCCAGACCCCCGCAGTGGCCCATCCCGACGGAGTGGACTACACCCCCATGAAGACCTGGCGTCTGTTTTTGATCCAGCTTTTGAATATCGCGGGCCTGGGGCCCATCTTCGGTGCCCTGGCGGGCGCCTGCTGGGGCCCTCGGGTGTACCTGTGGATCGTCTTTGGTACCATCCTGGGCGGCGGCGTCCATGACTACCTGTCCGGCATGCTCAGCGAGCGGCACGACGGCGCTTCCATCTCCGAGATCGTCGGTAAGTATCTGGGCAAGTTCATGCTGCAGGTCATGCGTGTCTTCTCGGTGATCCTGCTGATCCTGGTGGGCGTCAACTTCTCCAAAAACCCCGCCCAGCTGCTGGCCATCCTCACCCCCGAGACTCTGGACGCCAACTTCTGGCTGGCTGTGGTGCTGATCTACTACTTCATTGCTACCTTCCTGCCCATTGACAAGGTCATCGGCAAGCTCTATCCCCTCTTTGGCGCCTGCCTCATCATCATGGCCGTGGGCATTGCCGGTGTGATGCTCGTTGACGGCAACTACCGCGCTCAGATGCCCGAGCTGTGGCAGTACATCGGTGTGGAGGGCATGGGCCATCCCACCAACACCCCCATCTGGGCTCAGATGTTCGTCAGCGTGGCCTGCGGCGCCATTTCCGGCTTCCACGCCACCCAGTCCCCCATGGTGGCCCGGTGCATGACCTCTGAGAAAGAGGGCCGTACCATCTTCTACGGCGCCATGGTCACCGAGGGTATTATCGCCCTGATCTGGGCCGCCGCCGGCGTCACCTTCTACGGCAGCGTCGGCTCTCTGAACGAGGCTCTGGCCGGCGGCCAGTCCGTGGTGGTAGAGGAGATCTGCTCCACCATGATGGGCCCTGTGGGCGGCGTTCTGGCCCTGCTGGGCGTCATCGCCTGCCCCATCACCTCCGGCGACACCGCCTTCCGTTCCGCCCGCCTGACCCTGGCCGACTGGTTCCACATCGACCAGCACAACTGGAAAAACCGTCTGCTGCTCACCATTCCCGTTCTGGGCGTGGGCGCACTGATGACCAGATGGGGCGATTTCGCCACCTTGTGGAAGTACTTCTCCTGGTCCAACCAGACCCTGGCTATGATGGTCCTGTGGGCCGGCGCTGTGTATCTGCACCGCAACGGCTTCCCCCCCATCGCCTGCATGATGGCCGCTCTGCCTGCCACCTTCATGTCCGCTGTGTCCGTGACCTACTTCATCCAGGCTCCCGAGTGCCTGAACATGTCCACCTCCATCGCCTACCCCGTGGGCATTGTGGTGGCCCTGGTGTTCTTCGGTATCTTTATGTGGCGTGAGTGGGTAGCGCGCAAGGATGACGTGCGCACCTCCGCTGCCGCGTAAGATTCTTCCCGTTCAAACGAAAAGCCGTCCGGCCAAAAAGAGCCGGGCGGCTTTTTTACATCTCTCTGCGGATCTGACGCAGGGCATTCTTTTCCAGCCGGGACACCTGGGCCTGGGAGATGCCGATCTCTGCAGATACCTCCATCTGGGTCTTTCCCTGAAAGAACCGCATGGACAGGATCTTGCGCTCCCGGTCGGTGAGGTGGCCCACCGCTTCCTTCAAGGCGATGCGCTCCACCCAGGTCTCATCGTTATTTTTGGTGTCCTTCACCTGGTCCATCACACAGATGTTGTCCCCGCTGTCCGAATAGACCGGCTCATAGAGGGACACAGGTTCCAGAATGGCGTCCAGGGCAAAGACCACCTCCTCCCGAGGGATGTCCAGCATGTTGGCGATCTCCTCCACGGTGGGCTCCTTCTGGTGCTGGGCCATATAGCTCTCCTTGGCCTGGAGCACTTTGTAGGCCGTGTCCCGCATGGCCCGTGACACCCGCATGGTGCTGTTGTCCCGGAGGTAGCGGCGGATCTCCCCCACGATCATGGGCACGCCGTAGGTGGAGAACTTCACGTTGAGGTCGGTATTGAAGTTGTCGATGGCCTTAATGAGGCCAATGCACCCCACCTGGAACAGGTCGTCGGCGTTCTCCCCCCGGTTGGTGAAGCGCTGGATGACCGACAGCACCAGGCGCAGGTTCCCGGCAATGAGCTCCTCCCTGGCCTGTTGGTCCCCGGCCTTGGCCCGCAGGAGCAGGGCCTGGGTCTCATCGCTTTTGAGCACCTTCAGCTTGGCTGTGTTGACCCCGCAGATCTCCACCTTGTGCTGCATAACATAAAACCTCCCGCCCGGTGATACTGTACTTCCAGTATCTCCCCGGCGGGTGCTTTCATACGGGACGGCAGGCAGGGAAATATTTTATCGTGTGACCTGGTTCGATGGATTTTTCAGCGCTAGCGTGCAAAGAAAGGGCGGACCCCCAATGGAGGTCCGCCGTGCAGTACGATGATTTTCTTACCCCTGGGGCTCAAACAGGCAGCTGTCCAGGTTCTCCTCGTCTAGGACGACGATCCCTGCCTCCCGCAGCAGCTTTGCCGTCACACCCCAGCCGGGGACCAGGGTATGGGTAAAGGTGCCGTCATAGATCTCCCCGCTGCCGCAGGAGGGGGAACGGGCCTTGAGCACCGCCAGGGTACAGCCGTTTTCCTGGGCAATTTCCAGGGCCTTCCTTGCCCCGGCCAGGTAGGCCTCCGTCACGTCCTCCCCGTCCTCATTCACCACCCGGCCGTCCGGCTGGAGCTCCGCCGGGGCACGGGGGGTATCCAGTCCGCCCAATACCTCGGGACAGACGGGGATCAGGTTGTGCCCCGCCCGGTGCAGCTCGATGACCTGGCGGTCCAGACGGCTGCAGCCGTCATAGCGGCAGGGCTCTCCCAAAAAGCAGTGGCTGATGAGTATGTTCATGGGTATCGCTCCCCTCGTTGGATGATAAACAGCACAATGGCCCGCCACAGGGCGGGCCATAACGGTCGTGCATGTGCGCAGACGGGCTTTAGTGGGTGAGATAGTACTTGACCAGCGTCTGGAGCAGCTCGTCCCGGTCTACTTTACGGATGAGGGCACGGGCGTTGTTGTGGTTGGTGATATAGGTGGGGTCCTCGGAAAGAATGTAGCCCACGATCTGGTTGATGGGGTTATATCCCTTCTCCTGCAGGGCCTGATACACCGTAGACAGGATCGTCTTGATCTCCAGATCCCGCTGATCTCCCAGGCTGAATTTCCGCGTAAAATCCATATCCGCCATAAAAACACCTCCCAACAAAGATAAACCTTGGGACTAGTCTACTCCAAAAGGTGTGGACTGTAAAGAGGTTCCAGGAAAATTTAATAGAAATGAAATAATTCCTTAAAGTGTGTCCTCTTCCGAACGGTCCAGGGCTTCCTCCACATCAAAGGGAGGCGTATCCTCCTCCGCTGCGGGAATTCCAGCCCCAGGGGGCACACCGCCGCCCTGGCGGTATTTCATCTCCTGCCACTGCTCTTTGGTAATGAGCAGCTGCCGGGGCTTGCTGCCCTCAAAGGGGCCCACAATGCCCTTCTCCTCCAACTGGTCCACCAGCCGGGCGGCACGGGCATAGCCCAGCTTCAGCCGCCGCTGGAGCATGGAGACCGAGGCCTGGCCCGTCTCCACCACCACCTCGGCAGCGGCGTCGATGAGCTCGTCAAACTCGCTGTCCACATCCTCGGGGGCAGAGCCGCCCACACCCTTGGAGCCCTTGTCCTTCTCAGAGGCGTTGTGCTCGATCTCCTCCATGACGGCATCGTCATACTGGGCCGAGCCGCTGTTCTTCTTCACGAAGTCCACCACGGAGGCCACCTCCCCGTCGGAGATGAAGCAGCCCTGGACCCGTGTGGGCTTTCCGCTGCCCAGAGGGGCAAAGAGCATGTCGCCCCGGCCCACCAGCTTCTCCGCGCCCTGGGTGTCCAGGATGATCCGGGACTCCATGGCGGAGGCCACGGCAAAGGCGATGCGGCTGGGGATATTGGCCTTCATCAGGCCGGTAATGACGTCGGCAGAGGGACGCTGGGTGGCGATGACCAGGTGCATGCCGGCGGCACGGCCCATCTGGGCCACCCGGCAGATGGACTCCTCCACCTCTTTGGCGGCCACCAGCATGAGGTCAGCCAGCTCGTCGATGACCACCACGATGGCGGGCATCTTCTCCATGCCCTCGGTCTTGGCGGCCAGGGCGTTATACTCCTCCAGCTTGCGCACCCCCACCTCAGAGAAGGTACGGTAGCGCTTCATCATCTCGGTGACCGCCCACTGCAGGGCGCCGGCGGCCTTCTTCGGGTCGGTGACCACGGGGATGAGCAGGTGGGGAATGCCGTTATAAATGCCCAGCTCTACCATCTTCGGGTCCACCATGATGAGGCGTACCTCTTCGGGAGTGGCCTTATAGAGCAGAGAAATGATCAGGGAGTTGGTACACACCGACTTACCGGAGCCGGTGGTACCGGCAATGAGCAGGTGGGGCAGCTTGCCGATATCCCCCACAATGGCCTGTCCGCTGATGTCCTTGCCCACGGCAAAGGAGATCTTGGACTTGCTGCCGGTAAAGGCATTGGAGCCAATGACCGCATGGATGGACACGGGGGAAACCACCTTGTTGGGCACCTCAATGCCCACCACGGAAATCTTATCCGGAATGGGGGCGATGCGCACGCCGGTGGCCCCCAGGGCCAGGGCAATGTCGTCGGCCAGGTTGGTGAGCTTATTGAGGCGCACCCCCTGGTCCAGCTCCAGCTCGTACCGGGTGACCGAGGGGCCCCGGACCACGTTGACGATGTTGGCCTCGATGCCGAAGGAGCGGATGGTGTCGGAAAGGCGCTGGCGGTTGGAATTGAGCTCGCCCAGAGCCTCTCCCCCAATTTCGCCGCTCCCCTCCTGCAACAGGGACAGGGGCGGGTACTGATAGGGGGCGGCCCCCTGTTCCATGGTCTGCCGGATGTCCTGGGCCACCTGGGCCGCCTGGGCCCGTGCCTCCTCCTTCGTGACCTTTTCCAGCTCGGGCTGGACGGCAGGGGCAGGAGCCTCCACGCTCGGGGCGATCACCGCAGGCTCCTCCCGCAGCGGGGCGCTGGGGACCTTTGGCTCGCCCGGAGGGGGAGCGGTCACAGGAGGCACCACCGGAATGGGCTGGGGTGCTTCCGGCAGGTGCTCGGGCTGCTCGGGCTGAGAAGCCGGCTGGGGCGGCTGCTCCTGCTTTACCTTGGGCTGGAGAAGCAGATCGGGGGCAGGCACCCGAGGGGTGCGGTTGAAAAACCCGCGCTTCTCCTCTTTTCGGGGCTCCTGGCCCACCAGGGGGCCGTCGTCCACGGGAATGTCGATGGGAGCCCGTGCGGTCTTGGGTGCGGGAGCCTCCTCCCGCACCTCCTCCCGGCGGCTTCTGCGGGGGGCAGGCTCGGGCTCCGGCTCGTAGTCATACTCCGGCCGGTCGGTGACCCAGCGCACTACATCTCCCACCGTGCGGTGGAAGGCGGCCAGGCCCACCACCAGGCCCACCAGCACAAAAAGGATGGTGGCGCCGATGGGGGTAAAGAGGGCCACAAACCCCTGGGCGATCACGCCGCCCAGGCTGCCGCCGGACTTCAGCTCCATTCCGCTGGCCACCAGTGTGCCCCACAGCTTGGTGTCCCAAGGCAGGGGGTCCACCAACAGGCCGTGGACCAGGCAGGAGAAAATCAGGGGCAGCAGCAGGGCGCACACCAGGCGCAGCCGCACCGGTCTGCCCCGGTGGAAGGCCAGAATATAGGCCCCCAGCAGCAGTGCAGGGGGCGTAAGCCAGAAGCCGTAGCCCAACAGGCCCTTCACCAGGTTACAGAACCAATGGATGAAGATCCCCTCGGTATTGAAATAGCCAAAGGCGGTAAAAATGGCCAGCAGAAAGCAGACCACGCCCCCAAGCTCCCGGCGGAAGGGGCGGCTTTTGGAGGCGGGCTGGCTTTTTCGGCTGCCGCTTTTGGCACGGGAGGAAGCCGCGGTCCGTTTTCCTCCGGAAGAGGATTTGGCGCGGCTGCCCCCGGTTTTCTTTTGTGTGGATGCCATAAACTCTCGATCCTTTCCGGATTCAGGCTTAGACGGCGGGAACCAGGGTCCAGCCCATCAGGGTCAGAACAAGGAACACAGCTCCCGCGGCCCAGCAGTAGTAAGCAAAGGCGCCGAACTTGCCCTTGGAGGCCAGCAGGTTCACAAGGCCGATGGCGAAATAGCCCACCACTCCGGCGATGACCATGCCCAGCAGATACTTGGGCAGGGCCCCCTCGGGGAGAGGCTCGGCGGCCTGAACGGTCTTAATGACCTTCAGCAGCGTAGCGCCCAGCACGGCGGGCAGGGACATGAGGAAGGAATAGCGCACGGCAAACTTCCGGTCAAAGCCACGGGCCATACCGGCAGAAATGGTGCAGCCCGACCGGGACAGGCCGGGGATGGTGGCAAAGCCCTGGGCCACGCCCACCAGCAGCACATCCACCAAAGTGGCGTTCCGGGCGGTCTTGCGTCCCTGGTTCATCCGGTCGGAGAAAAAGAGGATGCAGCCGGTGACCAGCAGGGCGCAGCAGACAAAAATCGGATTGGAGCCAAAGGCCTCTACCTTGCTCTCAAAGGGCAGCACCAAAAACAAAGGCAGCGTGCCCACGATGATCAGCAGCACCAGCCGCCGTGCCTCGGGGGGATTCCCCCGTGAGGGGTCGTGGGAAAAGAGAGAGGCCACGCCCCGGAAAAACTCTACGATCATCTCCACTACATCCTGGAAGTAATAGATGCACACCGCCAGCAGGGTGGCGAAGTGGAGCAGGATATTGAACAGATTGTCCGGCTCTTCCATGCCGAAGAAGTGCTGGAACAGGGTCAGGTGCCCGGAACTGGAGATGGGCAGAAACTCGGCCACGCCCTGGACAAATCCCAGGACGGCAGACATTAAGTAGGTCAAAATCAGATCCCCCTTGAAGTGTTTGTTCGCCTCAATGGACGCTATTACTATATTAACACAAAGGGGAAAACAATTCCAGTATTTTATGAATAAATTATGTCAACTTGAGGAGAGGGAGGCCCTGCCCCCCTACCCCTGCTTTTTCTCCCGAATCATGTTGTGCAGTTCCTCCAGTGCATCGGAGAGCCCGCCGATCCGGTCAATGAGCCCCAGCTCCACCGCCTCCTCCCCATAGATGACGCTGCCCACATCGGCGGCCAGTTCTCCGGTCTGGAGCATAAGACGTGTAAAGTCTTCCCGCTTCACATGACTGTTGGCAGTCACAAACTGGAGGATGCGCTCCTGGATCCGCTCAAAGTAATAGAAGGTCTGGGGCACCCCGATGACCAGGCCGTTGAGGCGCACCGGATGGATGGTCATGGCCGCCGAGGGGGCGATGAAGGACACCTTGGCGGACACCGCCAGCGGTACGCCGATGGAGTGGCTGCCCCCCAGCACCAGGGAGACCGTGGGCTTTGACATGGAGGCGATGAGCTCGGAGATGGCAAGGCCCGCCTCCACGTCTCCCCCGCCGTTGTTGAGCAAAATGAGCAGCCCGTCAATCTGGTCGCTCCCCTCCACCGAGGCCAGCAGGGGCAGCACATGCTCATATTTTGTGCTCTTGCTGCTCTGGGGCAGGAGCTGGTGGCCCTCGATCTGCCCTACGATGGTAAGCACATAGATGGTTCCCCGGTCTGTGCGGATCAGAGAGGAGCCCAGGTCTACAATGGGCTGAAGGTTCTCCTCTCCCCCCGGCTCCTGAATGGTTTCGTCCATAAAAAATCCCTCCTGTTCCCGGTTAGCATGTGCCGGGAAGGGAGATTTTAGCCAAAAACCCCTTCTCTACTTTTCGTAGGTTGCATTTTTGCCCTCCTTGGAGCATAATGGCCCCAACAGAAAGGAGCTATCTTCATGGACAATCTGCAATTCGGGGCCTTTGTGGCCCAGCTGCGAAAAGAACGCAATCTGACTCAAAAGGAGCTGGCCGATGCCCTCCATGTCACCGATAAGGCGGTGTCCAAATGGGAGACGGGCAAGGGCTTTCCCGACATGAAGCTGCTGGAGCCCCTGGCCCGGACTTTGGGGGTGTCCCTGGTGGAGCTTATGCGGGGGGAACGGCTGGAGGCGGACGCCCTGCCTGTGGCTGAGGCGGAGCAGGTGGTCTCCCAGGCCATGGACCGGTCCCAGAAGGCCACCGCCCGGCGGTATCTGAAGCTGCTCTCCGCCCTGCTCATGGGCATTGGCGCCATGTGTCTGCTGCAGCTCATTCCTCTGATCGGTTTCCTGATTCATTGGAGAAAATTCAGCCCGTTATTTGCCCCTGGAGACTACGGCGTCATCGGCGGCGCGGACGGCCCCACCGCCATCATCACCGCCACCCGAACCCTCACCTGGTGGGACACATGGGGCGGCATCGTGATCGCACTTGTCGGGCTGATCCTCTGTATTGTCCTGGCCGTAAAGGTAATACGCTTGACAAAAAATATGAAGTAAGGCAGCAAAATACCCCGGCTTTCGTTGGAAAGCCGGGGCACTTTTTTAAATCCAATAGAGCAGCACCAAAAAGGCCACGTTGAGGATGGTGAACAAAAGCAGATACTTCTGCTTCTCCTGGGGGTAGCGGTTGGCCACCTGCTTGTAGGAGATGAGGCTGGCCATGGAGGCGATGAGGGTACCCAATCCCCCCAGGTTCACCCCTACGATCAGTTCCCGCAAATTCTCGCTGTATCCGGAGAGCAGCATGGCGGCGGGGACGTTGCTGATGACCTGGCTCACCAGCACGCCCACCAGGCGGTCGTGTCCGGCCATCATCCCGGCGATCCAGTTCTCCACGGCGGTGAGGTGCTTGAGGTTGCCCACGAAAATAAAGAAAAAGACAAAGGTGAAGATGAGGGAGTAATCCACCCCGGCAAAGAGTTCCCGGCTGCGCAGCAGCAGAGCCAGGGTCACCACCACAAACAGGGCCTCATGGGGGATGAAACCGGCCACGGTGAGCACGCACAGGAGAAACAGCACCCCGAAAAAGGCAATGGCCCTTTTGTCCAGCGGGTCGGACTTGCCCACCTCTATGTATAGCTCCGACTGCTTATAGCCAAAGAAAATGGCCGCCAGCAGCAGCACCGCCGCCCCCAGAGTGTAGGGGCCGGTGAGGCGAAGGAAGGACGGGATGTCCAGCCCCGCCAGGGAAAAGAGGTACAGGTTCTGGGGGTTGCCGATGGGGGTGAACATGCTGCCCAGGTTGGCAGCAATGGTCATCAGGGTGACGGTGTAGCACACCCTCTCCCGCTGGTCTGCCATCTCCAGCACCATAATGCCGAAGGGGACAAAGGTGATGAGGGCCACGTCATTGGTGATGAGCATGCTGCTGACAAAGCACAAAAATACCAGCGTACACACCAGCCCCCGCACGGTCCCCACCTGCCCCAGCACCCGGCCCGCCACATATTGGAGAAAGCGCTGCCGCCGCAGGCCCTCTACAATGAGCATAAGGCAGAACAGAATGATCAGGGTGTTGAAGTCGATATAGGACAGGTACGCCCCGCTGGGGGGCGCAATGAAGCAGGAGGCCGCCGCCAGCACCAGAGACACGGTGAGCACCACGTCCCGGCGGAAGGCAGCTGTAATTTGTTTGAACATGGCCATTTCTCTCTCCCATTGGCTCAGTTTGGAGGGGCGCTCTCCCAAGCGCCTCGCTTTTCTTATCTTATACAGGTTGCCCCTCCGGAGCAGGGGAAAGAATATTTCGCCGCTCCGGCGGCGACCCACTTTGCCAACAGCGGCAAAGTGGGCAAAACGCCGTTTGGAAACCAAGGTTTCCAAAACCTTCCTTCATTTCCGGCGACATGTGCGTCGGAAATGACACTTCTCACGAAAAATTTGCCGACAATTTTGAAAAAATCGAGGTGAATTTTTCGTGCTATCCTCCTCAACCAAGTGATAACATCACTTGGTTGACTCAAAAATTGCTTTCATGCCCTTAAAGGTCATATAGCAGTCCAGCTTGCCCACCGTCTCATAGGGGGCGTGCATGCTCAGCACCGGCACGCCGGCATCCAGGGTGTCGATGTCACGCTCGGCCATAAATACGGCCACGGTGCCGCCGCCGCCGGCGTCCACCTTGCCCAGCTCGGCCATCTGCCAGACCACGTTGGCCTCGTCCAGCACCCGGCGGGCGCGGGCCACCACCTCAGCGGAGGCATCGGAGGCCCCGGACTTGCCGCGGGCTCCAGTGTACTTGCAAAGGCCCATGCCGTAGTTCACAAAGGCGCTGTTGCGCTTCTCATACACGTCGGGGAAGTTGGGGTCATAGGCGGCAGTCACATCGGCGGACAGGCAGAAGGAATTCTCATAGCACACCCGCAGGGGTACCCCCTGGCTCTCACACAGGTCCTCCATAAAGGTATCAAAGGATGCCGACTTCATGCCCGTAACGCCCTCGGAACCGATCTCCTCCTTGTCGGCCAGCATACACACCGCGGTGTGCTGGGGCTCCTTCACCTGGAGCAGGGCGGCCAGACAGGCGTAGGCGCACACCCGGTCATCGTGGCCATAGGAGCCGATGAGGGAGCGGTCAAAGCCGATGTCACGGGCGTTGAAGGCGGGGACGGCGGAGAGCTCCGCGGAGATAAAGTCCTCCTCGGTGATGCCGTACTTGCGGTTCAAAAGCTCCAGCGCGTGGAGCTTCACCCGGTCCTTGCCCTCGTCGTCACTGAGGGGGCGGCTGCCCACCAGGATGTTCAGGGTCTCGGCGGGGATGGCCTCGCTCAGGGGCTTCTTGGACTGCTCCACCCCCAGGTGGGGCAGCAGGTCGTCAATGGTGAAGATGGGGTCCCCCTCCCCGTTGCCGATGGACACCCGGATCACCTGGCCGTTTTTCAGGGCCACCACGCCGTGGAGCTCCAGGGGGATGGTCACCCACTGGTACTTCCGGAGCCCGCCGTAGTAGTGGGTTTTCAGGAAGGCCAGCTCGTCGGCCTCATAAAGGGGGTTCTGCTTCAGGTCCAGCCGGGGAGAATCGATGTGGGCGGCACCGATGTGGGCGCCCTGGCTCAGGCTCTCCTTGCCGATGACCGCCAGCATAATGGCCTTGCCCCGGTTTACCCGGTAGACCTTGTCCCCGGCCTTCAGCTCCTGGCCCCGGACCAGAGGCCGGAAGCCTGCGTTTTCCGCCAGGGCGATGGTGCGGTCCACACACTCCCGCTCGGTCTTGCCCGCATCCAAAAACTGCTTATAGCCGGTGCAGTAGGCCTCCATGGCCTCATACTCCCCATCCAGCAGCCGGTCATAGCCGTTCTTCCGGTCATAAACCAGGGCCTTCCGAAGCTGCTCGCCCCGGCTCAGTTCCTTAAACTCGTCCATAAAAAGACCTCCTTTGAAACTTAGTATGTTATTCTTCCAGGATCTTATGTAGTACCGCCCGTACCTGGGAGGCAAACGCCTCCTGGGTGGGGCAGTCGTTGACGAAGGCAATATCACAGCCATCGGTGAAATAGCGGTCCGGCTTCTGGGCCCGCACCCGCGCCCAGGCGTATTCCTCGGAAATGCCCTCTCGGGTCATGATCCGGCGCACCCGGACCTCCGGGGGCGCCACCACGGCAATGGTGGCGTGGCACAGCTCTCCCAGGCCGCTCTCCAGCAGGGCGATGGCATCCACCGCCGCCAGGGGCCGCCCGGAGCGGCGGTGTTCCTCCAGAAGCTCCTTTGTCCGCTCCACCGTGGCCCGCTGGGCGATGGCGTTGAGGCGCTGGAGCTTTTCAGGGTCACCGAACACCATACTTCCCAGCTTCTTCCGGTTGATGGCCCCGTCCGTTCCCCGGAGAGGACCAAACTCCGCTTCCAGTCTTTTCTGTAAAGTAAGATCACTTTCCAGTAATTGATGGTACACGGCGTCGCAGTCGATGACTGCGCCCCCCAGGGCCTCCACCTCACGCAGGGCGGTGGTTTTCCCCGCCCCGGTGGGGCCGGTGATGCCGATGATTTTCATAGCCTACACCTCGATGATATGAAACCCCGCCGCCTTATTCAGGCGGTTGGCGATGGCCAGGCCGATGCCGCTGGTGTCCGGGCACTGGGCCCAGATGGCGGGGACGCTGGTATGGTCGAAGGAGCGCAGGGCGTCAAAAATGTGCCTTGCCTGCTCCTCCTTGTCCCCGGCGGGGCCCAGGTCCATCACGGGCCGGGCGGAGGAGCGTCCGGTAAACAGGGGCAAAAACTCGTCAAAGCAGATGATGCCGTCCTCGCTCTGGGCGTGGGCGGCAATATACTCCGCGCTCTTCTTCGGGTCGCCGGTGACCACGGTCACCGGGGCTTTCGGCGCGTAGTGGCGGTACTTCATACCGGGGGCTTTGGGCTTCTCCCCCGCCCCCAGCAGCCGGGTGACCGCCGGGTCCACGTCCACCTCCCCCAGCACGTCCCGGAGCTGCTCCAGGGTAATCCCGCCGGGCCGCAGCAGACGGGGCGGATTGCAGGTCAAGTCAATGATGGTGGACTCCACCCCCACGGAGCAGGGGCCTCCGTCCACGATGGCCTCGATCTTCCCGTCCATGTCCTCCAGCATGTGCTGAGCGGTGGTGGGGCTGGGGCGGCCGGAGGTGTTCCCCGAGGGGGCGGCCACCGGCACTCCGGCGGCGGCAATGATGTCCCGGCACAGCTTGTGGGCGGGGCAGCGCATGCCCACGGTGTCCAGTCCCGCGGTGACCGCCTCCGGCACCATATCCTTGTGGTAGAGAATCATGGTCATGGGGCCGGGCCAGTACGCTTCCGCCAGCTGATAGGCTGTCAAGGGAATATCCTTGCAATACCGCTCCAGCCAGGACACATCTGGGATATGTAAGATGAGCGGGTTATCTTGGGGGCGGCCCTTGGCGGCAAAGATGTTCTTTACCGCCTGCTCATTGAGGCCATTGGCCCCCAGGCCGTACACGGTCTCGGTGGGGATGCCTACCAGGCCCCCCTCCCGCAGGAGGACGGCGGCCTCAGCCAGTTCTGTTTCGGTCAAAAGCTTGGTTTTCACAACAAAGACTCCTAATTCCCGGCCTTTTTCACCGAGAAAATCAAATGGGGCATAGTGACCCCGTAGTAGTGCTTGACAAACACGCCCCGGACCTCCATGCCGTTGCGGCGGGCCACAGCCTGGGAGGGAAGGTTGTTGTCCCGGATGATGGAAAAGACCTCCTCCGCTCCCAGCTGCTCAAAGGCGTAGTCCCGGCAGGCCTGGGCAGCTTCGGTGGCATAGCCCTTGTGCCAGACGGCTTTCTCCAGCAGATAGCCCACCTCCAGCACCGGCTCCTCCCGGCCGCAGTCCTGCCAGGTAAGGCCGCACTGGCCCACCATCTCCCCGGTGGCTTGTTCCACCACCGCCCACAGGCCGATGCCATCCCGTGCATAGCGCTCCTGCTGGCGGCGAAGCCACTCCCACGCCTCCTCCTCGGGAAAGGCGTGCTCATAGGCATACATGACCTCCGGGTCCTGGAGCATGCGGCACAGGGCGGGGAAATCCTCATCGGTCATCTCCCGGAGCAAGAGCCGCCGGGTGGTCAGAATTGCGTTACGCATCACTTAAAATCACTTCTTTTAACTGCTGGGTATTCTCTGCCAGGAAGTTTGCTCCCTCCTGCTCCAGCTCCCCACGGCTGCGGAACCCCCAGAGGACACCGCAGCTGGTGAGGCCGCCGTTTTTGGCGGTCTGGATATCCACATTGCTGTCCCCCACAAAGAGGGTATTCTCCTTTGTGGCCCCCATCTCCTCCATCAGCCGGTGCAGAAGGGTGGGGTCGGGCTTGGTGGGCAGGCCGTCCAAGGCCCCCTGGGCATGGGAGAACACTCCAGGGAAATACCCCTCCAGAATGGAGGGCACCAGGGAGTGGGCCTTGTTGGACAGCACGGCGATGTTCACCCCAGCCGCCTTCAGTTCCGGGAGCAGGGCGGGAATGCCGGGATAGGGGGCGGTTTTGTCCTCCTTGTGGGCATCGTAGTAAGGCATAAACTCCTCCAGCACCTGCTGCAGGCCCTCCGGGGTACGCCAGTCCTCCGGGACAAAGCGCTGGGCCAGCTTTTTCATGCCGTTGCCCACATACTGCTTGTACTCCTCCACCGTGTGGGTGGGCCAGCCGTGGTTCCCACACACCCAGTTGGCCGCGTCGGCCAGGTCGTCAATGGTGTTGAGGAGGGTGCCGTCCAGGTCAAAAATCACATTCTGATACATAAAAACGCCCTCTTACTCGTAAAGCCCGATCTCCATACAGCCAAATTCCACCTTGGTGTCCTTGGCAAAGCCCGCCTGCTGCAGGTAGGCCTTCACGGCGATCTGGGCGTACTTGGGATTGTGGCGCTCGTCCTCCAGCTCCAGGTCAATGCGGCCGGTTTCTCCGCCGCAGACAGCGCCGCCGTCCTCCAGCACCTGGTTGAGCTCCTCTACCACGTCGCCCAGCTCCTTGCCCTCGGGGAGGGCGGTATAATGAATGTAGAGTTCCATGGAACATTCTCCTTTGCGCTATTAATATCGTTTGATCCGCGCTGCTCGCTGCGGCTCAGTCGCTTCCTTTCAATTTCTCCGCCTGGTCGGCAGCGGCCAGGGCGTCCAGGATCTCGTCCAGGTCCCCGTCCATCACGCTGTCGATCTTATAAAGGGTCAGGCCGATGCGGTGATCGGTGACCCGGCCCTGGGGGAAGTTATAGGT
This sequence comes from Lawsonibacter sp. LCP25S3_E2, assembly GCF_052117285.1. Taxonomy (NCBI): domain Bacteria; kingdom Bacillati; phylum Bacillota; class Clostridia; order Eubacteriales; family Oscillospiraceae; genus Lawsonibacter; species Lawsonibacter sp. LCP25S3_E2. The sequence goes on from NZ_JBQKJL010000002.1 coordinate 133,154, forward strand.
GCGGATGCGCTCGTTGCGCATGCCGCTGCCCACCTGGCTTCGCCGCTGGGCTGTATACTCGCTGGAAATTTTCTCCTGCTCCGCCTCATAGAGCCTTGAGGCCAGAAGGCGCATGGCCTTGTCCCGGTTCTGGAACTGGCTGCGCTCCTGCTGGCACTCCACCACGGTACCTGTGGGCTTGTGAATGAGGCGCACGGCGGAGGAGGTTTTATTCACGTGCTGGCCCCCCGCCCCGGAGGAGCGGAACACCTGCATCTCGATGTCGGCGGGGTTTAGCTGCACGTCCGCCGTCTCCATTTCCGGCAGCACCGCCACGGTGGCGGTGGAGGTGTGGACCCGGCCGCCGGACTCGGTCTCCGGCACCCGCTGGACCCGGTGCACGCCGCTTTCAAACTTCAGACGGGAATAGGCTCCATCCCCCTCGATGGTAAAGGAAATTTCCTTTATCCCGCCCAGCTCCGTTTCGCTCACCGAGTCTATTTCAATGCGCCACCGGCGCGACTCGGCGTACATGGAGTACATGCGGTACAGGGAATGGGCAAAGAGGGCGGCCTCCTCCCCTCCTACTCCGGCCCGGATCTCCACGATGACGTTTTTATGGTCGTTGGGGTCCTTTGGGAGCAGGAGGATCTGCAGCTCCCGTTCCAGCTGAGGAATTTGTTCCAGGGCCTGCTGGTACTCCTCCTGGGCCAGCTCCTTCATCTCCGGGTCGCTCATCAGCTCCTGGGCCTGGTCCCGCTGCTCCAGGGTACGCCGGTAGGTGCGGAAGGTCTCTACCAGGGTTTGGAGCTCTGCCTGCTCCTTGTTGAGCTTTGCCACCAGAGCGGGGTCATCGTAGGTCTCAGGCGCGGCCAGGCGGGCCTCGATTTGGCTGTATTTTGCTTCGATTGCGTTGAGCTTATCCAGCATAGGGGACCTCCAAAGGGTTGGAATATTTACCGGTCAAAGACAAAGGACTTCACCAGGGCCAACGGCTCCCGTATGTACATATAGAGCCGGGAGGGCAGATGGCTCTCCGGGGCGGCCAGGGTGGAGACGTTGTCAAATCCCGCACGCTGGGCCAGCATTCTGGCCCTGGTCAGGTGAAAGCCGTTGGACACCACCAGTACCCCGTCGGAGCAGTCGATGTCTTCCTGGCTCAAAAGCTCCTTGGAATACTGGAAATTCTGGGTGGTATTGTGAGACTCCCCCTCCAGAAGGATGTTCTCCTCTTCCACCCCGCGCTCCACCAGGTAGTCGGCCATGGCCTGGGCCTCGGTGGTGGGCTCGTCCGGTCCCTGGCCCCCGGAGACCACCACGGTCAGGTCCGGGTGCTCCTCCAGATAACCCAGGGCCTCATCCAGGCGGTCTTTTAACAATACCGAGGGGCCGTTCTCGCGCACCTGACAGCCCAGGATGATCATCACCTGGGGATCGCCGGAGATATGGTCGTAGGAGCCGGTGAGCACCAGCCCCAGCAAAATGGCAAAGGACAGGACCCCAGCCCCCACGAGGGCCAGCAGGGCCTTCGCCCAACGGGGGAAACGGTTTCCCTTATAGCTGTACACTTCGAGTTTGCTCATCCTCTGGCCTCCTCCAGCTGAGCCGCCAGGTCCTCCCAGCGGGCGTAGAGCTTCAGGATCTCCTCCTCCAGGGCCTCCTTCTTCTCATAAAGCTCCTGGAGCTTCAAATAATCGGCGGCGGCCTCCTCCATCTGGAGGGTGAGGTCGTACATCTCCTCCTCCGCCTTGCCCACCGCCCGCTCGGCGGCGGCCACTTCCTTTTCCAGGGTCTTGGTGCCCCCTGGACGCTTGGGCTTCTCCTTCTTGGGCTCCTCCTTCACCGGAGGGGGGACGGGAGCCGCTTTTTTCGCCTTGGCGGCCTGGTACTCCTGATAGGTGCCCTTAAAGTCGGTGATGTGCCCGTCCTCCAGCATCCAGATCCGGGTGGCAAAGCGGTCGATGAAGTAGCGGTCGTGGGAGACAAAGAGCAGGTTCCCCTCGTACTCCTCCACCGCCTCCTCGATCCACTCCCGGCTCTGGATGTCCAGGTGGTTGGTGGGCTCGTCCAGGATCAGCAGGTTAATTTGGCTGTCCATGAGCATACACAGCCGCAGGCGGCTCTGCTCCCCGCCGGACAGGGTGGACACGCTCTTAAATACGTCCTCCCCCCGGAACTTGAAGGAAGCCAGCCGGTTCCGGGCGGTCTGGGCGGTGCAGTCCAGGTCGTAGATCATGGTGTCCACCAGGCTGCGCTCCGGGTGGCCAAAGTGGATGATCTGGGGCAGGTAGCCGATCTTCACCGTGGGGCCCAGGCGGAGCTTTCCGCTGTCGGGCTCCTCCTCCCCCATAAGGATTTTAATGAGGGTGGACTTGCCGGTGCCGTTGTCCCCCAGCAGGGCGATGCGCTCGCCCCCCGCCACCTCCAAATTCACGTCGGAAAAGAGGGTGCGCTCTCCGAAGGACTTTTTCAGGTTTTTGATGGTGAGCACCTCGTCCCCCCGGAACTCCCGCTCGCCAAAGCGGACCTCCATCTTCCGCTCCTTTTTGGGGCGGTCGGTGGAGCGCATTTTCTCAATGCGCTTTTCCATGGACTGGGCCCGCTTGAAGGTCTTGTCGTTGCCCGAGTAGGCCCAAATGCGAAGCTGCTCGGCGGCCTTCTCCAATTGCTGGATCTTGGCCTGCTCCTTCTCATACTGCTTGAGCTTCTCCTCGTAGCGCCGCTCCTTTTCCACGGCGTAGAAGCTGTAGTTGCCGGAGTAGAACTCCGCCTTGCCGTTTTGGATCTCGATGACCCGGTCCACCACCTTGTCCAGGAAGTACCGGTCGTGGGAGACGGTAAGCACCGTCCCCTTGAATTTTTCCAGGTACTCCTCCAGCCACTCGGTGGCCCGCAGGTCCAGGTGGTTGGTGGGCTCGTCCAGCAGGAGGATGTCCGTATCCTCCAGAATGAGCCGGGCCAGGTTCACCCGTGTCTTTTCACCCCCGGAGAGCTTGTCAAAGGGCTGCTCCCGCATGGCCTGGGGGATGGACAGGCCGTTGCACACCTTATTTTTGTTGGTGTCCGTCTCATAGCCGCCCCCGGCCTGGAAGGCGGCGGTGAGCTTGTCATACCGGGACAGAATGGCGGGGTCGCTCTCCCCGTCGGCCATGCGTCCGGCCAGAGCGGCCATCTCCTCCTCCATCTTGTGCAGGGGGGCAAAGGCGGTGTCGATCACGTCCTCCACAGTGTAGCCCTGGGGATAGACGGGGATCTGGGAGATGAGGCCCAGGCGCTTGCCCGGAGCGATCATCACCTCGCCCTCGTCATAGTCCACCACGCCCGTGAGGATGCGCAGCAGGGTGGTCTTGCCGCAGCCGTTGGGGCCCAGCAATCCCACCCGTTCGCCGGTGTCCACCTGAAAGGTGAGTCCGTCCAGTATTTTGCTGCCGACCTCAAACTCCTTGACCAGGCCGGATACGGAAATGTCAATCATAGCGTTCCTCTTTTGTTGCTTGTTGCTCAGTGCTCCGGTGTCTGCTTCACCAAAAAGGCGGTAATGTCCTCCATCTTCATTCCACGGGAGGCTTTCACCAAAATGGTGCAGTCCCCCCGCAGCAGCATAGGCAGGCGCTCCATGGCCTCCCCCTTGTCCTGGCAATAGAGGACCTGGGGCACCCCGGCGTCCCGTGCCCCCTGGGCCATCGCCGCCGACTGCTCGCCCACAGCCACCAGGCACTGGATGCCCGCCTGGCCCAGGTACTCCCCGACCTCCGCGTGAAGGGCGGGAGAGAATGGCCCCAGCTCCAGCATATCACCCAGTACGGCGATCTTATAGCTGCTCTGGCTGTCGGACAAAACGCTGATGGCCGCCCGCATGGACTGGGGATTGGCGTTATAGGTGTCGTCCAAAATGATGATCCCATTCCCCCGGCGCAGAATATTCATGCGCATGCGGGTGGGGACAAACTGGCGGATGCCCTGCTCGATCTCGTCGGCGGTGAGGCCAAAGCGCTCGGCCACCGCCGCGGCAATGAGGGTGGGATAGACCATGTGCTCCCCCAGGGCGGGGATGCACACCTCCCGGTCCATATGGGGGGTGGTCAGGCGGCAGTGGATGTGGCTCACCCCGTCGCCCCCGGTGATCTGGGCCCGGTACTCCATCCCCTCCCCCTGGCCGCAGAACACGGTCTGCACCGGGGCGTGGCCCCGGAGGGTGGCGAGCATGGGGTCGTCTCCGTTGAGGACCAGCAGGCCGTCGGGCTTGATGTGGGGCAGCAGCTCGCACTTGGCCTTGAAGATGTTTTCCCGGCTGCCCAGGCGCTCAATGTGGGCATCGCCGATGTTGGTGATGACCCCCACCTCGGGCTTGACAATGCCGCCCAGGTAGTCGATCTCTCCAAATTTATCCATGCCCATCTCCACCACGCCCACCTGGTGGCTGCTGTCCAGGCGCAGGAGGGTCAGGGGCAGGCCGATGTTGTTGTTGAAGTTCCCCTCGGTTTTCAGGACCTTATATTTGACCCCCAGCACCGCGGCCAGCATATCCTTGGCCGTGGTCTTGCCCACGCTGCCGGTGACGGCCACAAAGGGGATCTGGAACTGCTCTTTATACCAGGCGGCCAGATCCCGCAGGGCCCGCTGGGTGGAGGACACCTTTACATAGAATTTTCCCGGCTGGTAGCTCTCCCGTTCCCGCTGGGTGAGGCACCCCGCCGCCCCGGACTCCAGGGCGGCGTTGATATAGGCGTGGCCGTCAAAGCGCTCCCCGGCCAGGGGGATGAACAGGGAGCCGGGATGGATGTCCCGGCTGTCGGTGTCCACATGGAAAATAGGGGTGTTCTTGTCAAACTCCCCCAAAAGCTGCCCGTCTACCGCCTGAAGCAGCTGTCCTAAGGTAATAGTCTCCACGATTACAGGCTCTCCTTCCGCTCCTCCAGGGAGGCGTCAATGATCCGCTGGCACAAGGCGGGATAGTCAATGCCCACCGCCGCCGCCTCCTGGGGCACCAGGCTGGTGGGGGTCATGCCGGGCAGGGTATTGATTTCCAGGAAATAAGGGGTCCCGTCCTGGGTGACGATGAAATCCGCACGGGAATAGACCCCCAGGCCCAGAATATGGAACACCTGCAAGGCCGCCTCCCGCAGGCGCGTCTCCCACTCCTGGGGGATCTGAGCGGGACAGACCTCCTGGGCGGCGCCGGGCTGGTACTTGTTCTCATAGTCATAAAAGCCCTCTTTGGGGATGATCTCGATGGAAGGCAGGGCCCGGTCCTCCAACAGGGCCACCTGGATCTCCCGGCCGGAGACATACTGCTCCAGCACGGTGCGTCCCCCCAGCTTCACGCTCTCCTGAAGGGCGTGCTCCAGCTCCGGCTGGGTTTTGGCGATATACACCCCGATGGAGGAGCCGCTGGCGATGGGCTTTACCACCACGGGAAGCTCTGTGCGCTCCACCAGCTGGGGAATGTTCTCCTGGGTGACGGTGACCGTCTCCCACCGGGGGGTCATGACCTCACCGGCCACCAGGCGCTTGGTAAGGTCCTTATCCATAGCCATGGCTGAGCCCAGATACCCCGAGCCGGTGTAGGGCACGCCCAACAGGTCCAGGGTGGCCTGAATGCGCCCGTCCTCGCCGCAAGAGCCGTGGAGGGCCAGGAATACGATGTCCGCCCCGGCACACAGCTCCAGCACCCCAGGGCCGATGGCTGACCGGCCGCCGGTTTTCCGCTGGGCCCGGATCTCTCCCAGATCCGGAGCCTGGGGGCTGATGTGACGCAGCTTTTCGGGAATTGGCTGGCGGTAGAGCTCCTCCCCGGCCACATCCATCCCGTCCAGACCGAAAAACAGATCCACCAGAGCTGCCTGGTGGCCCAGGTCCCGGAGGGCCTGGGCGATGAGGGCCCCGGAGGACAGAGAGACGTTGCGTTCCGGGCTCAGTCCACCGGCCAAAACCAATATTTTCATTTCGAAACACCTCGTTTACAACACATGGGCATACCTATCACATTGTATACACTGGTCAAATATTTTATCACATTTCAAGCCCGTCTACAATGGGGCATGGAAAAATTTTGTCTTCTGCAGGCGTAAAAAAGCCCCGGTCCTCTGACCGGGGCAAGGAAACAACGAGCGGCCGGGCGCCGATAATATGCAGCGGCAAAAAGCCCTCCTGCAAGGAGTTTCGCCGCCCGCAGGCGGTGAAAGAAAGTCTAATCCGTTTTTGGGGCGGCTTTGCCGACCCCAAAAACACTTCTCGCAAAAATACCCCCGACCATTTCAAAGAAATCGAGGGGGGATTTTTGTGCAGCTCCCTCAAAAAATGGCCGGGCCATTTTTTGAAGTAAATGCAAGCAGGCCTGTAAGCCGGGTTCTGTCTTTTAAGACAGCCATCTATCTCGACGCGCCGTTGCCGACGCGCTCAAGCCGCCTCCCTGGGACGGCCGGGCCAGCCTATTGTCCCTCCACGGCGTTGCTCCGGATAGAGTTTACAGCGATGGGCTGTTCCCAGCCATCGGGTGAGCTCTTACCTCACCTTTCCACCTTTTCCGGCCCGAAGGCCGGTAGTCTATTTCTGTTGCACTTTTCCTAGGGTCGCCCCCGGCGGGTGTTACCCGTTATCCTTGCCCTGTGGAGCCCGGACTTTCCTCACCAATGGGCCTTTCGCCCCACCGGCGCGGCTGTCCAGCCTGCTTGCCCGACCATAATACAGGAAAAAAACGTTTCTGTCAAACGGTTTCTTGTGCCGTGCCTCCCCTGAGCCATTTGGACGGGGGCAGCGTGTCCCGGCCCTGCTCCATCAGCCGCCGGATCCGCTCCATATCCTCCCGCTCCCGGCTCCAGTCTCCGCCAGGGCGCTGAGGCGCCGCGGAAGATTGGGACTGGGGCCACTGGCCTTTTCGCTCCAGCCTGGAGCGGCGCTGGGCCAGCCACTTTTGGGTGTCCCGGCAGATGTTCCCCGCCATAAAGCCGAAGGCAACCTGGGTCTGCTCCGTCATCTGGGGAAATTCCTCCATGATCTGGGTCATGTCCGCCTGCTCCTCCCGGCTCAGCCTCTGGGCATAGACGTAAAGCGCCGTGAGCAGCCACCCCCGCTGCTCCGGAGGCAGGGTCATTAAAACCGGATAATTGTCCAGGTAAAGTAAGAAACTGTTTTTTTGATTTTCCATAAAACTCCCTCCTTACCTCTGGCGGCCATGTGTGCTTTGTTGCATGTTTTCGTACACCGAAGGGAGATGGTAACGGTTACTGTTACGGAAATAGAAATGGTAATGGTCTCTGTTATAGTTATAGTAGTGTAAAAGCTAGTTTTGAATACTGTTATGTAAACTGTGCCCTCTTCCGGTGGGCGAAACAGGGAGAGAAAAAATATTTTAAAAAAATTTTTGGAAGGGTGCAATAAAACCCAGTCCTCCCGCATTGTACAGTCAGAACGGCAAACAAAACAGCCTAATGAAGAAAGAGAGGAATCATTTATGAAGAAGTCTTACATCGCCGCCGCCCTGGCCCTCACCGGATGCATGGTAGTCGGCGCCGCCGCAGTCAGCCAGCCCCAGAACGTGGTCGCCACCTTCCGTCCCGACATTACCCTGGAAGTCAACGGCACCGCCTACAACGTCCGGGATACCAACGGCAACCTGGTCTCTCCCCTCATCTACAACGGTACCACCTACCTGCCCCTGTCCTCCCTGGGACAGCTACTGGACGTAGATGTGAGCTGGGATGCCGCCACCAGCACCGTGGTCGTCCATGACGCGGACACCGCCTCCACCCTCATCGGCGAAGCCAAGGCCAAGGAGATCGCCCTGAACCACGCCAATGTCTCCAGCAGCAAAGCCTCCTTCCGTCCGGTCAAGCTGGACTGGGAGAACGGCCGTCAGGTCTATGAGGTAGAGTTCTACTCCGGCAGCACGGAATATGACTATGAGATCGATGCGTCCACCGGCTCCATTGTGGGGTATGATCACGACATTGAGAACTACACCATTCCTTCCACTGGCACCTCCACCAACCTCATCGGCGAGGCCAAGGCCAAGGAGATTGCCCTGAACCACGCGGGGCTGACCAGCAGCAAGGTGTCCTTTGTCCAGGCCAAGCTGGACTGGGACGATGGCCGCCAGGTCTATGATGTGGACTTCTACTCCGGCAGCAAGGAGTATGACTACGAGATCGACGCCGCCACCGGCTCCATCCTCAGCTATGACTACGACATCGAAAATTACTCCATCCCCTCCGCCTCCCAGAGCGGCGACTATATCTCCAAGGAGAAGGCCCAGCAGCTGGCCCAGGCCAAAGCCCCCAACGCCACCCTCGTCAAGCTGGAGTTCGACTATGACGACGGCCGGGCCATCTACGAGGGAGAGCTCCGGGACGGACGCACCGAGTATGACTTTGAGATCGACGCCGTCACCGGCAGCTTCCTCAAGTGGGAGCAGGATTGGGACGACTAAAACTCAATTAAATGGCAAAGAACAGAGCAAAAAAGGGAACCCGCCGATTGGCGGGTTCCCTTTTTGTATGTCTTTTTGCAGAGGCGAAGCGGAGCTTCGTAGGAAGCTTTTTTGCCTACTTTTTTCTCGAAAAAAGTAGGTTAGTCCTGCTCCCAGTTGTGATAGACGTTCTGCACGTCGTCATTGTCCTCCAGCAGGTCGATGAGCTTCTCCATGTTCTTGATGTCGCCCTCATCGGTGAGCTTCACATAGTTCTGGGGGACCATCTGCACACCGGCCTCCAGGAAGGTGTAGCCCTTCTGCTCCAGGGCCTCAGTGACGGCGGAGAAGGCGTCGGGATCGGTGTAGACCTCAAAGACCTCGTCGTCAGCCTGCATATCGTCGGCGCCGGCCTCCAGAGCGTCCATCATCACGGTATCCTCGTCCAGGTCCTCGCTGTCCAGCACAATGACGCCCTTGCGGTCAAAGCTCCAGGACACGCAGCCGGTGGCGCCCAGGCCCTTGCCGTACTTGTCCAGCAGGTGGCGCACCTCAGGAGCGGTGCGGTTGCGGTTGTCGGTCAGAGCCTCCACGATGACGGCCACGCCGTTGGGGCCGTAGCCCTCGTAGACCACGCTCTCGAAGTTGTCGGTGTTGCCGGAACCCAGCGCCTTGTCGATGGTGCGCTTGATGTTGTCGTTGGGCATGTTGGCCGCCTTGGCCTTGGCGATGACGGTGGCCAGGCGGGAGTTGTTGGCAGGATCGCCGCTGCCGCCGGTCTTGACGGCCACGATCATCTCACGGGCGATCTTGGTAAAAATCTGGGAGCGCTTTGCATCTGCCGCGCCCTTCGTCTTTTGTATATTGTGCCACTTGGAATGTCCGGACATGAAAATCTTCCCTTCTTGTTTGATCAAATCAAAAGCGCAAACATTATATCACTCCCAGGTGGCCTTTGCAAGCCCATCTGGGGGGATTTTTGCCGATTTCCGGGGATTTTCAGCCCAGAGCCTCCTCAATGGCGTCCTCTTCCTCCTGCATGGCCCGCAGGGTCAGCTCCAGCAGCTTGTCCAGCTCCCAGCCCAGAAGCTCCGCCCCCTGGGCGATCACGTCACGGGAACAGCCGGCGGCAAACTTCTTGTCCTTGAACTTCTTTTTCAGGGACTTGAGCTCCATGTCCTTGGTGCTTTTGGACGGGCGCATGAGGGCGGCGGCCCCAATGAGGCCGGTGAGCTCGTCGGCGGCAAAGAGGACCTTTTCCATCTCGTGCTCGGGCTTGATGTCCACGCAGTGGCCCCAGCCGTGGCAGGCCACCGCCCGGATGAGGCGCTCCTCCGCCCCGGCGCCTTTCAGCAGCTCCTGGCACTTGACGCAGTGCTCCTCGGGCCACTGTTCAAAGTCCACGTCGTGGAGAAGGCCCACCAGGGACCAGAACGCCGCCTCGTCCCCATAGCCCAGTTCACGGGCATACCACCCCATCACATGCTCCACGGTCACCCCGTGGCGCAGGTGGAAGGGCTCCTTGTTATATTCCTTCAGCAGCTCCCAGGCCTGGGAACGATCCATTGCCATTTGAAACACCTCTTATACTTTTCTTCCGGTCCGGCACCCCCGGACCGCCTCTGGAAATAAGTTCGCCGCCCGCAGGCGGCGAAACGCAGGAAAACCGGAACGGCTCAGTACGCGATGACGACCCCGCCGTCATAGGCATAGACGGTGGTGATGCCCTTGGCATCCACAATGATCACCTCAGACAGCTGGCACTTTTCCTCCAGCATCTTCTTCACCTGGAAGGCGCGCTCCAGGCAGTTGCAGTGGCTGAGGATCAATTTGCGGCCCTTGTGCTCGGGGTCAGAGGCCACCTTGTCCACCATCTTGCCCAAGGCCTGCTTGATGGTCAGGGCCTGGCCCAGCTTGCAGATCTCTCCCTCGGGGGTGGCGCCCATAAAGAGCTTGATTTTCAGCGCCCCGGTGACCACCGCCTGCAGCTTCGTCAGGCGCCCGTTCTTGCGCAGGTTTTCCAGCGACTCCAGCACAAACAAGGTCTGCATCTTATAGATGAACTGCTCCACTTCCCGCACCACATGCTTAAAGGCCATGCCCGAGGAAGCTAGCTCCCGGATCTTCAGGGCCACCAGCACCTCGCCGGAGGCGGCGGAGCAGGAGTTGAACACATGGACGTTCACCTGGGGCTCGTCCTCCTCCAGCATCATCCGGGCCTGCTCGGCGCTGTTATGGGAGCCGCTGAGCAGGGCGGACAGGGTGACCACATAGACGTCGTCCACCCCCTGGTAGGCGTCCAGATATGCCTGGGGAGAGGGGCAGGAGGTGGACGGGGCGTGCTCGCTGTGGTGCATGGCCCACAGCAAATCGGCCTGGTCAAAGGTCTCGTCGTCCACAAAGGTGCTCTCATCCACCCGGATGGTCAGAGGGACTTTTACAAAGCAGGGGTCCTGCAGCATCTGGGGGGTGAGGTCGCAGCAGCTGTCCACTACAATTTTAAAACTCATGTGTTCCATCTCCAGACATAATCTTAAAAATTATATTCGTGTAAATAGTTTACCATAGTCCGGCGGGAAAGTAAAGGGGAAATCAGTCCTCTCCCCCGCCCGCTTCGGCCTGCAGCTCCGCCTCCAGCTCCTGAAGGAGCTTGCGGTCGGCTTTGGAGGTGAGGTCCAGCTTTTCGTAGAGGTCGGGGCGGCGCTGGCGGGTACGGAGGATGGACTGCTTGCGCCGCCACTGGTCCACCTTGGCGTGGTTGCCCGAGAGCAGAATGGGCGGCACCGCCCGACCGTGCCACACCTCCGGCCGGGAGTACTGGGGGGCCTCCAGCATGCCGTTCCAGTGGCTCTCATTTTCATAGCAGGAGGGGTCGGACAGCACTCCGGGCACCAGGCGGCACACCGCGTCGGCCACGGCCATGGCGGGGATCTCTCCCCCGGTCATCACAAAGTCTCCCAGGGAGATCTCCTCGTCCACGCACTCCTCAATAAAGCGCTCGTCAATGCCCTCGTAGTGGCCGCACACCAGGATGAGCCGGTCATAGTCCGCCTTCAGCCGCCGGGCGTCACTCTGGGTGAAGGTCTTGCCCGCGGGGGACATATAGATGGTATGCACCCGCTCCCCCGCCTCATTGCAGATGTGCTCCCAGCACCGAAAGAGCGGGTCGGCCTGCATCACCGCACCCCGGCCCCCGCCGTAGGGGTAGTCGTCCACCTGCTTTTGCTTATTGACCGTGTAGTCCCGGATCTGGTGGCACTCGATGCGGATATAGCCCCGCTCCTGCCCCCGGCCCAAAATGGACTCGCACAGCATATCTCCCACCACATCGGGAAATAATGTCATAATGTCAATGCGATACATCCTGCTTCATTCCTTTTTTGTTTACTAAGCGTCGCTATATTATACGAAATTTTCCGCCGGTTTTCAACGAGGTTTTCCAAAGTGAAGAAATTTCTTCTTTTCGGAAAAAATCCTCCCCCTCTTCCCCAATTTGTGATATGATGAGGGATGGTAAAAAACCATCGGAAAGAGAGGTCATAATAGATGTATTGTATCCGCAAGGTCACCGAAGATCTCCTCTGGATCGGCGGCAACGACCGGCAGTCCCCCGTTTTTGAGGCTGCCCACCCCGTGCCTCGGGGCATGTCCTACAACGCATACCTGCTGCTGGATGAAAAGACCGTCCTGTTTGACACCGTGGACCGGGCCGTCCAGACCCAGTTCTTCGAAAACCTGGACCACGCCCTCGGGGGCCGGAAGCTGGACTATGTGGTGGTCCACCACATGGAGCCCGACCACGCCGCCACCCTGGGCGATCTGCTCATCCGCCACCCGGAGACGAAGATCGTCTGCAACGGCAAGGCGGTGAATCTGATCCGCCAGTTCCACTGCACCGACCCCAGCGGCGCCGTTCTGGTGGGCGAGGGGGACACCCTGTGCACCGGCCGGCACAACTTCACCTTTGTCTCCGCCCCCATGGTCCACTGGCCCGAGGTGGTGGTGAGCTATGACTCCACCGACAAGATCCTCTTCTCCGCCGATGCCTTCGGCACCTTCGGCGCCCTCAACGGCTACCTCTTTGCCGACGAGGTGGACTTTGCGCGGGACTGGATGGATGAGGCCCGGCGCTACTACACCAACATCGTGGGCAAGTACGGCCCCCAGGTCCAGGCCCTGCTGAAGAAGGCCGCCGCCCTGGACATCCAGATGATCTGCCCCCTCCACGGTCCCGTGTGGCGTAAGGACTTCTCCCTCATCGTGGACAAGTACGCCAAGTGGGCCGCCTACGAGCCCGAGGTCAAGGGCGTGCTCATCCCCTTCGCCTCCATCTACGGCGGCACCGAGACCGCCGCCAACATCCTGGCCTGCCGCCTCAGTGAGCTGGGGGTGAAGGTGGAGATGTACGACGTGTCCGTCACCCACTACTCCTATGTCCTGGCCGAGTGCTTCAAATATAGCCATATCGTCTTTGCGGCTCCCACCTTCAATAACGGCCTGTTTGACACCATGGAGCACCTCATGCGGGACCTGTGCCACCACAACTTCCAGAACCGCACTGTGGCCCTCATTCAGAACGGCTCCTGGGCCCCTGCCAGCGGCAAGCTGATGAGCGAGCTTCTGTGCCAGATGAAGAACATGGAGCTGCTGGAGGCCCCCGTCACCCTGAAGTCCGCTCTGGCCCCCGGCCAGGAGCAGGAGCTGGAGGCCCTGGCCCAGGTTCTGGCGGCCTCCGTCAAGGGAGAGGAGCCTTCCCCCGCCCAGGAGGAAGCCCCCCAGGACAAGCCCCGCGGCTTTGTGTGCAAGATCTGCGGCTTCATCTATGAGAGCGACACCCTGCCCGAGGACTTTGTCTGCCCCATCTGCCGCCGTCCCGCCAGCGACTTTGAGCCGCTGAGCTGAAATTTATCAGAAAGGAGCGATAGCCATGAAACTGGTCTGCGATCTGTGCGGCTTCATCTACGATGAGGCCGTGGAGGGCCCCATGCCCGACGACTACGTCTGCCCCCTGTGCGGCGCCGACAAGAGCCACTTTGCCCCTGAGAAGTAAGAACCCCATCAAAAAACCGCCGGAGGATGTCCTCCGGCGGTTTTCTATGATAAAGCCTCACCGCACCATGGCCTCGGGGGCCACGTTCCGGGTGTGGCGGATCTCCTCCCACACGGTGGTGTTTTTCAGGAAGCTGGCCGCTGTGATGGGAAGCCACGTGAGCAAAAACAGCCAGTAGAACCCCAGGGCGGGCAGCAGACGGCGGTCCCACTTTCCCTCCATGGTGATGACGATGGCAGCCAGGGCGGTGGCCGTAAGAGCGGCGGAGCCCAGGTTGGCCGCCGCGGCCGCCAAAGCCGCCAGAATGGCCCCCTGCACCGTGAGGCAGCTCATAGCCGCCGCCAGGGCGCCTACCGCCATGCTGGCCAGGGCGGAGATCTGGTAGGCGGGGATGATGAGGGTGGCCCCCAGGTCGGCCAGGCCCAGGCGGGGCTGTTTCCCCATCTCCCGGACCACCGCCGGGAAATAGGCACGGGCCACCTGAATGGTGCCGCTGGTCCACCGGCGGCGCTGCTTGAAGGACTGCTCCCAGGAGTTGGGCTGCTCGTCATAGGTGATGGCCTTCGGCACCCAGCGCACCCGCTCTCCGGCCAGGATGGTCTGGGCGGTGAGCTCCAGGTCCTCGCTGATGGTCTGGGCCTGCCAGTCCCCCAGCTTGTCCAGCAGGCGCTGGGACACCATAAAGCCCGTCCCGCCGATCATGGCGGAGACCTCCAGGGCGCTTCGCCCGGCGTTGTGGAAGCGGTTCATCATCCAGTAGTAGATGGAATAGCTGCCGGAGATGGCGGTGTCATAGGGGTTCTTGCTGTCCCGGAAGCCCTGGGCCGCCCGTGCCCCGGCCATATAGGCGTGGTTCATCTCCATCAGGAAATCCTTGTGGACCACATTGTCCGCGTCAAAGACGCAGTAGGCATCGTACCGGCGGCCCCGGAGGCGGTGGTAGGCAAACTGAAGTACCTCCCCCTTGCTGTGGGCCTGACCGGGAAACTCCAGCACCTTGGCGCCAAAGTTCCGGGCGGCCAGGGCGGTGTTGTCGGTACAGTTGTTGGGCAGCACCCAGATGTCATAGAGCTCGGGGGGATAGTTCTGGGTAAGCAGACTATTGATGAGCGGGCCAATGACCAGCTCCTCATTGCGCGCGGCGATGAGGACGGCAAACTTTGTCCGGGCGGGGTGCCAGCCGTAGTCCTCCGCCTTCTTCCAGCACAAGGCCCCTCCGGCCAGATACCAAAGGCCCCACAGGGCCATCACTACGCCCATAGCACCTGTCAGCGCCAGAGCGGCGGGGAATAACCAGTTCATAACAATACCTCCCTGCGGATCGTATACCTGGATTCTAGCAGGGGAATGTTAAGGATGGACTGGGAAAAGCTTTAAGATTTGATAAAGTTTTCTTAAGAAACCCTTCCGCTTTTTCTTTGCAGCGGGTTTACGTCCCTCGACAAACGTTTACATTTTCTTCATTTGACAGTTTTTGCGAAAAGTTTTATACTGTAATTGTACATTATGCCGGACACCCACCCAGGGCACCAAATGAAGAGATCCAAAAGGCTGCCTCGGGGCGGCCTTTTTTGCTGTCCGGCCACCCCAGCCCCCATCGGCGGGGCCCGGAAAAGGAGGTCACTTTGCTTCGCTTTGAACACGTGAATCTGTCCTACGGAGGACAAACCATTTTAAACGACATTTCCTTTGAAATTGAGCAGGGCCAGTTTGCCGTTTTTATCGGCCCCTCGGGCTGCGGCAAGACCACCACCCTGAAGATGATCAACCGCCTCATCCAGCCCGACAGCGGCCGCATCTATCTGGATGGGAAGGACATCGCCACCATCGACCGCTATGAGCTGCGGCGGCACACGGGCTACGTCATCCAGCAGATCGGCCTGTTTCCCAACATGACGGTCCACCAGAACATCTGCGTGGTGCCAAAGCTTCTCAAGTGGCCGAAGGACAAGTGCGACCAGGTGGTCCGGGAGCTTTTGGAGATGGTGGGCCTGCCCTATGACCAGTACGCCCACAAGTACCCCAGCGAGATGTCCGGCGGCCAGCAGCAGCGCATCGGTATCCTCCGGGCTTTGGCGGCCTCCCCGCCGGTTGTGCTCATGGATGAGCCCTTCTCCGCTCTGGACCCCATGACAAGGCGCTCTCTCCAGCTGGAGGTGAAGAACCTGCAGCAAAAGCTCAATAAGACCATCATCTTCGTCACCCACGACATGGAGGAGGCTCTGGACCTGGCCGACGTCATCATCTTCATGGACCACGGCCGCATCGTCCAGATGGCGCCCCCGGAGGAGATGCTGGAGTCCCCCGCCACCGACCAGATCCGGGAGTTTCTGGGCAAGCACCACACCGGGCCCTCCCCTGCCGAGCTCACCGTGGACCACTTCATGCGCACAGGCATCGTCACCGTCAACCAGAACCGGGGCATCAACGAGTGTGTCAGCCGCATGCAGCACTATAACGTGGACACCCTGCTGGTGGTGGACGAGTACCGGCGGTATCAGGGCACCGTCTCCATCGCCGACATCCGCCTCACCGGCCATGTGGTCAAGACCATCGGCCCCCTGGTGCGCAGCACCACCCCGGTGGTCCACGTGGGGGACAACGCCAAGGAGTGCTTCGACCAGCTCATTTCCAGCGGCTTCCCCTATCTGGTGGTCCTCAACGAGGACCAGACCGTGGCGGGCATTGTCACCAAAACCAGTATGGCCTCCGCCATGGCCGAGCAGCTGTGGGGGTGAGACGATGCGCGATGTTCTGATGTCCATTCTTCACGCCACCCTGGTGCACACCGGCTACACCCTAGTGTGCGTGGCCATCGGCTTTGTGCTGGGGGTGTCCATCGGCATAGGGCTCTCCCGGCTGCCCACCCTGTCCCGGTACCTGCTGCCTTTGCTGTCCATTCTGAACACCGTGCCGGGCATCGTCTTTATCGGCCTGCTCTTTATCTACCTGGGCATGACCCCCGCCACGGTGATCATCGCCCTGTCCATCTACGCCATGTTCCCGGTGCTGAAAAACACCGTCACCGGCCTCAATGGAGTGGATCAGCAATATAAAGAAGCAGCCCGTGGCTGCGGCATGAACCAGCTCCAGCGCCTGTGGCGGGTGGAGCTGCCCCTGGCCCTGCCCTCCATCATCGGGGGGCTGCGCATGTCCACCGTCTACACCGTCTCCTGGGCGGTGCTGGCCGCCATGATCGGCCTGGGCGGACTGGGGGACTTTATCTATAAAGGGGTCAGCTCCAACAACAACGCCCTCATCCTCCAGGGGGCCATTCCCGCCGCCGTTCTGGCCCTGGTGCTGGGCGCCCTGGTGGATCTGCTCCAGCGGTACGTCACCCGGCGCACCATGGGGAAAGGCAGGGTGAGTCCATGAGCCTGTCTATGATTTGGGACCACCTGTCCCTGGTGCTCTCCGCACTGACCCTGGCCATTGCCGCCGGGGTGCCCCTGGGGCTTCTGGCCTACCTGTCCCCCAAATTCGGAAAAGTCATTCTCTGGGTGGTGGACCTCATCCAAACCATCCCCGCCCTGGCCCTGCTGGGCCTCATCATGGTAGTGATGGACCCCGGTTCCCCCACGGCCATGCTGGGCCTGGCCCTCTATTCCCTGCTGCCCATCGTGCGCAACACCTGCCTGGGCCTTCAGCAGGTCCCCGGCCACCTGAAAGAGGCTGCGGCGGGCATGGGCATGCGCCGCAGCTACCGCATGACCCATGTGGACCTCCCCCTGGCCTTCCCCATGGTGGTCACGGGCATCCGCATTGCCGCCGTCAACGCCATCGGCACCGCCGTCTTTGCCGCCTTCGTGGGCGGGGGCGGCCTGGGCGGGCTGTTCTACACCGCCATCCGTCAGAAGGATACCCCCATGCTTCTGGCGGGCACCGGGGTACTCATGCTCATGGCCCTGGTGCTGGACGCCCTTTTGGGCTATGTGGAGCGGCGGCTGTCCTCCCACAGCCGCAAGAAGCTCCCCGCCCCGGTAAAAGCGGCGGGTGCGGGGGCCCTGGCCCTGGCGGGGGTGGCCCTGGTGGCCTATATGCTCCTGCCCGCCGACACCTCCGGCCAGCTCACCCTCTACGACGGGGACTACTCCGAGGTAAAGCTCATGCACGCCATGGTGGAGCAGCTGGTGGAGGACAAAACCGACCTGGAGGTGGTCATTCTGGACCAGATGACCCAGGTCAATAACCACAACGAGCTTAGGGGAGAAACCCCCAGCTGTGATCTGATGTTCAGCTATGACGGCACCATCCTCACCACGTTCCTGGGCCTGGACACCACCGACATCCCGGAGGGGATGACCCTCTACGACTTTGTCAATGAGACGGTCAGTGAGCGGGAGGGCCTTCACATGCTGGGCAAGGTGGGCCTCAACAACACCTACGCCATCGGGGTCACCCAGGATGTGGTGGACCAGTACGGGGTGAGCAAAATTTCCGACCTGGTGCCCATCGCCTCCTCCCTCCGGTTTGGGGCGGAGCACGAGTTCTTTACCGAGGAGGGCAGCATGAAATACCAGCCCTTCGTGGATTTCTACGGCCTAACGTTCCAGTCGGCCACTCCGGTGGACGTGGTGCTCAAATATAACGCCGTGGAGTCGGGCTCCTTTGACGCCATGGTGGTCTACGCCACCGACGGGCTCAACAAACGGGCCAATCTCACCATTCTGGAGGACGACCTGGGCTTCTTCCCCGAGTATTACGGAGCTTTCCTGGTGCGAAACGACCTGTTTGAGGACTTCTACGATGTGGCTCCCAACCTGGAGCAGGTACTGGAGCTGCTCACCGGCCAGGTCACCAGCGAGGACATGGTGGAGCTCACCTACGCCGTGGACGTGGACGGCCGCGGCGTCCAGGAGGTGGCCCATGAATTTCTGGTGGAAAAGGGCCTTCTGGAGGGCTGAGAACCCAATCTAACTTCAAGCGCCCCGGCAAACAGGCCGGGGCGTTTTTTTGACATAGGACGGGCCGGAGGGCGCATAGTCTGAACCAATCAGATCATGCCAGCAAGGAGGACAGGACCATGGAGACCAGGATCGCGGAGCTTCGCTATAAGGAAGTCATCAGCGTGGAGGACGGCAGCCGCTTCGGCTTTGTAGGAGATATGGAGGTGGACCTGGACAGCGGCCAGGTGCGGGCCCTGGTGGTGCCGGGACGGCGGCGGCTGTTCGGCCTTCTGGGCCGGGAGGAGGACCGGTACATCCCCTGGAACGCGGTGCGCCGGTTTGGGGAGGACATCATCCTGGTGGAGGAACAGGGGACGCGCCGCCGCCCCAGGCGGGGGTAAAGGCCCATCTCCCCAGAATTATCCCGGCAAGGAAAAACCCTTTGCACCGATTAACGTGCAAAGGGTTTTATTTGGTTTCGCCGCCCCGGCGGCGAAACCACTCCATCCCTGCCCGCAGGCAAAACACTCAAACTTCCACAGCGGTATCCGTCTCAAAGAACCACAGCACCATCCGCCTAACCTCCCGCCCCAAAATCTGGGACAGGGCCTTTCCATAGGCCTCCAGCTGGGGGCGGTACTCCTCGGCCCGTTCCCGCTCTTTGCCGGGACGCACCTGATCGGTCTTGAAATCCAGAACGGTGAGGCCGTCCTCCCCCTCAAACCAGGCATCAATGACGCCCTGGAGGAGGATTTCCTCCCCCTCCAGGCCGGGGTAGTAGTCCTGGGCCGGCACCAGCAGGGAGAACTTGAACTCCCGGCGGCATTCCTTTGCCCGGCACATTTCCCTTCCAATGGGGCTTTGCCAGAAGGCGGAGAGCTTTCCCGCATCGATGGCCTCACGCTGGAGGGACGTGAGAAAGCCCTGCGCCGTCAGACGGTCCAGCTCTGCGGCGATGGCCTCTTCGCTGTGCTCCCCCTCCAATGGCAGGTATTCCATAGCCAGGTGGAGGGCGGTACCCCGCTGGGCAGGGGTGAGGCCCCGCTCTTTTGCAATAAATTGAGGCCGTGTCAAGGGTTTTCCCCTGCGGGTAGGAGCCTGGGCCTCCTCCGCCGCCTCCCGGTCCAGGGCCCGGCCCTTGATCTGGGTGGCGGTGAGCTTGGAAGGGACAAAGGCGGCCTTTTGGTGGGGATATTCCCAGGAAAGCCGCTCCCCCAGTCCCTCCAGCTGGTCCTGGTCCTCCTGGGGCAGGTCTGTGAGCCGCCCCTCCCGCCGGGAGGGCTCCATAAGCCCCTGGCCCTCCACCCAGCGGATCTCCCACCGGGGGCCCAGGGTTTGGGCCACCACCTCGGCTGCTCCGGCCAGGGTGCGGAAAGCCTCCCCCTCCGGGCGGGTGAGGGCGTGGAGCAGCACCCAGGCCCCCACGCTCTGCTGCCCCTCCAGCACCATGGGTGGGATGGGCAGGGACAGGTCCTCCCCCAGCCGCTTCAGGGCATTGAGCCCGTCGGGGAGGGCGGCGGTGAGAATCAATTTTTCCCTGGCTCGGGTCATGGCCACATACAGAAGGCGCAGCTCCTCGGCCATCATCTCCCGTTCCAGCGCCCGCTTCACCCCACGGCGGGCCACCGTCTCATACTCCACCATCCGCTCCCGGTCCAGGCCCTTGGGGCCCACCCCCAGCACCGGATGGAACAGCACCGGACCCATCAGGTCCTCCCGGTTTAAGCGCCGGGTGAGGCCGCACACCAGCACCACCGGCTTCTCCAGGCCCTTGGAGCGGTGGATGGACAGGATGGACACCCCGTCTCCCCCGCCCCCTCCTGGGGCCGGGAACCGGGAACCCAATTCCCGCAGGCGCTGCAGGCGCAGCAGGAAGGAAAAGAGACTGCGGCAGCCCCCCTCCTCCAGCTGTCCGGCCAGAGCGTAGAGGCAGAGCAGGTTGTCCCGGCGCTCCGCGCCCCCCTCCATAGCCCCGAACAGCCCCAGGATGTTGGTTTTCTCATAGATGTGCCAGATGAGCTGGCGGCAGGTGCGCTCCCCCGCCCCAAAGCGCAGCTCCTCCAGGTCCTGAAGGAAGCGCCGGCAGTCCTCATCGCCCTTTTCGGCTCCCTTCACCAGGGCGGTGTAGAAGTCCCCATCGCTTTCCGCGCGCAGCAGCGAGAGCTGGTCGGCGGTAAAACCGTACACCGGCGAGCGCAGGGCAGCCAGCAGAGGCACGTCCTGGCGGGGGTTGTCCACCACTTGGAGGATGGCCAGGGCCACCTGCACCTCGGTAGTCTCAAAGAAGTCCCCGCCCCCCTCCGCCGTCCAGGGGATGCCCTCCTCCCCCAGAGCACGCAGGTAGTGGTGCAGTACCGTACCGGGGCTTCGCAGCAGGATCATTACGTCGGAGGGGCACACCGGCCGCAGGCCCTCCCCCTCCTCGATCATCAACGGCTTATCCAGCAGCGCCCGGATCCGCCGGGCGGCAAACCGGGCCTCCAGCAGGTCCTTGCTCTCCTTTTCCCCCTCCTGGTCCCCCAGGCAGGACAGGTCCAGGGCGTGTAGCTCCAGGGCGTAGTCCTCCGGCTCGCCCAGAAACTCCTTCCCCGGCACCAGGGCCTGGTCATCGGTGTAGTCCAGCTCGCCGAATTCTGTTGACATAATGCTTCGGAACAGGTCATTGCACCCCTCCAGCACCACCCCACGGGAGCGGAAGTTCCGGGAGAGGAGCCGCTTGCGGGGTTCTCCTTCCTGCGCCTCATCCCCCATGGGGAAGCGGCGGTACTTGTCCAGAAAGATGGTGGGGTCGGCCAGGCGGAAGCGGTAGATGGACTGCTTCACGTCCCCCACCTCAAAGAGCTTCCGCCCCTCATCGGAAATGGCATAGAAGATGGCGTTTTGCACCTGGTTGGTGTCCTGGTACTCGTCCACCAGGATCTCGTCATAGCGGCTGCTCCAGAACTGGGCCAGCTGGGTGGGCTGTCCGTCCTCCCCCACCAGCAGCTCCACGGCAAAATGCTCCAGGTCGGAGAAGTCCAGCACCCCCCGGCGGCGCTTTTCCTTGGCGTAAGCCTGCCCAAAGTCCAGCACCAGGTCCATCAGGGCCTGCACCGCCGGGCGGGACAAAGATAACTCCTCCAGCAGGGCGGCGGTGTCCCCCTCCATGGCCTCGGCCACCTTGTCCAGCAGCTTCTTGCATCGGGTGCGGATGGCCTTCAGCTCCTCCCCGGCCCGGAGGGCGGCCTCCTCCTCCATGGGGCTCACTTCCACCTTCCGCTTCTTCTTCCGCCCGGCGGCGGGGAACGGGATGGGCATGTGCCCGGCCGCCTCGTCCCAGGTGTTGGCCCTCAGCAGAGCCTCCACCTCCTCCAGGGTGGCGGAGAGGGACGGGGCGTAATTCTGCTCCAGCAGCTCATCTCCCGCTGTAAGGGAAAGAGCCTTTCCAAGCCGCTCCCGGCAGAAGGCGGCCTGGCGTTTGGCGTCCTCCAGGAGGAGGGCGCCCCAGGGGGTCTCACTGAGGTCGCCGATCCCCTCCAGGCTCCAGAGCTGCTTCTGCTGGGTCAGCCAGCGGCGGGGGTCAGGGTGGCTCTGCACCCGGAGGAAGATGTCCATGGCGATCTGGGCCAAACGGCTGTCGTCCCGGCCCGCCCCCAGGGTGTCGGCCAAACGGGCAAAGGGGCTGCCCTCCTCCAGGTCCTCATACCGGCCATCCAACACCTCCTCCAGGACCTCCGAGCGGAGGACGGCGCTCTCTCCCTCGTCACACAGCCGGAAGTCCCCGTCCAGGTCCAGCAGGTGGCCGCTCTCCCGCAGCAGAGCGGAGCAGAAGGAATGGATGGTGGAGATCTGGGCCTTGTAGACCAGGGTGGTCTGGCGGCGCAGATGCCGGTCGTTGGGCTGCTCCCCCAGGCGCTTGGACAGCTCCTGGGCGATGCGCCCCCGCAGCTCTCCGGCGGCGGCCTTGGTGTAGGTGATGACCAGGAAGCGGTCGATGTCCAGCCCCTCCCCGGTCACCCGGTCCAGCAGCCGTTCCACCAGCACCCGTGTCTTGCCCGACCCGGCGGCGGCGGACACCAGCAGCTCCCCGCCCCGGTCGTCTACAATATCCCGTTGTTCCTGTGTCAGGGGAAAGGCCATGGCCCCCGCCTCCTCTCAATCACTTACAGAATCATCACAAAGGTGCCCAGGGTAATGAGCACGCCCCCGATGATTTTGGTCATGGTCACCTTCTCCCCCAGCACCACAAAGGCCAGCACCATGGAGAGGACCACGCTGAACTTGTCAATGGGAATCACTTTACTGGCCTCTCCCAGCTGGAGGGCATAGAAGTAACACAGCCAGCTGAGACCCGTGGCTGCTCCGGACAGAATGAGATAGGTCCAGCCCTTGGTGGTGATGTCGGCGATCCCCGCCTGCTTGCCCGTAAGGAACACGATCCCCCAGGCCATCACCAGCACCACCACCGTACGGATGGCGGTGGCCAGATTGGAGTTGATGCCCTCCATGCCCAGTTTGGCGAAAATGCCCGTCAGGGCGGCAAAGCCCGCGGACAGCATAGCTAATACGATCCACATATCTCTCGCTTCCTTTTTCTTTTTTCAGCCTGCGGAGAGAAAGCCCTCCTGCAAGGAGTTTCGCCGCATGCGTGCAATCCTTCTCGAACCGGCGGCTACGCCGCCGGTTCGAAATATTTTATTCTTTCAAAATGTCCAAAAACCGCTCAATGCGGATGCCCTTGTTCTTTTCGATCTCGTCCTGCTCCAGGAAAATGAGCCGCTCGATCACGTCCATAGCCCGCTTCACCGCACGGGGGAAGGACTTGCCAGCCAGCAGCTCCCCGGCCAGCACCGCAGAAAACATGTCTCCGGTCCCTGGAAAATGGACCTTAATGAGGCGGTAGGGGATGGTGAAGTACTCCCCGCTGTGGTGGTCGTAGCCCCAGACCACGGAATTGCCCGTCTCCGCCTCCTTGCCGCTGGTGATGACCACGCTCCTGGGACCAAAGGAGAGAAGGCCGTCCACCATCCGCCGGGCCTCGTCCCGTGTGAGGGCCTGCTTGCCCTCGCACTGGCCGGTGAGAAATTCCCCTTCCGTGAGATTGGGGACGATCACGTCGGCCACCCCCAGCAATCGGCGCATGTTGTCTACCGTCTCGGCGTCCACGCCGTTATAGAGCTTCCCCTCGTCCCCCATGATGGGGTCGGTCATCACCAAAAGTCCCTCCTTCTTCTGGGAGGCGATAAAGTCCCGGATGATGCCCACCTGGGCCGCCGAGGCCAAAAAGCCGGTGGTGATGCAGTCAAACTGGAACCCCAGCTGCTTCCACGCGGCGATGGCCTTCACCATATAATCGGTGGTATCCAGGATATGGAACGTGCCGTAGTCCAGGGTGTTGGACACCAGGGCGGTGGGCAGGTTATAGACGCTGTGGCCCATGCTGGACAGAATGGGCAGCATGGCGGCCAGGGCCACCTTGCCGTAGCCGCACATATCGTTGATAATGAGAATGTTTTTGTTTTGTTCCATGGCGATATGATCTCCTAACCTTTTGTTTCCTCCACCAGCGTCCAGAACTCCTGGGCGCTGAGGCCGGGCAGCCACCGCTTGCAGTCCCCGCCCCGGCCGGGCTCAAAGTGGCAGGCGGCGGCGTAGTCACAGTAGCGGCAGGCATTTTTCTCCGGGCTGCGCCAGAAGGGGTCGGCGGCGATGTTGCCCGCTTTCAGCTCCCGGCAGATCTCCTCCAGCACCTTCTGGATGTGCCGGCCCAGCTTGCCCAGCTGTTCGGCACTGCACAGGGCCTCACCGGTGATGGCCCCGGTAGATTTGCTCACCTTCAGGGGCAGGAAGCGGTAGCCCCCCTCCCCGGCAGCCTCCATGGCCTCCAGTACGTTGGGGTCGTCCACCACAAGGCCGCTGCGGGTCAGCTCCTTGTCCACCTTCTTTTGAAGCTCCTCGTCCCCCATGGTGCGGCTGCCCCGGACGATGGCCTCCCGCGCCGGGAGATACAGGACCCCGTCCCCCTCCACGGGCAGACCGTAAAGGGCTTGTCCTTTCTCCTCCAGGGTGAAGAGGTACAGGAGCATTTGAAGCCCCAGGCCGTTCCAGACCTCGGTGAGGTCAAAGCTTTTACGCCCGGTCTTATAGTCCACCACCCGCAGATGGAGCTTTCCATCCTCCACCCAGCCGTCCACCCGGTCCACAAAGCCGGAAATGCTGAGGGTCACCCCGTCTACAGTGAGCTCCACCGGGGGCAGGTCTCCGCCCCGGCCAAAGCCCAGCTCAAAGGAGATGGGTTTGAATTTGGAACACAGCAGCTCCTGGGCCACGTTGTCCACCACCGCCTGTACCGTGCGCAGAAGCCGCCGGAACAGGTACTGGAACCGCGCCGTCTGGCCTTCCAGCCCCCCCAGCTCCTCGGTGACATAGCGCTCCACCGCCGCTTTCGTCAGCGCCCGCAGCCGGGCCTGGCGGTCAACGTCCGCCGTGTCCTCCATACCGGGGATGGTGGTCTGCTGAAACATCTCATCCTGGAGGACATGCTCCAATACATAGTGGACAAAGGTACCATATTCAGGCGCTGTAAAGCCCGCAGGCTTGCGGGGTTCTGCCCGGAGCCCATAGCGCATGAAATAGGAGAAGTGGCAGGATTTATACTTGTCCATCCGGGAGGCAGACATGGGCACCTTCCGCCCGTAGAGCCTCTCCGCCGCCTGCGTGGACAGGCTGCCCCGCTGCCAGCGGGCTGCCCGGCGCAGGCCTTCCAGGGGCCGCTCCAGCCCTGGGACATTCTCCAGGGCCCGGCACACCGCCAGATTGCTTCCCGCCAGCTCCAGGGCGGGCAGCGGAGCCTGCAGACGGAAGGAACCGTGGAGGTCCTCCTCCCGGCACACCGCTGCGTCGGAAAAGAGCAGCTCCAGGCGGCTCACCAGAAAGCTGGGCCGCCGCTCCTCCCCGCCGGGGCCCAGGTCAGGCCAGGACACCAGCAGCTTTTCCCTGGGCCGGGCACAGATCAGGTAGATGGAGGTCATCTCCCGGTAAAGCAGGTCCCGCTGGCTCTGCTCCGCCTCCAGGCCGTAGCTGGCCAGCAGCGCCCGGTCGTCATCGGAGAGAAGGCCCGGACTGTCGCTCACCTGGGGCAGGGAGCTGTCGTCCGCCCCCAGCAGAAACAGCACCTTTACCGGGTGGCCGGTGAGCCGCTGGAGCTCTCCCGCCGTCACCCGGTCCAGGGACACAGGGATAGTGCCCACGTCATACTGGGAGAGCACCAGACGGAAGAGCTTGGAGAATTCCTCCAGCTCCATAGGGGCCTCCCCCAAAAGCTGGGCGCACTGTTCCAAAGCCAGCTTCAGGATATCCCAGAGCTGGCGGTACTCCTCGGAAAGGGCGGGCTGTCCCCGCTCTTCCAGCTGCCGCACCCGGTCGTCCAGCCGCTCCGGAAGGCCGATCTCCTCCATAAACATGTAAAGTGCTTTCGCCTGACCCTCTCCGGTTTTCAAGGAATTTTTCCGCAGACGTTCCAGGGGCCCGGCCACCTGGCGCCGGGCTGCGTCCAGCCGCTCTACCAGGGCCTTGTCCTCCTCGCTCCAGGGAAGGCCATACCCCTTCGGGTGCCAGGGCCAGGGCTTCTTTTGCGTCCAGCGGCTGCCCCGGATGTCCCACCGGAGCACATAGTTTTCCAAAAGGTCCCGGTCCTCCTCCGGCAAGTCGGTGAGGCCCGTTTTTAAATAGCGGAACACGTCTTCATAGCGGTACTCCCCCGCCGCCGTCTCCAACGCGGCGGTGACCAGGGCCAGCACCGGCTTTTCCAAAATGTCCGTCATGGCCGAGGAGAACACCGGTACCCCATACCGGGGGAACACCGACTCGATGAGGTCCCGGTAGGAAGCGTAGTCCCGTGCGGCCACGCCCATGTCCCGGAAGCGGAAGCCCTCCTCCCGGACCAGCTGCAGCATCCGCCCGGCGGCCCACTCCACCTCGCCCCGCCGGTCCCGGCCGCGGAAGAGCTCCACCGCCCCTTCGGCGGGGACCGGTTCCACCCGTTCCTGGGCAAAGAGGTTCTGTTCCAGATAAACCAGCGCGGGATTCTTTCCCGTTTCCACATTGACAAGGTATTCTACTTCACAGGGTATCCCCCGCTTTTGGGCCAGAGAAAGCAGCTGGCGGGCGGTCTTGCGGGCGGGAGAAAAGATCCCGGTGCCCCCCTCGTCCTCCTCCAGGTGGTCGCAGGTGAGGGTGAGGGTCATGTTGGCCCCCTGGGCCATAAGCAGCTCCAGCACCCGGCGCTGCTGGGGGGTAAAGTCGGTAAAGCCGTCCAGCCAGAAGTCCTTGCCCTCCCCCCAGGGGCAGGTGAGCAGCTTATCCGCCCCACGGGTGAGCCGGTCACGGGGGTCCAGGGCCCCCAGGGCGGTGAGAGCCTGATACTCCCCCAGAATCAGCCCCAGGTCAAAGAGCTTGTCTCCCTCGGGTCCGGGGTTGTCCTGTCCGGCCTGAAGCAGCTTGTCCGGGGGGATGCAGGCCCCCTTCAGCTCGTCCGCCGTGGCCAGCAGGGACTGGAGAAAGGGGGCGCGTTTGGAAGGCCGGCCATAGACCTTCAGCTGGGTGCTCAGGCTCTGCACCGCCCGGTACATGAGCAGCAGCCGTCCTCCCTCGTCCAGCTCCTCCTCTCCCAGTCCCCCCGCCGTGTGAAAGATCCGGTTGCAGAGGCGGGAAAAGGACAGCACCTCTGCCCGAAGGCTGATTTCCGGCCCGCCGGAGCGGCACAGGGCCCGCTCAGCCTCATGGGACTGCTGCTCGGGGACCAGGAGCACCTGAGGACGCGCCTGTCCTGCCGCACAAAGCCGCCGCAGCACCAGCTCCGTCTTGCCGCTGCCCGCCCGGCCCAGAATGACCTTGAACATAGGGCCCCTCCTCTCTCAAACATTCGTATGGGACATTGTACCACACTTTTCCGGGGAAAAAAAGCCCTGGGAAACAAGCGCGGCAGGCCATTCCCCTTTGGAGAAGGGCGCTTTTTTCCGGTCCACAAACCTTCAAAATCCCCCTGGATCTGGTTCAGATATAATAAAAAATATGGAAAACACCCCAACGATCCTGGAAATTCCCTTGTATTTTCCATCCCTTTCTGTTAAAATTTGCCTGGACTGCCGCGCGCAGTCCCTTGACGGCCCGGCCTCTTTTCCTTCCGGGCCTATTTCATTGGAAAGGAAGATTTTTCATGAAAAAACGCCTCCGCTCTGCCTGCTGCCGGCTGCTGTCCGCGGCCCTGCTGGCAGGGCTGATGTGCACCCCCGCGGCAGCTGTTCCGGATCTGACCCTGGAAGATGGGATCAAGCCCATTGCCTATCAGTTCCTGGACGCCGACGGCCAGAGCGCCGACTACCCCTCCGTGGAGGAGAGCTTTCACGTGGGAGTCAACTATGTGAAATCCGGGACCTTCAACACCTATCCGGTGGAGGGCTACTATACCATCCCGGCGGACGCATCCCTGACCCTGTTTAACCAGGGCGGCGTACAGGACTGCTACCTGACCATCTCCGTGGTGTCCTTTGAGGAGATGGACAAGGCGCAGATCGAGGCCAAATATGCCCGGAAAATCGAAAAGCAAAATAGCCTCACCCCCGACGAGCCGGTGGAGCTGGAGGAGGAGCTTACCTATTACGTCTACTCCGAGACCGACTGGGGCGGAAAGTACCTGCTGGACGACGGCACCTGGGTCAATGGGGCCAGCAACCCCCAGAACATCCTGAAAGTGGAGGAACGGGGCTCCCACACCTTCTCCCTCCCTGACGCGGTCGAGGGACAGATGTACCGGGTGGATTTCCAGGCCCACTATCCCAAATCCAAAAAACCGGACTACTACTACTTCTGGCGCTTCTATGTGAAAATTGATTCCCAGGCCCAGAGCGGCTCTGAGAGCACCGAAGAATCGGGCGGGCAGACGGAGCCCCAGGAGCCGGAGCAGCCCGCCGCCTTCTCTGACGTGGCCGCCAACGCCTGGTACGCCAAGAGCGTGGCCTGGGCCGTGGAACAGGGCGTCACCAGCGGTACGGGAAGCAATACCTTCTCCCCGAAAAAAACCTGTACCACCGCGGAGATCCTCACCTTCCTGTGGCGTGCGGCCGGTTCTCCCCAGCCCACCACAACGGACAATCCCTTCTCCGACGTTGCCGAGGACGCCTGGTACCGGACCCCCGCCCTCTGGGCCTATGAGCAGGGCCTGGTTTCCGGCCCCCAGCTTTCGGGAGATACCCCCTGCACCCGCGCCAACACCATGGTTTTCCTGTGGAAGCTGGCCGGGGCCCCTGAGATGGACGCCCCCGCCTTTTCCGATGTTGACCCCGATGCCGACTATGCTCAGGCGGTGGCCTGGGCCGTGCAGGAGGGCATCACCAGCGGCACCGGGGAAGCTGCCTTCTCCCCGGAGGCGATCTGTGACCGCAGCCAGATCGTCACCTTCCTCTATCAGAACTTCGGCAAAACCGAATAAACAAAAAACCCCCGGCCAGACGGCCGGGGGTTTTCTCTGCCTATTAGGTGGGGTTGACGGTGTAGTTGGGAGCTTCCTTGGTGATGTAGATATCGTGGGGGTGAGACTCCCGGAGACCGGCAGCCGTGATCTGCATGAACTGCGCCTTAGTGTGCAGCTCCTCCACATTGTGGCAGCCGGTGTAGCCCATACCGGCCTTCAGGCCGCCCATGAGCTGGTAAATGGTCTCGCTGGCCAGTCCCTTGTAAGGCACACGGCCCTCCACGCCCTCGGGCACCAGCTTCTTGTTGTTCTGCTGGAAGTAGCGGTCCTTGGAGCCGTGGTTCATAGCGGCCAGGGAGCCCATGCCCCGGTAGACCTTGAACTGACGGCCCTGGAACACCTCGGTGTCCCCCGGAGACTCCTCACAGCCGGCCAGCAGGGAGCCCAGCATGACCACGCTGGCGCCGGCAGCCAGAGCCTTGGCGATGTCGCCGGAGAACTTCACGCCGCCGTCGGCAATGATGGGGATGTCGTACTCCGCAGCCACGCAGGCGGCGTCGTAGACGGCAGTGATCTGAGGCACGCCGATACCGGCCACCACACGGGTGGTACAGATGGAGCCGGGGCCAATGCCGATCTTCACGCAGTCGGCGCCCGCCTCGATGAGGGCGCGGGTGCCCTCTGCGGTGGCCACGTTGCCGGCGATGAGCTGCACGTCGGGGTACAGGGACTTAATGCGCTTGACGCAGTTGATAATGTTCTGGGAATGGCCATGGGCGGAATCCAGGCACAGCACGTCGGCGCCGGCCTCCACCAGGGCGGCCACCCGGTCCAGCACGTCGGCGGTAACACCAATGGCGGCGCCCACCAGCAGACGGCCCTTCTCGTCACGGGCGGAGTTGGGGTAGACCTCGGCCTTCTCGATGTCCTTGATGGTAATGAGGCCCTTCAGGCGGAACTCGCTGTCCACGATGGGCAGCTTCTCGATCTTATGCTGACGGAGGATCTCCTTGGCCTCGGCCAGGGTGGTGCCCTCGGGCGCGGTGACCAGGTTCTCCTTGGTCATCACGTTGTCGATGAGCTTGGACATGTCGGTTTCAAACTTCATGTCGCGGTTGGTGATGATACCGATGAGCCGGCCATTGTCACAGATGGGCACGCCGGAGATGCGGTACTTAGCCATCAGCTCGTCGGCCTCAGCCAGGGTGTGGCCTGGGCCCAGCCAGAAGGGATTGGTGATGACGCCGTTCTCACTGCGTTTGACCATGTCCACCTGCTCAGCCTGCTGGCTGATGGACATATTTTTATGAATGATGCCAATGCCGCCCTCACGGGCGATGGCGATGGCCATGCGGTACTCGGTAACGGTATCCATGGCGGCGCTGATCAGAGGGATATTCAAACGAATCTTCTTTGTCAGGCGGGTGTGCAGATCAATGTCGGCGGGCAGCACATCACTGGCGGCAGGGATGAGCAGCACATCGTCAAAGGTCAGCCCCTGCTTGACGAACTTCTGAGCGGCGTCCTGATTGACCATACTCAAACAACTCCTTTTCCGCCCCGTTTCCGGGGCCGCATTCTTCCGTGAATGGATATTAGATTTATTGTAACCTCTGTGGGAAATCCTGTCAAGAAAAGAGTTCACCGAAAATCATGGCGGACTCAAATCGGGATTTCCCCGCCTCATCCACCCCTAACACAAACCGTCCATCCCCCTGGCCGGCACACTGGATGTCCAGCACCTCCCCAGGGCGGCACTCGGCCAGATAGCCGATCTGCATCTCCGCCAGAAAACGGTTTTCCGGCAGCTTCTCCAGCTCCACCGCGTCACAGATAAAGTCGGCGTAGCGGGTGTTGTTCACGTGACCGTTTACGTCGGTGTCGCTGTAGCGCATCTTCCGACAGTCCACGCTCTGAAGGCCGTCAGGCCGGTGGAGCTTGGAGAGGGTCATGGTCTTGCACAGCTCCTCTCCGCTGGTGCCCGCCAGCTCAGTAATGGCACCCAGCCGCATGAGCTTATGGCCGTTGAGGCTGGCCAGCACCCAGGCGGACACCGATTCGCCCACCTGCTCGTCCCCGGCGAAGATGTCATAGTCCCGGTACATGATGGCCCCGTGGCCGCCCCGGTGCCAGGTGCGGATGGTGAGCTTGTCCTCATAGTGAAGGGGCCGGGACAGCCGGAACCAGGACCGGGCCAGCATCCAGAAGGCCCCGTACCGCTCCACAAGGACTTCCCGGTCAAAGCCCCCATCCTCCGCGGCCAGGGTGGCGGCGTTTTGCAGGTGGTTCAAGAGGGCTGACGCCTTGCAGTGTCCCCGCCCGTCCACGTCCAGGCCGGACAGGCGGAAGCTGCACTCATAAAATGTGCTCATGTTTTGTCCTTTCCCCGAATGAGAAGCGTAGTCTTGCAGCAGATGTCGTCAATATCGTCGGCGGTGGCGGCGGGAATGCGCATTTCGGCCCCGCAGTCCTGGCAGAGAAGGTCCACGGAGCTGAAATTCACCCGGAAGGTCCACTTCTTCGACCCGCAGGCGCAGGAGATGCCCCCCCGCTTGGCAATGTCCCGGATCTCCCCCAGGACCTCCTCCATCACCAGGGGGTCGAGGAATGCGCCGTCCTTGGCCGCGTCCTCCCCCAGCTTGTCCACCGCCTGCTCCAGCCGGGCGGTGGCGGCGTAGACGGGGCCCTCCTCCCCCACGTAGCAGCAATCCAGCCCCGACTGGGCACAGGAGAAGGCTAGGGCCTTCTCCCGGATGAACGCCTGGGAGGAACAGGACACCTCGTGCTCCCGCCCGCAGAAGAGGCAGGGTACCTTCAGCCGCACCCGATTGGGCAGAAACTCCACCAGCAGTTCCGACTTGCCGCAGGGGCATTTGATGTGGGCGGGCTGGGCCGCCAGGGAAAACAGGTCCCGCTCCACGATCACCGACTGCAGGCAGTGGGGGCAGATATAGGAGAGGAACCGCTTTGTCTCTTGTACCATGAAAAAATCTCCTTACCGCTTTTCCTTCTTTTCCCGGCGCTGCTCATCGGCCTCATAGGCCTTGATGATCTTCTGCACCATGGCGTGGCGGACCACGTCGGCCTCTCCCAGGCGCATGATGGCAATGCCCTCCACGCCCTTGAGAACCCGCATGGCCTCCCGCAGGCCGGAGACCTTGTCTCCGGGCAGGTCGATCTGGGTGACGTCGCCGGTGATGACGATTTTGGAGCCGAAGCCCAGGCGGGTGAGGAACATCTTCATCTGCTCCCGTGAGGTGTTCTGGGCCTCGTCCAGGATGATGAAGGAGTCGTCCAGGGTGCGCCCGCGCATATAGGCCAGGGGGGCTACCTCGATGTTGCCCCGCTCCAGGTATTTCTGATAAGTCTCCGGGCCCAGCATTTCAAAGAGGGCATCGTACAGGGGGCGCAGATAGGGGTCTACCTTGCTCTGCAAATCGCCGGGCAGGAAGCCCAGCCGCTCCCCCGCCTCCACGGCGGGGCGGGTGAGGATGATGCGGTTAATTTCCTTGGCCCGGAAGGCGGCCACCGCCGCGGCCACCGCCAGATAGGTCTTGCCGGTACCGGCCGGGCCGATGCCCAGGGTGACCACATTGTCCCGGATGGCCTCTACATACTTCTTCTGGCCCAGGGTCTTGGCCTTGATGGGCTTCCCCTTGGCGGTGATGCACAGCACATCGGCGGCCAGGCTGACGATCTGGCTCTCCTTGCCCTCCCGCACCAGCTGGATGATATAGCGCACGTTCTGCTCATGGATGGTCTCCCCCTTGGAGGCCAGCTGCATGAGGTTCTCAATGGCCCGGACGGCCAGCATGACGCCCTCCGGGTCCTCCCCCGCCACCTTCAGCTGGGAATCCCGGCTTACCACCGTCACCCCCAGCTCATGCTCAATGAGGCGGATGTTTTCATCAAAGGAGCCGAAGACGTTGATGGTCTCCTCCAGCCGCTCCAGGCTGATGGTCTGTTCTGTCATTGGTATTGATCTCCTGCCTTATCCTGTGGGGGCCTGTGCCCCCTGAAATTCACGCAGCGCCCGTCCGGGCTGTTCGGTGGTGATCTCCTCCCGGCACTCGGCGTATAGGGTGACCGCCAGCGTCTCCCCCTCCACCCTGGCCTCATACCGGCTGGCGGACACGGTGCCATCTTCTCCAATGAGGGTATGAAGCTGCTTTCTCAGGCGCTGCTCCAGCATAGTTTGAGCGGCCTGCTGGTCCAGAGCGAGGGCGACGGGCTCATATTCCCGAAACACCTCCCGCTGGAGGCTTATGTCCAGGGGAAGCTGACGTACTGTGGTTATTTTATCATAGATGGGCCAGGAAATGCTAGTGGTTCCGAAAATTTCGATGCGCCGGCCAAAGACGTTCAGCGACCAGCAGCTTGCCTCCCGGCCGGTGTAGTCCTTGCCCTGGGCGGTGAGGGGGATGGAGGCGGTGAGGGTGCGCCAGGTGCGGGCCCATACCCGCCCGCGGGCGTGGGTCTGGAAGTAGCGGGTGGGGGCGTCGCTGTAAAGGGGCGGCTCCATGGTGACGGTGCCGGAAATGAGAATGTCCCCCTTTGCCACCGTGTCCCCCGCCTTCACCAGGCTGTCCCCCAGCTCGGGCTCCACCTTCAAAACAAGCCCGTCGGCCTGGGCGGCCAGGTCGATGTTCTCGGCCACATCCACCCGTTTTGGGGGCTCCACCACCTCCCGTACGATGACCTCCAGGCGGGTGCCGTGAAGGTTTAATGCCATAAAGGACAGCTCAGGCAGCTCCACCAGGGCGTCCTGGGCCAGCTGTTTGCGCTCCAGAGCCGGGCCATACACCCCTGGGTGCACCCCCAAAAGGCGCAGCTGGGTCAGGATGACCGGCGTAGGCACCCGCTCGTTGCCCTTCACCTCGATGGTGAGGACAAACCGGGAAAACACAAGCACCGCCAACAGGGTAAGCCCCAGCCCCAGCAAAAAGGCATAGCGGGTGCGAAAGCGCGCCAAAAAATCGGGCAGGCCCCGGCTGCGCTCCACCGCTCCCTCGCCCCCCAGCTGTCCGGCCAGCTCCAGGATCCGGTCCCGGTGCCGCCGCCGGGCAGTGAGGCGGACGGTGTTCCCGTCCAGCCAGTCCATGGCCCAAAATTCCAGATTTTCCTGGGCACACAGGTTGACAAACCGCTCGGGAAAGGGCACGGTGACCTGGATCACCACCATCCCCCGGAGAAAATTGAACAGCCACTTCATCTCCCAGCCTCCCTAGTTCAGGGCGATCTGGACGATCCGCCCGGTGATAAGCAGCTCCAGCCCTGTCATGGCCCGCAGCTCCAGGCCCTCCCCCGCGATTTTAATGAGATAGGCCCCGCCGCTGACATGGATCTCCTCCGGGCCGTAGGCCAAAATCCCCCGGTGGTTTTCCACCCGCAGCTCCTTGTCCCCCACCAGTTCCAGCCGGGGCAGGCCCGCCACCGCGTCGGCGGGAAGGTCAAAGACCTGGGCCGTCTTTTCCAAAATGCCGCTTTTCCGGCTTTTCCCCTCCATTGCAGATCACCTCTCCCCTATTTGTATGAGGGAAGGGGCGGCAAACAGAAGTAAAAAAAGACCGCCGGGCCCTGGTTTTTCCATAGGCCCGGCAGTTTTGGTCGTTAGGCGGCGTTTTCGCTGTTCTGGGGGTCGAGTTTCTTTCCCTCTATACCGGAGAAGAGGGCCTCCCCCTGGTCAGGGGTCAGCTGGATAGCGGAGGCATTCAACACCGCATCCGCGCTCTTCCGGGCGTTGATGGTCAGGCTGTACCCGTCCAGGATGGAGCTGGGCTGGGCCACGGCGCTCTCGTCCTGGGGAGCGGGAACGGCGTGGTCGATGGTCACCTGGTCCCCTGCGTTGAGGGTCACCACCTCCCGGTTCTGGGCGGCGGAGATGGAGTAGAAGACCTCCTCCCCCTCCAGGCGGATGAAGTAATAGGTGTTCCCTTCCAGAACGGCGGTGCGGATCTCAGCCACGATGCCGCTGGCCTGGGTCTGGGGAAGCTCCTCAGACTGGGTGATTCCCTTGTCGGAGAGATAGCGGATATAGCTCTGCTCACACTGGGAAACGCTGGTGCCGGTGGCCACGATCTGGTACTGGGCCACGTTCACCATGGCATACATCTTCACCAGGTTGTCCTGGCCCTTCAGGGGGATGAAATAGGTGGGCTCCCCGGCGATGTTGATGAGCAGAGGGAAGGTGGCGATATAGCCCAGGTCCTGGACCACGCTCTGGGCCGAGGACATGGCGGCGTACTCGGTGGCGCCGGCGGCGGTGTAGAATTTGGTCTCTTTGGTGCGCTGGTTGGAGAGCAGGAAGCCCAGGTTGGACTGGTCGGCGTTGGCGGAGGTGACGCCGGTATAGACATACACATCATCGTTGAGGGCGATGTAGTTATACCCCTCCGTGGTCACGGTCACATCCCGCTGGCCCAGAATGGAATTGATAAAGCCGTTGATGAGGGTGCCGTAGTAGTCATACTGCTCCATGATGAGCTGGGGGGTGTAGACGTTGTCCACCCAGGTGGGCACGTCGGCGATGTCGTAGTAGGTGCTCTCGCCGGTGACGGCGTTGCACAGCACCGCCCCCTTGATGTCCTTGCCGCCGAACAGGCCGATGGTCTTTACCACACGGGGGGCGATCCACCAGGGCTGGCCCTCCTCGTCAATTTCGAACTGAGGGGTGTCGAACATGAAGGTGGGATACTGGAAGCGCAGGTGGCGCATGATGTTGCGGTTGAGGGGCTCAGAGAAGGAGTACTTCATCCCCTCGGTAAGGCGCACCACGCTGGCCTCCTGGGTGACCATGTCCACCAGCACATAGGCGGGCAGGCCCTCTCCCCGGTTGGTGAACCACTTGATAAGGTCGGCGTAGGCAATGGGGGCCACCCGCACAGGACGGCCCTGGTAATTGATCTGGGTGGAGTCGTTGGAGTACTCAAACTGGCTGACCATGTCGCTGAGGGTACCCATCTGGCGGTCACCCAGGTACTCGGCGCTGTCCCGGTCCAGGGTGGGGATCTTGTCAAAGGAGATCTGGCTGATGTCCTGGGCAAAGGTGCCCTTTTCCACCGTCAGAAGCTCCCGGTAGGCCCCCGCCCGGAAGATGGGCAGAGAGATGATCTGCCCCACCAGAGCCACGGCGACCACGGCCACAAACAAAATGCCAACAGGCAGGCAGCTCTGCTTGATAAACTTCAGCCATTCCCGCACCTGGGCCTTGGGGGTGCGCACCACGTTGTCCCCCGCCTTGGCGGAGAGAATGAAAATGGAGATGGTATACACCACGCACAAAAGGGCCAGGAAGGTGTAAAAGTCCGCTGACTGGGGGTTCAGGGCGGGCAGGGACACATAGAAGTCTACAAACCCCACCGCCGCCGTGATGAGCAGGCTCAGCAGGATCCTGCCCCCTTTTCCCATGGGCTTGCGGGCCTTGGAATCGTTGTTTTTCAAATTGATTTCTCCTTTTTGACACGGCGCAGTCCCGCCGTAAAATTAGTTATAGGATATACGCTTTCGGGAAAAAAAGCAATGAAGAACAGATTAAAATTTCTGAAGAATCCCTAGCCTCTTGTCAAACGGGGAAAAATCAAATATAATGGCCCCACAGCGCAAACTATGTAATGGAGGAAGAAATTATGGCTTTGGACATGAAGTATTTTGAGGAGATGGAGGCCAAGATCCCCCACGTCAAGGTCCGTACCCGCTTCGCCCCCTCCCCCACCGGCTATATGCACATCGGCAACCTGCGCACCGCCCTGTACACCTGGCTCATCGCCCGCAACGCCGGGGGCACCTTTATCCTGCGCATTGAGGACACCGACCAGACCCGCCAGGTAGAGGGCGCCACCGAGCTCATCTACAAGACCCTGGCCGAGTGCCATCTGGACCACGACGAGGGTCCCGATGTGGGCGGCCCTGTGGCCCCCTATATCCAGACCCAGCGCCGGGACACCTATGGCAAGTACGCCCGCCTGCTGGTGGAGCGGGGCCACGCCTACTACTGCTTCTGCGAGAAGACCGAGAGCGAGGAGGACTCCGGGGACTTTAACCGCGCCGCCGACCCCTGCCGCGACCTGCCTCTGGCCGAGGCCCAGGCCCGTGTGGACGCAGGCGAGCCCTATGTCATCCGCCAGAAAATCCCCCAGGAGGGCACCACCACCTTCCACGACGCCATCTTCGGCGACATCACCGTGGAGAACAAGACCCTGGACGACCAGGTGCTGCTCAAGCGGGACGGCCTGCCCACCTATAACTTCGCCAACGTCATTGACGACCACCTGATGGGCATCACCCATGTGGTCCGGGGCAGCGAGTACCTGTCCTCCGCCCCCAAGTATAACCTCCTCTACGAGGGCTTTGGCTGGGAGATCCCCACCTATGTCCACTGCTCCCCTGTTATGCGGGACGCCAAGCACAAGATGTCCAAGCGCCACGGGGACCCCTCCTATGAGGACCTGCGCAACCAGGGCTTCCTCACCGACGCCATTTTGAACTATGTGGCCCTGCTGGGCTGGTCCCCCCGTGGAGAGATCGCCGAGCAGGAGGTGTTCTCCCTGGAGGAGCTGGCACGCGCCTTCGACCTGGAGGGCATGTCCAAGTCCCCCGCCATCTTTGACATCGAGAAGCTCACCCACTTCAACGCCATGTATCTGCGCGCCATGTCCCCCGAGGACTTTGCCAAGGCCGCTGAGCCTTATATCCGCCAGGTCGTAAAGGATGAGCGCCTGTCGGTCTCCGACATTGCCGCCCTGCTCCAGGCCCGGTGCGAGCGCCTCACCGACATCCCCGAGAAGGTGGATTTCTTCGACCAGCTGCCTGAGTACAGCGTGGACCTGTTTACCAACAAGAAGTCCAAGTGCACCCCCGAGGTGGCCAAGGACATGCTCGCCGCCGCTGTAGGCATGCTGGGCAACCTGAACACCTGGAGCCAGGAGATGATCCACGACAGCCTGGTGGGGCTGGCTGAGGGCATGCAGGTGAAAAATGCCACCCTCATGTGGCCGGTGCGCATTGCCGTGGCCGGTAAGGCAGTCACCCCCGGCGGCGCCGTGGAGATCTGCCAGATCCTGGGCCAGGAGGAGACGGTGCGCCGTCTGAAGCTGGGCCTGGAAAAGCTGGGCTGAGCTCCATACCATAAAACAGCAAAGGAACCGGAAGCATTTCGCTTCCGGTCCTTTTTTTCATTCATTCCATTTTAGGCCCCATCAATGATCCCGTCCAGGGCGGCCGTAAACTGCCGGTATTCCCGGAGCAGCTCTTCCAGATAGCTCCGCCCGGAATCGGTAATGGCAAAATAGATCCGCACCCGGTTATCCGGGGACACTGCCTTTTCCTGCTCCCGGATATATCCCCGGTCCTGAAGGCGGTAGATGGACAGGTACATGGTATTGAAGGTGATGACGCCGCCGCTGCGCTCCTGGATGGCGGCCATCATCTCATAGGTGTACATAGGCCGTTCCCGCAGCAAAACCAGGACCATCATCTCCGTGGTGGCCTTTTTTAGCGCAATTTGAATGTTTGTGGATGTTCCTGCACCCTTTTTCTTCTGTTCCATGGCAATTCCCACTCTTGTTAGTCTGATTTTATTGTAGATTTCCATTATTGGTTTGTCAACAATATTTTTTATTGACAAATAATAAAGAAGACGATACAATGGGGACAAGGGTAAGGCACTTTTCCATCCGTTGCCTGGTGTTTGATTCCATTTGAGGAGGGTTACCATGATCGCGCTATTATTGGAGGTGCTGGTTTATCATCTGCTTCCCCTGCTCGGCGCCGCTCTGGTGTCCGGCTGCGGGTATCTGCTGATCCGGGTGAGCTGGGGCAAAGCAGCGGGAAAAGCCTTTTACTGGGAGCTGGAACTGCCCCGAGTGCTGTTTGCCGCCTATCTGGCCTGTCTGCTGCTCCTGATCTGGGAACCGGGGGGTCCGCCCTTCTCCGGGGTCTTTTCTCTGAACTCCCGCATACTGGACTGTATTCAGGGGACCTACATCATCGGGCCTTGGATAGCCGCCATGTGGGTGGGGTACGCCCTGCTGTTCCTTCCTCTGGGGTTCCTGCTCCCCTGCCTGTTCGGCCGGGTCCACGGGCGAAATATTCTGCCTTGGACTATGGCTGCTGTGCTGTTTCTCGAATTGGTGCAGCCGGCGCTGGGGCGCAGCTTTGATATTGACGATCTGATCTGCGGCTTGACAGGCGCACTGCTGGGATTTCTGCTCTTCCGGGGCCTGCGGGTACTCCGGGAGCTGCTGGGCCGCCGCAGGGCTTCTCTCCCCTCCAACTCCGAACAATAGGTCACCGCTGAAAAAGCGCCGCCGGGAAAGTGCTCCATCTCATAGGGAAACAAACTGAACCCCCAGGGGCACTACCGGTACGGAACAAACGGAATAGCCGCAAGCTATCGTGTGATGGCTTGCGGCTATTCATATTATAGGCTGTCTAAAATCGTTTTTAATGCATAGGGTTTAGCATATTTCAAATGCGCATCACTCACAAAAATGGTGTTTTCTTCTATTGGCTTTGTCCACATAGCCGGATATACTACTACTTTCTTTTTGCTATAACGCCCCTCTGCCCAAACTGATTCGTGATTAACATCGATATGTATGCCGGAAATCTGGAGGATTTGTTCCAAGGATTTCAAAAGATACTGCTGTTTTTCGTATGGGACTGCAGATACTCTTGCTCCTGTTTCTCCCCAGTTCAATAAATCAAGTGCAGCCTTACGATCGAGAACGCTGTGGATATATTGATTTCGATAGTGCTTTAGGCAGCTGTGGCAAGCGCTGTCACAGGTACAGCCTTCGAGAAGTTCTCGAGTTTTGGTAAGTAGCTGTCGAATAGAGGATTCAATGCTAACAGCATAACCGGCACCACTTGAAAGGCTATCATACAAGTAGATATCAACGAAATCTCCATTGCGATTTTGTCGAACACGAAAACCAGTCACAAGCTCTGTAAATTCAATGTCCAATTCCTGACATGCTGCCAAGCGCAAGCCTTCCGCAAGAGACTGTCCAGCACGGTTAAGCCAAGAATTCCTGGTGGGATTAGTATCGATCTGCTGTCGATCCAAAGCAAATTCCAGAACAAGCATATCTGTAACAAAGTCATATCCAAGATTCACATTGATTGTATCGCTATGTTTGCAACGTGTTTTAATGAATTTGGATCTATACGGACGCAAAACATCCTTAAGGACTGCGGGGTCATCTCCGGGCATTGCAGCACCGCAGTCGCAGCAGATTGTGAATCCCTTACCACTAACACCATTGTTAAGCATGATGATTCGCTGATTGGGACGAACCGCCATTCGGATGTTGGCGCATCCATTAACCGCCGTAACATCATCTGCATCGGGTAGTGTGGAATATAGAGGTTGCTGAGTTGCTGAGTATTCTTCATTCAATTGTGCCGTTTCAATGGATGTGGCATTTCGTGGTGCAAATCCCCATGGGCGTAGCATTGGCAACATATTTGTCAATGCTTTATTGCCGCAGAAAGGACAAGTATCAGGGTTATCCTCTTCTAAGCCAAACCAACCGCACTGACTGCAGGTACGAATGCTTTTCCGGTAACTTGCATCCTGAATAAATGCTTTGGCTGGAGATGCAGCAGTTTTTTCGCTCCGCTCTCCTCCAGGATAATACAAACCACCAATCTGGTAGGTCGTCTTATCAACAACAATCGCTCTGCCAGGCGCATATTCACCAATGGCAACATCCAACCCTCGTTCAACCTGATATTTTACCTTCCCGCTGACATCGGAAATATATGTGCTAACAACATTTTTGGGGAAAGAATAGGTAGGTATAACACCCTCTTCATAAAGCGCATCCAAAAGCGATTTTTTCCCAGAATCACTGCTATCATCTGTTTCAAACAATTCAGGATGATCATCTCGTTTTTGCTTCAGCGCCGACAGAGATTTTTTAAGTTCATCTGTGTAGCTACCTAATGCACCTTTCGATCCAACGGGCACAAGAATATCATCTTTACTAATTTCAAAGATTTCCAAAAAGCGGCTGAAAGGCTGTAGGTGTTCATCCAGAAATTCAATGGCAGGAATAGCATCCAAACTGTTTGATTTCTCTCTCAGATAGGTTTGAAGTGCAACCATACCAAGATGTCGCTGGGTGATTTTCTCGCTGCTGATATCAATCCACGGTTTTCTGGGATCGCCTCTGAACATAGGCACTGGGTTGGAAAAGTACAGTGAATCATGTGGTCCATCTTCGCAAAAAGTAACAATGGTAGACAGACTTGAGCCGCGACGGCCTGCACGACCAGCACGCTGCTGATAATTCTCACGCATAGGAGGAATATTCCGCAAACCGACAGCAACCAACGATCCGATATCGATACCTACTTCCATTGTAGTCGTGCTGCTTAGAATATCGACAGGCGCTTCGCCGTTCTGCAAAAAATCCTGAAACCGTAGCTCATACTGCTCTGTTCTGGACCAGAGTTCATCCCGCTGATCTTTATGGGAAAGTTGTGCAGTATGTTCTTCGGTATCAATTACACGAATGGTGTCACCTTGAAGCGCATCCTCAATGGGCTTACGCCAAAAATCCAATGCATCAATTTCTTCCGTTGTCATGGGATGAATCTTTTCACACTGACAACTTGGGCATTTCCCTTTCAGTAAATACGGCGTGAGCTCTGAACAGCGTTCACAACGGAACCACGTGTGTTCTAAATCAAAGCGCGGTTTTATACGAGAAAGGTCAATATAATACTTTCCGTTGGAAGATGAACCTTCATCCATAAATGTTTCCCGCAAAATTTGGCTCCACTTTGCAGCAACAGAATCATTATCGCTCCATCCCATTATTTCGCGGATATCGGTAGAAAACTTTTTGTTCTTATCAATGCCATATCCCACATAGTTTGGACGCACTTTTTCACGAATCACATCCGGGATGGTATGTCCAAGGATCACCGAAGTGTCACAAGTTGAAAGAATCCATGCGTTAAAGAATTCCATGAATTCTTCCTCACTTACTTCGACCCCTGCTTCCTCTAACGCATCAAGTGCATCCCATTTTGCAGCATCCGTAGGTTCTATCCAACTGAGGGCTGAATCAACCAGCGTATTATATCCCCCACAATAAAAGCGAATGAGCTGTTCCTTCATTTGGGTGGGCGCATTATCAATGGTGAAGCGAGGAGTGTACTGTTGCCCACGTTTCCTTGCACGTGTGTAATTCTTCAGTGCCTGTGTTCCATGCTCAATTAACCGTTCTCGTTGTTTTTCTGTCTCGCTATCATGGAAAATTTGAACATGATGCTCCACAGCTACCATTGCAAAGTAGTCATAGAAATAGTTCATGGACTGCTCTGCAACTTCGTGTTCCATTCGATCAATGGCAAGCACCGCAAGCTGTCGGGCCGCAGTCATATCAGATGCGTCAGACATATCTCTTGCCAGCTTAGCTGCACGTTGGCGGCTATCTGAGAAAAGCAGAACTTTCCGCCCCTCGTTTGGAAGTCTATCGGGATCGCCTGTTTTCCCTGGAACCGCAGGTTGAGCTTGGAATTGCGCTTTAATCAGATTGAAGAAGGACTGGTTGCCTCTTGTATTAAAAGAGGTCAGTTGCATCTTAGATAGTTCATGCCGACAATGCGGACAGGTGGAAAATGTCAGAATGTCCGGTCGGGCCTTTGCTGTGAAGCCGCTATAATACAGCTTTCTGATGCCCTGCTTTCCATCCAAGGAATCATCAGAAAAGTCGATGAAGCCGCTTTGAACATCTAAGTAGCAAGGCGAAATTTTATTCTGT
The DNA here is from genome assembly GCF_052117285.1 of Lawsonibacter sp. LCP25S3_E2. Taxonomy (NCBI): domain Bacteria; kingdom Bacillati; phylum Bacillota; class Clostridia; order Eubacteriales; family Oscillospiraceae; genus Lawsonibacter; species Lawsonibacter sp. LCP25S3_E2. The sequence continues at coordinate 175,701 of NZ_JBQKJL010000002.1, forward strand.
CCTTGACGTTCTGGCAATCGATAACCTGCAGACGGAATGAAAAGATGTATTTCTTTAACCTCATCTTCATTTATCATACCAGGTTGATGCCAGAGGTATGTACGTCTTCTGGCTTCAAAATCTTGCTTCAGCACAAAACCTCTGAAGAAAATACTACCGCACCGGCGATCATTGTATAACTCATAAATCGTGCTTCCGCATTCTTTGCAAGTAAGATTACCATCCGAAAAATAGACCTCACCCAATGTTAATCCATTTTCCGTGTGCGAATGAGGACAGTCTGGATTAGTACAAGCGTAAACGCCCTTGATTCCACGAAAAAGCATATGCATTCTTGCTGGAAACAGAACACTTCCACTTTCGCTTCGCGCCAAAGGTGCGATTGAAAGCATAACACTGACAGCGTGCAGGGCATCTTCTAAACTGTTATCAGGAAAGATAGACTCCGCTAATTCTTGTAAAGAGACTGCTGTTCCGCGGCAAAGTTTGAACATTTGGCAGAATGGTACATAGTCTACCAAATGGTCGTATAGCCATTGGTATGCATCTTCAGAGGAAACGAATGGAGCAGGACTATTGGCAATACCTGTCCAAAATCCATTGAGTGCCATAAGGCGCTCGGGATCATCGCCCTCAAACGCATCCGGAATAGATTCTTTAAATTTACTGAAGGGAATATGAACTGCACTTCCGCTGCCTATTTCCTCTCGTTCGCCAGTGAGATAACAGAACGGATGCATGTCGTCAGATGCAGTCAATTCATTTGCAAATGTCCTGACGGCCTTCCGGTCATTCTCGTTATTGTTGGGCATACTTGCGGTAGTCAATATAAATTGAACTCTACTGCGATTAATGCCCAAACGGTGGAATAAACGCCGTATGAGCAATGATACCTCGCCGCCTGCAGAACCACGATACATATGCGCTTCATCAATGACAAATAGAAGCTTATTATTCGGATCTGCATTTAGCCATGCCTGAGTATCTGACCATATTTTATGCTCTCTTGGCCGAAGAAGCATATATTCAAGCATGGAGTAGTTTGTAATCAAAATATCGGGGCAGAATTGCTGCATTTCAAAACGAGTTACCAGTTCTGCATCCTCATCGTTCGGAATATGTTTTCCGTTATAGAGTTTTTCAAGGAATTCATCAAAATTTTCTTTGGCCGGTAGTTTTCCGTCCTTAATGAGTTTCTCTAAAAAAGCTTTTTCTTCATCGTTTTCAGGATTGACCATACGGGAATATGTTGCCGCAAGTGAACGGTCCTCATTACGTCGGGGCTCCTTACCTGCATAAGGAGTTCTTCCGGTATACATGCCGAATTGAGGGCGGCGGGAATTATTTCCACATGCGGTGCGGAATATATTTATAAATCGGTGGTCTGGATCACCAATCAAACGGCGCAAACGACTAATCTGGTCAGAAACCAGGGCGTTCATAGGATACATGATAATCGTTCGGACGCCACGCATAGCCCAGCTATCCGGGCTATTTCTTGCTTCTGAAGCAAGTTTTGCCATCAAGGGCCACATAAAACATTCCGTCTTACCAGAGCCTGTACCTGTTGACACAAACAGATCCTGACCCTCAAATGCCGCTTCCAAAGCGGAAATTTGGTGACAAAAAGGTGATGGGTATACGCCAAGATTGGCATCTGATAGCGCCTTAAAATAGTCTTTCAGCCAATCAGGTAACTTGGGAGATGACTGGATTCCATTTGTCGTACTTTTGTAAGCAGGTGATGATTCAACATACGGTTTTTGATAAAGAACACCTTCTTGATTCAGCTTATTTTGTGCAGCGGACAGCAAGATAGGCGACTTCCCAAAATATTGCGACTTTATATAGTTTTCCAGAGCTTCACGCAGTTGCAAGTGAACTCCGTTTGCACCATTGGACATAATCATTCCTCCACAAAGCAGTAACCCATTGATTCCAACTCATGTTTGAACATAGGATAGATTTGCCTTGCCATCATTCTTGTAAAGACTTGGGGCGTTTTTGATGTAAAATCATATCGCACAGGCCAGCTATAGAGTTTGAAGAAGTTTTCTTCCGAAGGTGGCAGACGATAGCCAAGTTTGATTTCTATCAGACTTCCCTTTGCCTTCGTTTTGATTTCTGGAAGTGTTCCATGTTTTTTTAGAAGTGATATTGCAATCCTTCTATATTCGCCGTGGTTGCCTGGAACATTCGAAAAATAGTCCCGCATTCTCCATTCTGGAATCGGTGTATTCAGAAATACCCCATTACTGTATCGATAAAATACAAAAATTTTATTTGGTTCACCATATCTTGCAAGGGATATATGGTCATTTTTTTCGGGAATCTGTTGCCAATACCCCCATTTAAATGGAGGATCAAGCCGCAGAAACTCTGAGTTATCTGGCCATTCTATTTGCTTCCATTCGCAATGCGCCAACAGTTCTTCGAGATAGCTTTCAAACGACTGCTTCTGCAAACCAAACATTGATGATATTGTCCTGTCGGAAGTTGAAGTTTGAACGGAATAGAAACCCAATCCGCTCATAAATAACTTCAAGTCAGGTGAAATACCTCTGTGAAGAACAAGATCCCCATTTCCTCCAGTTGCAAGAGCGGCTGGGGATATTTGATAAGCGGAATGATAAAAGAACCCATTTCGCAGATAGATAGAGTACATTTCCTCAATCAGATCCGTCTTGTCATGCGGGAGGAGAAATCCAATCTTCGGATAAATGCCTTCATAAGCATCAAAAATCTGGCCAATTCTGCTTTTGAAGTGCTGAATAGAAACTGAACCTCCATCCTCGGTGTGATCCCAAAGCGAAGCGAGAGCCATTTGCCCAGCAACACTATAAACGACCCGACAAACCCATTCGTTGTCATCTGACTGCGGAATATTTAATTGCCTTCCAATTGAAACAATTAGGTCGTTTATCATATCGTTCACTCTTCCTCAATATATCTTGCAACTTCAGCTTTTACCGAACTGGAGATTCCGCTCTCGCCTTCAATAACATCCTTTAAGACATCCAATCTCCCGGTAAGTACGCAGAGAGGAAGCACACCAAAGAGCAGTTCCAAGTCCTTATCTTTTGCGGGATTCTCCAAAATGCATTTTGCATCGGACAGGACACGAGTTAACTGGCCCAATAGGAGTTTGCTAAGGCCCAAACGCTTAAATGCAGATATCCGGAGAGACTGTTTTTCCTCAGAAACATATGGTTGGAACTTCTCAGCGCGTTTACTTGGCCATGTCTCGAGAGCAGGTAAACTTCCTATAAAACATTCACTCAGGACGGGGAGCATGTAATTATAAAGGCCTTTCGGCTCAATAAGCATATCCTCGACATATGGATGGGTCCAGATTATCTGCTTTTTGAGTCTTGTAAACTTCTGCGGTAATGCATCCGTCCACCCTTTTCCGAACATATTTTGAACCGACACAATAGAATCGTCAGCCTCGCTGATTCTTTCCACTATAGAAAGGTCACATTCATCTCCTAAAGTCAATTGTCCTGCTCCGTTTGCGTACATCGAAACAGACAGCACCTCAGCAATATCCTGTCCCCCAGGGCCTGCAATCAAAGTTGGCACATTGTTGATATGGGTTGCATACAGAAAAGCAGTGAGCATTGAGCAGAAGTCTGGTTCAATGCCCAACGCACATGACAAATTCTGATAGATTGCATCATATTCATTGCGCCAGCTTTCTGCGAGTTCAATATCCTCATCAGAATATTGGCCACTGGTACTGCTGTATTGCCATGAGGCAGGGGGATTCCCATACGGCAAGGTTGCATTTGACTGAGGCAGAAAAACAGAAATATCAGCAATGAATCCTGCCATATCTTTTTGCGCGTCAGCAATTTTCTGGCGCACTGCGACCAGCGTTTCTTTTCCAATCGATTCGTATTGCTCTATCTCGGCAATTAACCGGTCCAGTTCACCTTGTTTTGCGGCAATTTCTCCAAGCAACTCACTGTGCTGTTTTTCTGCAATAGATATTTTTTGTTCCATTTCTGAAACTTCTGACTCGGCTTTGGCAATTTCAGCAGCATGAGAATCATGCCATTCCACGGATACGGCTTTTTCACATAATTCTCTTAATCCATCGTGATTCTTTGCGATTTCAGCCAATACATTAATGTCGATATCGCCGACTTTAATCAATGCATCTGCTCGATTAACAAAATCATCTACTGTCTGTTTTGCCTGGTCCGGAGTACAATTTAGTTTTTGAACAATTGCGTCGTACAAAGATTCTCCACAAATCTTCTCAAGAAGAAGTTTGCAATGTTTCCATTCTGCCTTGGTGGCACCAATACACTCCCTAAACAAAGGCCATGTGGTGCGTTCAAGAATGAGTGTGCGAATAACGTCGTCTGTGTTTCCTATTGAAATATATCCAGAAGGCTCTCCCATCTGAAGTGTTTTTAGAAATCTTAGGTTGCGATCATCCCCATTAAAGACATCCCCGGAGGAAATTGTGTAGACGGGCAGGTAGTAGATAGTTTCCGAAAGTTTTGCGCATCGATCCACAATATCGAATTCATTTGCGCGGCATAGCACTCCCGAAAGTTGTCCAAACTTCGATTCGTAGCAAAAAAGTGTGTTACATAAATATGTTTGGGTATATACAGTTCCAGTTTTGAGTTGTGCAACGATATCCTCTATCGATTTTGCTTTGAGGGGCACAATGCGAACGGGGCAAACATCCTGAACATAATAAGACAGTATCTGATCGATTGCAGGGTTATCGGGCTTGGGAATGGCGCTCCATTCCCATACGCCTATTGTTCCGATGGCAGATGGTCCACCATCTCGGTATTGAAACTGATACTGATACCAACAATCACGATTTTCAAATCGATTATCCTCACGATCTGATTTAAACGGTATATGTAACTTGCCGTTTTCAATGTCTGCCAAACGATGCAACCATACACGATCATCATGATGGTCTTCAATATAACATAACGAAGTGAATGAAACTTCGGTATCAACCATTGTTATCCCTCCCAAAATTATTTTGAATGGTTTTCCTGAGCAAATTTAAAGCTGTACGGGAAATTTCGCCTCGCCGCAAAGCCATGCAGAGCCATTTTTGCGTTTGGGGATATTTCGAGAATTTACTGACAAAACTTCCAACTGCATGCGTTACAGGAATCATCGGGCCAGAGCAAGAACTCAATTTTTTGACAAGTACAGCATCCAGCAACATAACATCCATGTTGACGGTTTCCTGCTCAAAACGAATGGAGCGAATGTAGTCGCAGCCTTGATAAAAATGTATCTCTGTGCCAAATGATAGTTCGTCGATTGTTAAATGCTCCTCGCCAGAAAGCTTGTAGATATATTCGGTCTTACCGTTTCTTTGAACCACAGCCTTCCCATCATACGGGCAAGAAACTGATATGCACTTTAATTTAGGGAGTTTTGCATAGCTCTCTTCATTTAGCGTGTTGCCAGAATGATCAGATATGATTATTGCTGGTAACGGCGCCTTTTTGCGCAGGGGTTGCTTTACCAAATAGGAGAATCCCAATGCTCCAGATTTTCCAAGTGAGATTAACTGTTCTCTTTCCCTGGTATAGAGCTTGTATAATTTCCCGTCTTGAGTACCCAGCACATTCGCAGTTGCGGGGTATGATTTCAGTTCGGCATCATCACCGCATAAATAGAAGTAAAATTCCGCTGAGTTGTGGTATATAAAATACGGATCCTGGATGTATGCTGGCCATATAGGATAGAATTTGGTTGGTTTTTCAGTTAAGAAAATAGCATATTTAAGGAAAAACTTTGCGGAGCGTTCTGAAAACTTTTTAATGCGAATTTTATATAAATACCAACTATTGAAAGAGTTTGCGCGCGTTTTGGCTATTTCTATTGCTTCGATATCTGCAGGGAAAGTATATATTGGATGCCGTTGCAATAAATAATAGAAATTTCCGGCATACGCCTTTCCGCCAGATTGTAGAATCTGGCCAGTTCGTCCGTCAAAGAAGGAGCCAGCCTGGTTGATTCCCGGTATATTGTTGGACCAAAATCTTCTTAATTCGGGATTAGCATTTATGTATTCAACACAGTAAATCTGGCTTGGAATAGAGCCAACACTCAAGTAGGTGGTTCCAATCCGCTCAATTCGCTCAAACGAGTACTCATAAACTTGGTGTGAATCTCCGGCTATCTTAATTTTGTCGCAGTGTGCCTTGTTGTCTGGAGGGTAGAAGAACCCTAATTGTAGAGAAAATATCGATCCTGTTACAACAAGGCGCAAAGGCATTATATGGCTGTTAAGTGCTCGTAGCGATCGACCGTAGTTTGGATCAAAAGAGGCTTGGCGTTCGTCGCATTCTTTATTGGGAGAGGCCGGATCATGACGGAAGTGTTGAACATTCATACCAGGGGCGGTAAGTAAAACATTTTGTGCGCATAATTCACACACAAAATGGCCGCTTCGTGCTGACGCACCATAGGGATACATCTTGCAAGCCTCTTCTACCGTGATACGACGATATCCAATTTTAGAATCCCACACGCATACATGAGTTAATGGCATCCCTCGTCACCCTCGTTCTTGTTACAACGACTCGGAATTGTAAGCCGATGTGTCATCTCTGATAAAATCCATCATTTCTCCTGCATTACAATTCATAACATCTGCAATTTTAAGGAGAACCGATAGATTTACTTCTTGATTTTTGCGAAGTTTAGTGAAAGTAGCAGAAGAAAGTCCTGCACGCTTGCGTAGCTCAGCTTTGCTCATCTCTCGTTCAGCGCAAAGGACCCATAATTTTTTGTAAGTTACTTTCATGGTTTCACCCCGAATAAGAAGGATTTATAAAATTATACTACTACGAACCACATCTGTTTTCAACATATTTCGCTTTTTCGCGAGTTGTTTCGATTGCATGAATTAAAGTTATCGCGAATCTAAACGCTTTTTCTCTACGAGTGATTTTTAAAATATTTTGTTGGCTATTCCCCTCGTTCTGTGGTATGGTGTGTTGCTACCAGGAGGTGCAACGCATGAAAACATTACTCAAGAACCTGTACGACTGCTTCTATACCCCACCCGAGTTTTCGGAACAGAAGCAGGAAGTGGAAGAATGCCACCAGGCACTGATCAAAGCGTTAGAAAAGCCGGAACGGCGGCTGGTACTTCGAATCATGGATGCCCAGAGTCTGATGGCGGAGGAACGCTCCATCGACAGCTTTATCTCTGGATTTGAGCTGGCGTGGCAGCTCTCCATGGAACTGAATCAATATGAAAAAGAGCGCTCAGTCTCTCGCTGTACGGCGAAGAGATCGAGCGCTCTTTCCATGTCCGGAATGGAGGAAGCAACATGAAGAAACGAATCGTCGCCGCTGCAACATTCGCCGCCTGTCTGGCCCTGTGTGCCGCTGTGTGGCCGCAGGACGAGCCAGCCGGGGAAACACCCGCACTGCCCACACCAGCCGCTGAAATCGCCACACAGCCCGAAGTTCCGGAGATAGCAGAGATGGAAGAAGTTATATCACCAGAGGATGAAAAGGCGGAAGCAACACTGCCGGAACTGGGTGAGGAAGCTGACATTGTCCCGGAGCCATCGCCTGCTCAAACGCCATCAGCGAGTGAAGTACCGGTTCTACCTGAACAGGATGTCACACCCCACAAGAACCAGAACCTGCCCCGGCTTCGCCTGACAGCGCACCGGACAACATGGTCTACGTGCCAGGTTTCGGCTGGATAGAAAGCCAGGGACCCAACCATGCGGAATACGCCGAGGATATGTACGAGAACGGTAATAAAATCGGGATCATGGGATAAATGAAAAGCAGTGCGGTATCAGGACAAAGACTGGTGCCGCACTGCTTATTCTGCGTTCTGCTCCAATGCGTCGCTGAATATCTCATGGACATGGATCAGCGAAACAACTTCACAGAGAAACCGCTCTGCCAGTTCTTTTTCGTCCATCCAGGTGGTCTGCGGCGGCATATAGTAACCGGAATCAGCTTCTGCCTCCGCTCTGGCCTTGCGAATGGCTTTCTGGATGGAGAGCCACTGGCCGTAAGTGCCGCCGTTCAACTGCTTTCTCAGTTTCCGGATGGCAGCCTTATATGCTTTCTCCGCACCACTGGGTCCGTTGTAGTTGAGCCGGATGGCCAGTTCCTGAAAGGTCATGCCCTGCTCATTGGGCTGGCCAATCCCCAGATAACAGCGCACCAGATTCAGCTCTCTGGGGCTCAGCTGCTCCTCCATACGCTGGAGGAGCAGCTTCCGGCGCATGAAGCGGTCGTAGGCCCTGGCGGGGTCACCACCACAACCAAGGTCAAAGACACGCTCGCCCAAAGACTCGATCTGAAACACGGTACGGTATTCCTCCAGCAGACGCTTGGCTACTTTGGCAGAGACCGTCAGCTTCTCTTGAATGGCAGGCAGAAAATCTGTTTCGGTTTCTTGCTCATGGGTGGCATAGAGAAACGCCACCTGGCGCAGCTGGTAGTAACGGTCCAGCGGGAGCGACAAGGAAAAAGAACCTTGGGCAGCACAGTCCCGCATGGCCGTCTCAATGGCGGGGGTTGCGTAGGTCAGCAGCTTTGTTCCATAGGAGGGATCAAACCGCGTTGCTGCGTCCAGCAGTGCCAGCGCCCCCTCCTGCTTGAGGTCGTCCACCAAAAAATCCTGAGAAAATTGCTCGCAGTAGCTTGTGGCCAGCATAGTCAGATATCCCTCGTTCTGGGAAAGCAGGAGCGGTGCGGCCTGCGGATCGCCTTCCTGTATCCGCAGTGCAAGCTCCTCGTTACTCAGGCAGAGATCATCACAGCGGTACATGCTCACGGCTTCTCCTCCTGGGCAATACGCGCTTTTGCCTGGGCATAGATCGCTTCCTGCTCCATATCGCAGGCATAGCCGTTGGCAGCATAGTCGTTGTCCATGAGCGCCTTATCCCGCAGGCTCTCCGCTACATACAGCGCTTCATTGCGCAGCTCGTCGGAGATCTTTCCTCTCTGGTGGTGCTTTCGAATGGTGTTGGTACGGGTGGTGAACAGACGGTAGACCGGGTGTTGCTTGTTTTGCTCCTTCTGCCGCATCATAGCGCCGTACTGCCGGCAGGTCATGCGGGGATCCTGAGGCGCAATCCCATCGCAGTATTTTGGCATATGGCCGTTGGTGGTCAGAAAGTATGTTCCACAGCCACAGCACCGGCTGGGCGCATGGCCGTGCTGCAGTCCGTTCATCAGGTCAAAGATGTAGAAGCTGATGGCATGGTCAAAGAAATACCGGTTTACAAATACGGTTTCCTTTTCCTGTTTCGGGTGTCGGGCAAAGACATAGGAGGATCTCAGATCCGGTGTGATGGTGAATGGCTCAATATCCGGTACCGGCAAATCACGCATCATATCCCAAAACCATTCGCTGTTGAAGCAGTCGTGGGCGGCCATGGCGAAGAAGGTCTCCGTCCGCTTCTTCAGCCGCCGCAGATAGCCCTCCTCAAAATATCGTGCCGCCACGGCGAAGTGCTGGATGCCCAGGGGGATACTGAAGGCAGCGACCAGATAGCGGAAGAAAAATTCCCGGACGGGCGAAGCCGGCTTCAGCAGGTCGTTGTGGGACGCCGGGGAAAACAGCACTTCCAATGTGCGCTGCTCCTGCCCTTTGTCCATCAGGCTGTACGGCGGACAGTGCCACAGGGCATCCAGCAACTTCTCCAGAGAGGTTCGGGTCCCGTCCAGCAGGTTGATAAATTCACCTCTCTCTGCCAAGGCCAGGGCCTCCACCTGATGGCTGATGGCGCCGCCGTGGGTGACCAGTTCCCGCATGGTCTCCTCGGGAACATTCAACAGTTCGGCGGCAAAGTAGCCGGCCGGGTAGACGGTCTCGTTGAAAAAGATCTGATCCTGCCAGACATCCATTGTCAGATGAAGGAAATTGTTGTTCTGCCTGATCCCCAGTGGCATAGGGCCACCTCCTCTGTCCTATATCTGTTTTCAGCCTGTCTTGCGATATTCTCATTTTATCAAAATCCCCCCAATAATCAAGTGAAAGGACAAGAGCCACGGTGGCCGTGTGGTTCTGTCCTTATCTTTTTTACAAGGGGATGATCTTGATGAGTAAAACAAAACGACTGCAAACCATCGACGGTGAGAGCCTGATGAGCCTGCCGCTGACACCACTCAACTTCGTGGTGGACACGCTGCTGTCTCAGGGATTGCACATCCTTGCCGGCTCTCCCAAGGTGGGAAAGTCCTGGCTGGCTCTGTGGCTGTCCGTCATGGTGGCCAAGGGCGAACCCGTCTGGGCGATGTCCGTGAAGCAAGGTACCACCCTCTATCTCTGCTTGGAGGATTCCGTTCTCCGTATCCAGAACCGGCTCTTTGAGATCACCGAAGACGCACCAAGCAGCGTCCACTTCTGCACGGAGTGCGCCCTCATTGGACAGGGGCTGGAGGAGCAGGTGGAAACATTCCTCACTGCCCACCCGGACACGGTACTGGTCATCATCGACACGCTGCAGATGGTTCGTCCGGCTCGTGACGCAACCTACGCCAACGACTACCGCGACCTCTCTGCGCTGAAACGGTTGGCGGACAAGCACGGTATCGCCATCCTGCTGATCCATCATCTGCGCAAGGAAACCGCCGACGATGTGTTCAATCGCATCTCCGGGACCACTGCCATCAGCGGTGCGGTGGATTCCAGCTTTACGCTGGTGGAGGAACGGCGGGGAAGCGGCAGGGCAAAGCTTTCCTGTATTGGCCGTGACATTGAATACCGGGAGCTGACACTGGAGCGCAACGGTGAAAATGTGTGGGAGTTGGTGTCGGACAGCCGGACACAGCCAGAGCTGCTGGGCGATCGCATCGTCTATCTTCTCTCTGAACTGATGCGTGACCGAACCGAATTTATCGGCACTCCCACAGAGCTGTCTGAACGAATCGACCCTGTGGGTGTGGAGCGTATCTCCCCCAAGAAAGTGTCCCGACAGATCGTGCAAAACCTTGACGCACTAAGCAAAATCGGCATTTCCGTTGTGGTGCGCCGCAGCAACGGAAAGCGGCTCATTGAGCTGCGCCGTGCCGAAAGTGACGATACCCAGGGTGTCCCGGCAGTCGACCCTGTTGACCCTGCCGGGGCGCCGTGCGGTCATTTGCGGGCGGTTTCCGGGCGCAGCGAGTAACCCACCGCAAAGCAAGAAAAACGCCGTGTTGGCCGTTTGTGGCCGAAGGAGGAGTGCAGGTGTCCGGCGCGGTGAAATCACCTCCCTGGAGGTGGCCAGCATCGCGTTTGTCTGGTCACCGGCACAGCCGCCGCCCGCCTTCCGCCTGTTTGCGGGGCACTGCCCCACACCCCATTTTTACGAAAGACTGGAGGAAACGACATGAAAAAAGACATCAAATTCAGCACCCGGATGGCGTCCGCAGACCGGGAGGCCATCAAGGAATTGGCGAAACGCTCCGGGATGTCCATGAGCGACTATGTGACGGCCTGCTGTTTGGGAAAGCAGGTGGTGATCGTTGATGGACTGAAAGAAGTGCTCAAGGAGCTGAAGTCCATCGGAAGAAATCTGAATCAGCTCGTCACCCTGGCGCACATGGGGCGCGTCACGGTGGTCAATCTGGACAGCGTGCGTCAGGCGTTCTCTGACCTCTGCGCCGCTGTCCGGTTAATCCTGGAACGAAAGCGGTGGTGAGGGATGGCTATTATCAGCTTCACCAATTATAAGCGGGGCCAGACCACCGGGTGCATGGGAGCCGTGATGCGGTACACCATGCAGGACAAGAAAACTGAGTTCGAGGGGCAGCGGTTGATTACAGGAATCAACTGCCAGCCGGAATCTGTCTACGCAGACTTCATGACTACCAAGCGGCTGCATCACAAAACCGACGGCGTACTGTTCTACCACATGGTGCAGAGCTTCCCGAAAGGTGAAGCGGTCGATCCGGCCACCGCTCATGCAGCAGCATTGAAGCTGGCTGAGTACTATGAGGGGTATGAAGTTCTGGTCTGCACTCACACAGACCGGGAACACATTCATTCCCACTTTCTCATCAACTCGGTCAACTTCGACACGGGAAAGAAACTGCACATCGCAAAGGAGCAGCTCCAGGAACTGCGGCAGCGCAACGACCAGGTCTGTATGGAATTTTCTCTTCCTGTGTTCCAGCCCAAGGATAGGAAGCAGAAAACCAAGACCATGACGGTCGGCGAGTATCACACTGCAGCCCGTGGCCAGAGCAAAAAACTGCAGCTCATGAACATCATCAACGACTGTATGCGCCACGCCTCTACCCGTGAGGAGTTTATTGCGCTGATGGAGAGCGAGGGCTACAAGGTACGCTGGGAAACCTCCCGGCGGAATATCACCTACACCACACCCAGCGGCTGGCAGTGCCGTGACCGCCTGCTGTTCGGGGACAAATATCTGAAGGAGAGTATGGAATATGAATTCAGGATCAGAGCAGAAATTATCCATGGACGAGCTGCTGGAAAAGAACCGACCTGCGCAGATGGTACAGACCACGCCGCAGCCTCCAGCGCAGGAGCTGACACCGCCTCCCGAAGTGTGTCCCACGAAAGCGGAGTGGGAGGATCTGCTGAGCGACCTCTGCACACTGGGGTACCACACCGAGAGACAGACTGGCTATCTCAAGAAGGCCAGCGAACTGCTGGCGCAGCTCCCGACCCGGACGCAGATGGACGAACTGCTGAAAGCGGTGAAGCATCTGGAGCAAATGAGCGAACAGGCTGGGAAACAGAGCGAGAAGCGTTTTTCTCTGCCCAGCATCAGGCTGCCCAGACTGCGGCTGCCGCACCTGGATGGCCCCACATGGGCGGTCCTGCTGATGGGGACAGCAGCATTGCTTCTGCTGTGGTGGGGCTTGGATACCGTCTGGAGCAATCTCAGTCTGATGCTCCCGTGATGGACAGCACCACAATGCACCCGCATACATACAGGAAAACGCTCCGTAAGAAGCAGCAAAAGAAAATCGCCCAGGGCCACGCCGAGGACGATCACGAAGAAGAACAGACTTGGCAGCAGACCATGTGACGGTCTGCTATTTTGTTGCCCGAATTGGTTTTGGGGGAAAGGAACGCTATGAAAAGTGAATTCGAAGTGTATATGGAGACGGGTATCCTGGGCAGTTATATGCCGGAGCGAGCGATCGGCTTCCGGGACGAGAATACGATCACGCCAATTTACCGGGATACATCCTATCACGAAACGGAACATGGTACGGAGCTGCGCCGTGAGATGATTGTGGGCGGACGCAAATTCTTTGTCCGCTCCATCTTCTCAGCTGCCGAGAAAGCAAAAACACCTACGGAACAGATGCTCCAAATCATCGACAGTGATTTAGAAAAAGGTTCGATTTGAGGATAGACATTGGGCAGGAGATACGGTATGTTTGTTGTTACCGTATCGGCTTGCCCGGAAAGGAGTAGCAATGGCAAGCAACGAAAAATATACCGTCCTCTATGGCCGACTGAGTCAGGAGGATACGCAGAAAACAAATAAGGCGGATGACTCGAACAGTATTCAGAATCAAAAACTTCTGCTGGAGAAGTATGCAGCTGAGAAAGGATTCACCAACACCCTCTTCCTGTATGACGACGGTTACTCGGGAACGAATTTTGTTGAGGTAAGATAACGTAACCTTTTTTGCAGAGGGCGTTATCTTACCTCTTTTTGATGTATGTTAGATAGCATAACTCTTTACGTCGGCTCCTATCTGTCTGAAATAGGAGATACTTTCGGTAGGCTTGTCGCCCGTATCAACTCTGCCGACAAAGCTATAAAAGATTTCGATTTTGCGGGTGTTCGTTTCCTTATCCAGTTCGTGAATAAGAATACGGTCAATAAATTCATGGACGTTTTCGTAGGTCAGTTCGGTAATGGCGGTGTATCTGCGTACCAGTGCGACAAACCTTTTCACGTCCGCGCTGCGCTCGGTGGCGTTGTCGATTTCCTGTGACAGCTCCGCAATCCTCCGGGTCAGCGTCTTTTTTTCTTCATCATAGCCGGAAGTCAGAAAAGCAAACTGTTCATCAGAAAGTTTCCCTAAAGCGTTGTCCTCGTAGAGCTTGCGGAATAAGATGTTCAGCTCGCTAATGCGGCTCTGCGCCTTGTCAAGCTCTTTCCGCTGCTGTGTCAGCGTCTTTTGTACTGCCTTTGCGCTGCACTCGTTGGCGGTTTCGATAAACTCCTGTTCATGCTCTTTCACATAGGACAGCACCCTCTGTAAATCAGCAAGGACAAGTTCTTTAAGGACGCTCTTTCGGATATAATGGGTAGTGCAAAGCTCGCCAGTCCTTATCCTGTTTCGGTACTTTCCGCAAGTGTAGGCGTGTTTGCGTTCCAGTGTCCCGGCTCCCTGTTGCAGATACATTTTATAGCCGCAATCTCCACAAAAGAGAAGTCCCGAAAAAATGTCAATTTCATCAACCTTTGTAGGGCGGTGTTTGGTAGCAATCCGTTTCTGTGCAAGGTCAAAGGTTTCTTCGTCAATCAAAGGTTCGTGCGTGTTGGGGAAAAAGTATTGCTTTTCCTCCGGGTTCTTTTTCGTCTTTTTCGATTTGTAAGATACCTTATAGCTCTTGCCCGTAATGGTATGCCCCAAATATTCTTTGCGTCCAAGAATATCATACAGTGTCTTATCCGGCCAGTTATAAATACAGGTCGGGTGCGGGCGCGGGTGGCGGCAACTGCCGGAACGACGGTAGCGCAGTTCTGAAACAGTAAGTACCTCATGTTCCCGTAGCCAGTTCTGGATTTCGCAGATACGGTCGCCGCGCACATACATAGCGAAAATCTGTTTTACAATGTGCGCCGTTTCCGGGTCGGGCAATAGATGATTGCGGTCGTTTGGGTCGGCTATGTAACCATACGGCACTTCGCCGTTGACACGCTCGCCTTTCTGTGCCTTTGCCTGTTTAACAGCCCGGATTTTCTTTGAGGTGTCGCGGGCGTAAAACTCGTTGAACCAGTTCCGCAGAGGGGTAAACTCGTTATCTTCCCTCGCTGTGTCTACACCGTCGTTAATGGCAATGTAGCGCACTTCATATTCGGGGAAAACAATCTCTATCAGTTCGCCGGTTTTCAGATAATTGCGTCCCAGACGGGAAAGGTCTTTTGTTATGACGGTCGCCACGTTCCCGGCTTCAACCTCATGCAGCATGGCTTGAAGCCCCTCACGCTCGAAACTCACGCCGGAAAATCCGTCGTCTACAAAAAAGCGCGTATTGAAAAAGTGGTGTTCGTCAGCGTACTTTTGTAAAATCAGCTTTTGGTTCTGTATGCTCTCGCTTTCCCCGGCCTGCATATCTTCCTGGCTCAATCTGCAATATAAAGCGGTAATCTTGTCTGTCTGTAACATTTTGTCCTCCTTTCCGACGACAGACAAGCATGGTATTTGTACTGTTTATATTATACCACATACCGCTGCCTGTGTCATGTATAAAATGTGAAGAAACGCCCTATTTTCAGGCGTTTACGGGGTTCAGCTCCATGTCTTTGCGAATGAGCTTTTTTATCTTTTTATCCAGTGTGTCCGTTGCGCGTTCACTTGCAGACGAACATACAAGGTAAGTAACTTTTCCGATTTTATGCTCCGTTGTGGTAACGGGCGTTTGGTTTTGCGTCAAAGAAAATCCCCCTTTCTTTCGCAAACATATAATACAGTCTATGAATAGCAGCAAGTCCACTATTCAATAAAACAAAGGCTTTAATCGGACGGTTATTAGCATAACCTCATGGGAATTTCACCCCGGCATGGTTCTCATGCAGCCCTACCCACTGCCTGCGACGCTCTTAACGCTCGGACTGTGGCTGTAAGGAAGTATCATTGTATATTCTGCGTGTCGTTGCCCGCAAACCGCTACACTTGCTTTCCGGCGCGGTGTTGGTCGCTCGGCTGTCCGGGCGGTGATAACCTCGCCCGGATAGCGTCATGGCGCACCCGCCGTATGGCTCGACGCAAAAGGAACGTATCCGATTTGCCCTATGCTGCGCCGCCGTTATCTTGCGCCGCTTTCTTTTTCAAGGTTCAAAATGGCTGTGCTACCCGCGTCAACAGCGGAACGGAAAAGGGGGTGAGAGAAAGCGTCCCGCCGCCGTTGCGGTTATTCCTCTGTCCTAAAGGTGAGGACAGCCATCATCAGTTTTGCTTGCAGCCGTTCCCGAATGTCGTGGTCTACGCCGAAATAGACGTTCCCGCGCTCGTCGTACAGCTTCCGCATGGAGAGGCGGGCTATGTAGCCGCTAAAATGCTGCAAGACAATCTTCATGGCGTCCGGGTCGCCCTTTGTCGCTGCCACAATGACAGGATAGGGAACAAGGGCATTTTCCGGGTAGCCGGGTTCGTTACCATTCGTCCCATTCATCAGCATTTTCCTCCAGATATTTTCTTAATTTCTCAAAAGAGCTTGTCCGCCTGTACTGTATCGTGCTTCTCGATGTATTGAACAACTTCGCAATCTCGGTGTCGTTCATTCCCTCGAAATAGTACAGGAGTACGGCTTTGCGCTTTTCTTCCGGCAAAGTACGGATTGCTTCAAGAAGCAGCTTCGGCGTGATTTTCTTCCCGGCTTTCTCAAAGACGGTTTCGGCGGTTTCCCGTTTGAAATATTCATCAAAGGTATGAAGCTGCCGCGCTTCGTCTAAGGGCAAATCGGAAAAGGTGACTTCCCTTGCCTTATGCCTGTGCAGCTCCCTGTGAGCGTCACACGCTTCATTGTGCAGCACCGTATTACAAAACTTCTGAAAAGCACATTGTTTGTAAAACTCCCTGCTATTAGGTTCCACATTCTCACCTCCTTTCTCGTTGGAAAGTTGGTGGTGCTTCCCCCTTTTCGCGGGGCAATACGGCGTTTTTGAAAAACGCCGAAGATTTTTTGAAATTTTTTCAAAAAATTTTTTGAGCAGCAAAATACGCCTGTCCGAAAAGCCCGGACAGGCGTATAGGTATTGTAAGCAGTATTTAGATGATTAGACAGTTCATAGTCAAGGGTAGAGAGGTTCCCGGCGGTGGTCGGGCTTTTTTTGATATGTCAATGACCGTCGGATTTTGTCGATAGGGTATGTGCTTCATGGCGGCTACCTCCTTTAGCCGCCGCTTTTAACAGTGATACCGCGTCATTTCATTAGATAAGGTACAATAAGTTGCGCAAATTGAAAATCGCATAAAAGAAGACATAGCTTGCAGGCTCTGGTAGAATGAAGTTACCACACAAACATTCGAAAGGAGCAAGCAAACTATGTCCGAGAAAATTGTACAGCTGAATGAGGAAATTATCAAGGGGCAGCTCAAAGAATTAGTTCGAGGAAGTGTAGAAGAAACCCTGAACGAGCTGCTGGAAAAGGAGGCGGAGTCCCTGACGCAGGCCGCCCGCTATGAGCGCAGCGAGGCCCGTCAGGGCTACCGCAGCGGCCACTATGACCGGAATCTCACCACAACCTCCGGCGACGTCACGCTCCACATGCCCCGGCTCAAGGGCGTGTCCTTTGAGACTGCCATCATCGAGCGGTACCAGAAGCACGGAGTAGAGCTGACCGGAGTGGATATCACCCAGCCGTACAACTGGTCCACCAACACTGTCGCTGGCATTCTGGAGGATGAGACTTATCTGGGCCACACCATCAACTTGAAGTCCACCACCCTGTCCTTCAAGAATAAGAAGCGCATTGAGCGTCCCGAGGCTGAGCAGCTCCGCTTTGAGAATACGCACGAGGCACTGGTTACACAACAGACCTGGGAGATCGTACAGGATATCCGCAAGCACAAACGGCGCAGAGCCAATATGGCTGAGCAGAATATCTTTTCTGGACTGGTCTACTGCCTGGACTGTGGAGGCACCATGGTACTGCACCGGGCGCACACCATGGATGCGGTGAAAAACAACTTTATGTGCTCCACCTACAAGAAGAAAGGCAAAGACATCTGCTCCGCTCATTACATCCGGGAACAGGAACTCAATGCTATCCTGTTGGATGACATACGCCGTGTCACACACTTCGCTCGTCAGAATGAGCTGCGGTTTGCAGAGCATATCCGCAAGAAGCAGGGCAAGGAGGCACAGCAGGAGATCGCTATGCTCCAAAAGAAGATCGACACCATGCAGAAGCGCCAGTCCGAGCTGACGAAGCTGTTCAAACGGCTCTACGAGGACAGTGTACTTGGACGCATCCCGGACGAGCAGTATCGCATCCTCTCTCAAGAGTACACCGCCGAGCAGAAAGAGATCCAGGAACAGCTCCCTGCCATGGAAGTAAGGCTTCAGGAACTGAAAGACTCCAGCTCCAATATTGCCCGGTTCATTGAGAATGCCAAGCGATACAGCGAGATCCCGGAGCTGACTGCTGAGATCCTGCGCATCTTCATCAAGCGAGTGGAGGTCGGTGAGCGTGCGGAGAAATACTCCCGCACAGCACCGCAGGAGGTGCGTATCTATTACCGCGACATTGGTCTGGTGGATGAACTGCCCCAGAGTATGGCAGAGTCCATGGCAGAAGAAATCCCAAACGAGGTTGCATGAGCAAAAAAAGGGAGGCTGTGCCGAAACACAGCCTCCCACCACAGGAACAAATATTAAGTTATATGGGTAGGTTCATAAATTGTCCCTATGGAACGCCGGGGAACCGGCGGCGCTTTCTTCTTTATGCCAGTGCGATGTCCAAAATCATCATCACCACAAAGCCGAACATCACGCTCATGGTGCCGATGTTGGAGTGCTCCCCCAGATGGGCCTCGGGGATCAGCTCCTCGGTGACCACATACATCATGGTCCCCGCGGCAAAGGAGAGAAGCCAGGGCATCACCGGGGCGATGCTCCCGGCAAAGAGGACGACAAGAATGCCGAAAATGGGCTCTACCAGGCCGGACATGGCCCCGTAGAGGAAGGCACGTCCCCGGCTCATCCCCTCCTGCCGCAGAGGCAGCGAGATGGCCGCCCCCTCGGGGAAGTTCTGCAGGCCAATGCCAATGGCCAGGGCCATGGCGGCCCCCAGTCCCCCGCCGCTGTGCTGGGCGGCCAGGGCAAAGGACAATCCCACCGCCATCCCCTCCGGGATGTTGTGGAGGGTGACGGCCAGCACCAGAAGGGTGGTTCTGCGCCAGGAAGAGGGCAGACCCTCCGGCCCGTCTGATTCCGGGTGGAGGTGGGGCAGCAGGGAGTCCATGGCCCACAAAAAGAGCACACCCAGCACAAAGCCTCCGGCCGTGGGCAGCCACGCCGGAAGCCCCGAGGCCTCCGCCTCCTCCATGGCGGGCAGCAGCAGGCTGAACACGGACGCGGCCACCATCACTCCGGCCGCAAACCCCAGAAACAGGCGCTGCAGGTTTGGGGTGGACTTCCCCCGGACAAAAAGGACCGTGGCCGCCCCCAGGGCGGTCATCAAAAAGGTGATGCCCGTGCCCACGGCGGCCCATACAATCGGATGGTTCATAACATTCCTTTCTTTGGGCGGTTATACCCGCCGGTAACAGTGAAAATCAAAGCCGATCTCAACGGTGAGGCGCTCCATCTGTTTGAGCCGCTCCACCCCGTCCCTGGGGGTCTTCCAGGCATAGGGGGTCATGTGGAACAGGGCCATGATGTCTTCGGAACTCTCCAGGGTGACCGCATAGCGCACCTCCCGCACCCCTTCCCAGATAAATCCTGTATAGTCTTCCCGCTTTACAGGGTTTTCATAGGGGCGCTCATAGAGGACCTCTTTCATCTCCCACAGGTGGCGCTGGGAGGGGACGGCATAGAGAAAGTGTCCTCCGGGGCGCAGCACACGGGCAAACTCCTCCTCCGCCAGGGGTGAGAACACATTGACCAGCAGGTGGGCGCAGGCATCGGGCAGGGGCAGGCGGTAGACCGAGGCCACAGCAAACTCCCCCTCCTTCAGGCGTTTGGCCGCCCGGCGCAGGGCAAATTTGGAAATGTCCACCCCCGCCATCCGGGGAGACAGTCCGGCCTTTTGGAGGGCCTCATAAAGCCCGGCGGTATAGTACCCCTCTCCGCAGCCGCTGTCCACCACCACCGGGGCGCTCTCTCCGGTCACACAGTCCAAAGCCAGCTGGCACAGGGCTTCCCGGAGGGGGGCATAGTACCCCTTGTCCAGAAAAGCCGACCGGGCGGCCACCATCTCCTTGTCATCCCCAGGGTTTTGGGAATGCTTGCGGTTGGGGGGCAGAAGATGGACATAGCCCGCCGCCGAGCGGTCAAAGCTGTGGCGGTTTGGGCAGAGAAGCCCCGTGTGGGTGCACGCCAAAGGGGCGGCGCACAGGGGGCAGGAAAACAGGCTTTCCATGGTATTCACCTCGTCTCAATTATGAAGGAAAGCCATGGAAATGGCAAGAAAAAAATTGTTCTCCCCCTTCATCTTTGGAACGTGCCGTGGTACAATGGAAAAAATATTTTGAAGGAGTTTTTCCATGAACAAACGAAAATCCCCCTCTGACATCCGGGCCATCATTGAGGAGCTCAAGCGCCTCTATCCCGACGGCATCTGCTCCCTGGAGTATGAAAAGGACTATGAGCTTCTGTTCTCTGTGCGCCTGGCTGCCCAGTGCACCGACGAGCGGGTCAACCAGGTGACCCCCGCCCTCTTTGCCCGCTTCCCCACCCTGGAGGCCCTGGCCGGGGCCGACATTGCCGAGGTGGAGCAGTACATCCACTCCACCGGCTTTTTCCGGGCCAAGGCCCGTGACATTGTGCTGGCCTCTCAGATGCTCTTGTCCCAGTACGGGGGCAAGGTGCCCGACACCATGGAGGACCTGCTGAAGCTGCCCGGCGTGGGCCGAAAGACCGCCAACCTCATTCTGGGTGACGTGTACCACACCCCCGGTGTGGTGGTGGCCGACACCCACTGCATCCGCATCACAGGCCTTCTGGGCCTCACCGACGGCACCAAAGACCCCCAAAAGGTCGAAATGCAGCTGCGGGAGGTCCTCCCCCCGGAGGAGTCCAACGACTTCTGCCACCGCATGGTCCTCCACGGCCGGGCGGTGTGCGTTGCCCGGCGGCCCCAGTGCCAAAGCTGTACCCTGCGGCCCTGGTGCGACTACTTCGCCAAAAACGGCACCGAATCTTGAGCCATACCATGCATAAGGAGCGCGAACATTTTTGAAAACCCTCAATCGCTGGATCATTTACATCGTCGGCATGCTGATTTTGGCCCTGGGCCTCACCCTGAACACAAAGTCCGGACTGGGGGTCTCCCCCATCATCTCCATGTCCTATGCCGTATCTGAGATCTGGCACCTGAACTTTGGCGACATGACCTTTCTCCTCTACACCCTCTTTGTGATCGGCGAGCTGATCCTCCACCGGGGCAAATACCTCATCAACGACCTGGGGCAGCTCCCTTTGAGCCTTATTTTCAGCCGGGTATTAAACCTCTACTCCGCCCTGATCCCCCACCAAGCCGCCCAGGAGCCCCTTTGGAAAAATCTTCTGGTGCTGCTGCTGGCCATCGTCTGCACCGGCATTGGGGCGGCGTTCACCGTAAACATGCGCCTGGTCCCCAACCCCGGAGACGGCATTGTGGCCGCACTGGGGGAAAAGACAGGCCGGGAGCAGGGCGTGGCAAAAAATATCTTTGATGTGTGCTGTGTGGCCTCTACCTGCACGCTGGGATTGATCGCCGCAGGTCATGTGGTGGGCATTGGCCTGGGCACTCTGGTGGCCATGGTGGGCGTGGGCCGGGTCATCTCCCTGGTCAACCACATCTCACGGGAACGGATCTGCCGTGCGGCGGGGCTGCTGGAGCCTGCTGTGTAAAATCAGGCGTTGTAAAGCAATTTCGCCTTATAGATAAGCCCTGGAGGGCGGCTGTCAGCCGTCCTCTTTTCATTTCTTAATTTTATCGAAAAACAATAAATTTATATTGACATTCGAGTTTTCCCGTGATAGCATGGGGCCAACTGAAAGGGGGAATTTCCCATGGAACAACCTTCCGTACAGCGTCTGGCCAGGGTGCTGCGGGCGCTGGTGCTCATTGCCTTTGTCTGTAACCTTCTGGTCATGCCCCTGGTGCCGGGGCTGGCGATCCGTGCGGTGGGTGCAGGCACCGACCAGATTTTCCTGGTGTTCCGGGCCATGTTTGGACTGTCGGGGGGCTCCGCGCTGGAGTCCGTGTGGCAGTTTCTGTCCGAGGCCCTGTGGGGAGTATGGACAGACAAAATTCTGAGCCTGGTCACGCTCTTTCTTTGGCTGTGCGGCATCTGTACCGCCGTCATCCTTTGGCAGGCAAAAAAAGTGCTGGATACCATTCTGGCCCAAAAGCCTTTTCAAATGACAAATGCACGCTGCCTCCACCGGGCGGCGGTATGCTGCTGGATCATTGCCGGGGCGGCCCTGGTGCGTCTGGGGCTGTGGCTGTGGGCCGACGGAACGCCTGCTCCCCTTTTTACCTACACCGCACTGTTCATTCCCGCCTTCTTCATGGCCGGGCTCCTCTTTCAGGTGATGTCCGTCCTGTTTCGCCAGGCCTCTGAGCTGAAAGAGGACCAGGACCTGACCATCTAAGGAGGGCGTCAGAATGAAAATTGTGGTCAATCTGGACGTGATGATGGCCAAACGGAAGATGTCTCTGGGGGAACTGGCCCAGAAGGTGGACATCACCATGGCCAACCTGTCCATCCTGAAAAACAACAAGGCCAGGGCCATCCGCTTCTCCACCCTGGAAGCGATCTGCCAGGCCCTGGACTGCCAGCCGGGGGACATTCTGGAGTTTGTCCCTGACGAAAAGGAGTAAATTATGGCGCTTCTTTATCTGCCCCTCTATCTGGTTTTGATCGGTTTTTTGTCCGTGTTCCTGTGGATCCCAGCCTTTGGACTGGGGGTATTTCTCCTGGTGCGGGAGAAGGGCTGCCGCCTGGTGCTGGGGGTGCTGTTCGCCCTGTGGGCCCCGGCTCTGGCCCTGGTGCTCCTTCTGCCCCGAGCGGAGGAGGCCTTTGGGTTTCATCTCAGGGACTGGCTTCACAGCCTCCCAGTCTATCTCTGGGCCCTGCTCTCCATCGCCCTGCTTGTGGCCATTGCCTGGTACGCCCGGAAGCACTTTTCCAAACCGTGGGTGCCCCTTTGTCTGAAGGTGGGCTGTGCCCTGACGGTGCTGGCGGTGCTCACCGTGGGTACCTTCTACCTGGGCCTCACCGGGGCCCCCGAGGAGGAGGGCACCTGGCAGGGAGAGAAGATCGTCATGCGGAAATTCACCTGGATGGAGACCTCCTACTCCTACTACCGCTACAACGGCCCCTTCCTGCTGGGGGAATACCTGGGCTGGTCGGAGGAGCCCTGGTCGCTGGAACGATAAAGGAATTTTGCTTTCTATCACTTGATACAAAAGGGCTTTTACGTCCTTGGAAAGGAATCTTATGAGACGTCTTGCCATTTTTCTTTCCGCTGTCCTGGCAGCCCTTGCCCTGTCCGGATGTGCCCTGTCCGATGTGGGGAATGCCGATGTGGTGGTATGCAACGACAGCCCCCAGGTCATCTACACCATCACCCTCTCCACGGAAACCCAGTCTGAATCGGTCAGCGCCCCCCAGGACGTGGGGCTTCTGGAACGGGGGGACCGCTGCGGCTTTCAGCTGGAGGACGGTTCCCAGGCCTTTACTCTGGAGCTGATGGGCGAACATGGGGACCTGCTGGCCCGGTGCCGGGGAACCTATGAAGGCAAGCGGCTGCTGCTCACCCTTCGGGAGGACGGCGGCGTGTTGGTCCGGGAGGACAAAAGATAAGACGGCAGGGACATCCCCGCCGTCTTTTTTATCGCGGACGATTGGCACAGTAGAAAATCTGCATCTCCCCTGCCCCGTTTCGCTCCACCCGTGCCTCCACCTCATAGACCTGGCGGATGAGCTGGGGGGTGAGCACCTCCTCCGGTCTCCCCTCCCCGGCCACCCGGCCGTCCTTCATCACATACAGCCGGTCGCAATACATACACGCCAGGTTGAGGTCGTGAAGGGCGGCGACCACGGTACAGGGCAGGCCTCGGAGAAGCTCCATGAGCTGGAGCTGAAATTTGATGTCCAGATGATTGTTGGGCTCGTCCAGAATGAGAATGGGGGCCTGCTGGGCCAGGGCACGGGCCAGGATCACCCGCTGGCGCTCTCCCCCGGACAGGGAGGAAAAGGGCCGCTGGGCCAGCTCCAGCAATCCCACCTGGGCCAGAGCTGTTTCGGCAATGGCCAGGTCCGCCCCGCTGTCCCGTTCCAGAAGGCGCTTGTGGGGAGAGCGGCCCATAAGGACCATCTCCTGAACGGTAAATTCAAAGGAGAGGTCGTTGTGCTGGGCCACCACCGCCATGCTCCGGGCGGACTGCTTCCGTGGAAGGTTCTCCAGCTCCTGTCCATCCAGCCACACCGCCCCGCCGCTGGGCCGGAGCACCCGGTAGAGGCACTTGAGAAGGGTGCTCTTGCCGCTGCCGTTGGGGCCGATGACCCCCACCAGCTCCCGGCCTTCCGCGTGTAGGCTCACCCCCTTCAAAATGGGGGCTCCCCCCAGCAGGGCCTCCAGATTTTTTCCTTCCAGCTTCATGGCTCAGCCTCCAAATCCATAGGGTTTTCTGGCCATAAGCCAGAGAAATACCGGTGCGCCCAGCAGAGCGGTGAGAATGCCCACGGGGATCTCATTGCCCGGCAGAATGGAGCGGCACAGCACATCCGCCCACAGAAGAAATACCCCGCCCCCCAGGGCGGACAGGGGGATGAGCCTGCGGTGGTCGCTGCCGAAGAGCAGGCGCAGCACATGGGGCACCACCAGCCCCACAAAGCCGATGATCCCGGCGTAATAGACCCCAAAGCCCACCACCAGGGCACAGATCAGCAGATAGACGATCCGCAGTCCGTACAGGTCGGTGCCCAGGGTAAGGGCGGTCTCGTCCCCCAGGAGCATGAGGTTCAAATTCCGGCTCTGGCTCCAGAAAAACAGGGCGGCGCCTCCCCACACCAGACACATCACCCCGTTGCCCGGCCAGCTGGCGGAGCCAAAGCTGCCCATGGTCCAGCGGAGCACCTGGGCGGCAGCGTGGTCGGCGTCCGCGAGGTAGATGAGAAAATTGGACACCGCTGCGCACACCGCGGACAGGGCTGCCCCGGACAGCAGCAGCCGCACCGAGCTTGCCCGCCCTCCCACTCCGGCCAGAACTACCACGGCCAGAGAGGCCCCGAAGGCCCCCAGGAAGGCCATAAGGCCCACAAAGTTGCCCCCCAGCATAGCCCCCGTCCCCAGGAGGATGGCCAGGGTGGCCCCCAGGGATGCCCCGGAGGACACCCCCAGCACATAGGGGTCGGCCAGGGGATTTTTGACCACCGCCTGCATGACCACCCCGCACAGGGACAGCCCGCCTCCCACCGCCGCCGCCAGCACCAGCCGGGGCAGGCGGATGAGCCACACCACGTCGTGTACCGCTGTCCCTGGGGCCCACTCCGGGGGAAAAGGCGTGCCCAGAAACAGATGGGCAAGCTCATGGCGGATGACCGTATAGACCGAGGAAACGGGCAGCTCCACCGTCCCCAGGCACACCGCCCCCATGAGGGATAAAGGCAGGATCAGGGCCAGCGCCAGCAGAGCCGCCCGGTAGACCCCCGCGCCCCTTGCCCCTTGTTTGTTTGCCACAGCGTTCCTCCTCATGCTTCCGGATAAAGCCCGGCGGCAAAGGCCCGGATGCCGTCCAGGGTACGGGGGCCGCTGGCGTACATGTCCCCCAGCATAATGGGATAGACCCGCCCATTGCGCACCGCCGACAGGGAGGCCAGGGCCGGGTCCTGGGTAATGGCGGAAAGCTGGGCGGCGATCACCTGCTCCGGAGAATCCCCGGAGTAGGCCATGTACACCACGAAGATGACCTCCGGATTGAGGGCCACCAGCTCCTCCTTGCCCATCTCATTGCCCTGGGGCTTTACCAGGGTACCCCCCAGCTTTTGCACCATGTCCCCGGCCAGAGTGTTGGCGTGGTAATTGCTCAACACCCCGTCCAGGGGCTCCACCACCGCCACGGTGACCGCCTCCCGGCCTGCCGCCGCGGCCAGGGTCTCCTCCACGGCCTTCGACATCTCGTCCACCAGGGCCTGGGCCTTGTCCTCTACGTGGAAAATCTTCCCGATGTTCAAAATGTCCTCATACTCGTGCTCCATGGTGCGCTCTGCCGCCGCCCCGGAGTTCTGGGACATGTAAGTGCCCACCCCCTTCTGGTTCCAGCCGTCCACGTCCCCCAGCTTCTTTTCGCTGAAGGCGGAGTGCCAGGTGAAGATGAAATCGGGCTCCAGAAGGGTCATGGTCTCTTTGTCGGGAGAGAAAACGCTCTCATCATAGTGCATCTGCGCAAACCCCTCCTGCCACTGGTCCTTCACCTGGTTGTCCAGGCCGTAGGAGGCGATGACGTGGTCCTCCAGCCCCAGGGCGATCATGGTCTCAATGCACCCCTGATAGATGCACACCACCCGCTGGGGGGCCTGGGTATAGGTGTAGGAGACTTCTTCCCCGGCGTAGTTATAGTTGGTAATGGTCACCGGGTAGTGCCCATCCCCCTGAGGGGTGCTTTCCGCCGTGGACTGGGCCGCCTGGGAGGCGGCAGGGGTCTGGGGCGCGGCGCAGCCGGCCAGCAGGACCAGGGCCAGGGCGGCACTTAGGATCTGTTTGCATACGTGGTTCATAAGTTCCTCCTTTTTCGGGGCATAAAAAAGCCCCTGAGTCCGGGGACTCAGAGGCCTTTTTTGCAGCGCAAACAAGCACTGGCGGTTTCCCGTCAATGCAAACACCTGTACCTCTTGAGTCCGAAGAGTTTCCCCGGAAAAATCCGGTTCGTACATGATTTTCAGAGATATATTCTGACTCGGCCCTCAACACCTGCCCCCCGCCTTCCCAGACCTTTGGTCCAGTGGCTGGAAAACCTCCGTTTTCCCTGGGGAACGGCTCCGTCCATACAGCAGCGTTCCTGTGCGGGATTCTCACCCGGCTTCCTGCGCGCACCGCGCGCAAAATCTCTGGAAATCGATTCAATTGTCCCCTTCAGCATATCCGATTTCCGGGGAAATGTCAAAGGAAACTTGTTTTCTCTGCCGGGAGAAAAAGGCTCCTGTTTTTGTTGCCATTTCCCCTTTGAAGTGATACAATATAGTGATATTATATGGGCGTCCGCCCGGACACCCGGAACAAAGGAGCAACACCGATGGAAAACAAAAAAGTAATGCTTTCCGGCATCCAGCCCAGCGGCGACCTGCACCTGGGCAACTACCTGGGGGCCATCAAAAACTGGGGGGCCAGGGCCGAGGAGTTTGACTGTTTTTATTTCATGGCCGATATGCACACCATCACCGTGCGTCAGAACCCCGCCGACCTGCGCCGGCGCACCCTGGAGCAGCTGGCCCAGTACATCGCCTGCGGCCTGGACCCGGAGAAGAACACCCTGTTCATCCAGTCCCACGTCCCCGCCCACGCGGAGCTGGGATGGGTTTTGAACTGCTACACCATGTTCGGGGAGCTCTCCCGCATGACCCAGTTTAAGGACAAGTCCGCCAAGCACAAGGACAACATCAACGGAGGCCTGTTCACCTACCCCTCCCTCATGGCCGCGGACATTCTCCTCTATCAGCCCGACTTCGTCCCCGTGGGCGAGGATCAGAAGCAGCACGTGGAGCTCACCCGAAACATTGTCCAGCGCTTCAACGGCATCTACGGCGACGTGTTCAAAATGCCCGAGCCTTACATCCCCAAGGCCGGCGCCCGGATCATGGGCCTGACCACCCCCGACTCCAAAATGTCCAAGTCCATCCCCGAGGGCTGCGTCTTCCTTCTGGAGAAGCCCGAGGATATCCAGCGCAAATTCAAGCGGGCCATCACCGACAGCGACACTGAGCGCTGTGTGCGCTATGACCCCCAGAACAAGCCCGGCGTGGCCAACCTGATGAACATCTACTCCGCCGTCACCGGCAAGAGCTTTGAGGAGATCGAGCAGGAATTTGACGGCCAGGGCTACGGCAAGTTCAAGCCCGCCGTGGGCGACGCCGTGGTGGAGACCCTGCGCCCCATCCGGGAGGAGGCCCAGCGCATTCTGGCCGACAAGGCCTATCTGGAGCAGGTCTACACCCAGGGCGCCCAGAAGGCATCCTATGTGGCCAATAAGACCCTGCGCAAGGTGTATAAGAAGATCGGCTTTGTGGCCCGCTAAGTCCGGGCGACTATTCTGACAAAAGAGGAAATCGCTATGACCATTCAGCTTCCTGTCATCGGCATGGCTGCCGCCGCCCTGCTGTGTTCCGCCCTGGTGGCCCTGCTCACTACCCCGGTAGTGCGTTCCCTGGCCTTTCGGGTGGGTGCGGTCGATGTGCCCAAGGACAGCCGGAGAATGCACGACCACCCCATCCCCCGGATGGGTGGCCTGGCCATTTTCTTCGGCTTTATGCTCAGCGTGCTCATCTTCCTGCCCCTCACCCCCCAGATGCGGGGGATGCTCCTGGGCGGGGTCATCATCGTCATCCTGGGCATTTTTGACGACATCTACGCCCTGCCCGCCGTGCCCAAGTTCCTGGTTCAGATCGGCGCGGCCCTTATTGCCGTGCTGGCGGGCAACAAGATCCTGGTCTTGTCCAACCCCAATGTCTTCAGCTCCGACCCCTTCTGGAACTTAGGTATTCTCTCCATCCCCATTTCCGTGTTCTGGGTCGTGGGCATCACCAACGCCGTCAACCTCATCGACGGCCTGGACGGCCTGGCCTGCGGCGTATCCACCATCAGCTCCATGACCCTGCTGGTCATCGCCCTCATCGTCTCCGAGCCGGAGACCGCCGTGCTCACCGCCGCCCTGGCAGGCGGCTGCATCGGCTTTCTCCCCTATAACCTGAACCCGGCTAAGATCTTCATGGGAGACACGGGCTCTACCTTCCTGGGCTTTATCCTGGCGGTGGTGTCCATTCAGGGGCTGTTTAAATTCTACGCCATCATCTCCTTCGCCGTCCCCTTCCTCATGCTGGGCCTGCCCATTTTCGACACCACCTTTGCCATCATCCGCCGCCTGGCCAAGGGCCAGTCCCCCATGACCCCCGACCGGGGCCACATCCACCACCGGCTGATTGACATGGGCTTTTCTCAGAAGCAGGCGGTGGCCACCCTCTATGTGATCAGTGCTATTCTGGGCCTTTCCGCCGTAGTGCTCACCACCATCGGCGTGGTGAAGGCCATGTTCTTCCTGGCCGCTCTCTTTGCCGCCGGGGGCGTGGCCGCCATGCTCTTCCTGAATCACAACCGGCCCGAGGGCCCCTCCGGCAAGGACAGCCGGAGCGCCACCCGCAGGGAACACAGGGGCACCCAGATCGCCGGCAATGACAACTTCTTTGGCGAGGAGGACAAATCCGACAAATGAACAAGATCAAAGTTATGACTATCTTCGGCACCCGGCCCGAGGCCATTAAAATGGCCCCTCTGGCCCTGGAACTGGCCAGCCGTCCGGAGTTTGAGGCCCTGTGCTGCGTCACTGCCCAGCACCGGGAGATGCTGGACAGCGTGCTGAATATCTTCAAGCTCAAGCCTGACTATGACCTCAACATCATGCAGCCCCGGCAGACCCTCTCCGCCATCACCTCCAAGTGCCTGCTGGGCGTGGAGGAGGTCCTCCATGAGGCCAAGCCCGACCTGGTGCTGGTCCACGGGGACACCTCCACCACCTTCGCCGGGGCTCTGGCCGCCTTCTATTCCCACACCGCCGTAGGGCATGTAGAGGCGGGCCTGCGCACCTATGACAAGTGGTCCCCCTTCCCCGAGGAGATGAACCGGAAGATGGTGGGTGCCATTGCCGACCTCCACTTCTGCCCCACCGTGGCCAACCGGGACAATCTGGCCCGCGAGAACATCACCAAAGGGGTGTTCCTCACGGGCAATACCGTCATTGACGCTTTGCAGACAACTGTTGTAAAGGATTTTACCTTTGCAGAAGATGCGTTGAATCAAATTGATTATGTCAACCGAAAGGTCATCCTGGTCACCTGCCACCGCCGGGAAAACTACGGCCAACCCATGACCAACATCATGACTGCCCTGCGCCGCATTGCCGATGCCTTCCCCCAGGTGGAGCTCATCTATCCCGTCCACCTCTCCCCCGTGGTGCAGGAGGCGGCCCACAAGTATCTGGACGGCCATCCCCGCATTCACCTCATCGCCCCGCTGGCAGTGGACGAGATGCACAACCTGATGGCCCGGTGCCACCTGGTGATGACCGACTCCGGCGGCCTTCAGGAGGAGGCCCCCGCCCTGGGCAAGCCGGTGCTTGTCCTGCGCAAAGAGACCGAGCGGCCCGAGGCCGTGGCCGCGGGCACCGTCCGCCTGGCCGGTGTGGAGGAGGAGGACATCTTCTCCATGGCCTCGGAGCTTCTGTCCAACCAGGCCGAGTATGACAAAATGGCCCACGCCGTCAACCCCTACGGAGACGGCCAGGCCTGCCGCCGCATCGCCGACGCCATTGCCTGGCACTTCGGCCTGCGGGAGACTGCCCCAGAACCCTTCGGGGCATAATAAAACCACAGATGGGAAAGGGGGGTGAAGGGTGGAACAAAAAAACCGGCAGATCATTGTAGGAGCGATCATTGTCCTCATTGTCCTTGCCATGTTTACCAGCTTTGGCCGCAGTCTCTTCGGTCTGCGCACCTCAGAGGTCATCCTCCCTGCCTCCAGCAGCGGTACAGACACCTCCGCCGGTTCCCTGTCCGGCTCCGGCCAGTACCAATCGGTGTCGGTCACGCCCCAGACCGTGGGCAGCGTGGTAGCCACCCTGGCACGGCCGGAGAGCTACTACCAGGAGCTCACGGTAGAGACCTTCTGGGAGGGGGGTTCCTCCTCGGTTCAGGTCCAGGTGTGGCGGGACGGAGGCTGGGCCCACAGCCGCCAGGCCCTTCCCTCCGGAGTCATCCGCCACGACTTGACGGGGGATGGCACCCTCTACTACTGGTACGAGGGCTCCAGCAAGTATCAGACCGCCCCAGCCGATGAATTTACCTCTGACCTCAGCCAGCACATCCCCACCTATGAGACAGTGGTGGAGCTGGAGAAGGACTGGATCACCGACGCAGGCTATGTGACAAAGGGAGATCTGCCCTGTGTCTATGCCCAGGTCCAGTTTCCCGACTCCTCCGTGGTCCAGCGCTACTGGGTGAGCGTAGACAGCGGGCTGCTGGTCTGTGCCGAATCGGAAGAGGACGGGGTGCTGGTCTACCGTATGACCGCCTACTCCCCCGCCCAGTCCCCCTGCCCCACCGACGGAGAGTTTGAGCTGCCCGACGGCACGGTGCTTCACACCCTGGAAGGGGACGCTTAAGGCTGCTGATCTTCCCCAAATCCCATAATGAGAACCAATCCCAGGGCGATGACCAAATCCAGGTCGTCGCCCTCGGCAAATAAATAGAGCACGATGAGCAGCAGCAGAATGTCCCCGGTGTCAATGTCCTCCAGGTGGAGGGCCCGCAGGGCCCTGGTCAGCCCTCCTCCGCCGCCTTTGTGGGAAAACAGGGCAGACAGCCCCTCCCCGGACAAAAAGGGCGGCAGCTTGACCCGCTCTCCCTCCTGCCGGCGGGACGCAGGGCGGACGTTTTCCCGGTCTGTTGGGACCCAGCTGCAGCTGTCCTGGGGTATGTAACGGTTATACACCTTCCTCCTGCCCCCTTTCTCCCAGGGCGGTGATGGCCGCCCGGATCATTCGGGTCATCCGGGCAATTTGAATGGCCCGGTCCAGCCGCCCCCGGCGTTCCTCCCGCAGGAAGGGCCGCAGGGCCTGGAGCAGGGCGGCGTTGCGGTCCTCGGTGCTCTGGACCTGGCGGATGACCTCCATGCCGGTACGCAGCAGGGCGGGGTCAATCTGTCCCAGCATGGATGACAGGTCCGGCTGGGCCGGCGCAGCGGTATGATACGCCTCCTCCCCCTCCATCTCCTGTTCCTCTTCATCCTCTGTTCGCTGCGGGTCCTCCCCCGGTCCGTCCCCGGACAGGGAGCGGGCCAGGGACATGATCTGGGCCATGGCCTCCTGGTTTCCCAGGATCGCATTCAGTTTTTCATCAAACTCCGCCACTTCCTGCCCACCTCCCTCCGGGGCCGGCGCTCATAGTCCGGCCTTCTTTGCCTGCTCGCCGATCCGCTCCACCAGATCCGCCCCCTCTTTGGAGTTCATCAGCCGGTCCATCATCTCCATGAGCTGCTGGGGATTTCCCTGGGTGGCAGCCTGGGCCGCCTGGCGAACCTGTCCCCCCTGGCGCTGGAGCAGCTCCATCAGGCGTTTGGCGTCCTCCGTTCCGGCCAGGGAAGCGATGGCCTGCTGGTTTATCCGCATCTCCTCCGGGCCCATGGCCCCGGAAGCCTGTGTTTCTTTCATGGCAATTCCTCCCATCCAGGGCGGCTGTGCCGCCCCATCGGTTTACTCCAGTATATGCGCCCCAAATCCGGAGGTGACACTTTTGAAAATTCTTGTGCTTTCCGACTCTCACCGCTCCATGGCCGGCATCTACCATGCCATCGACACCCAGAAGCCGGACCACGTCATCCATCTTGGGGACCTGATGGAGGATGCAGAGTATGCCTCCATGGTCTATCCCACCCTGCCCATCTGCATGGTGCCGGGCAACTGCGACGGGTGGACCAGTGCGGAGGCCATCAAGCAGATTACCCTGGGGGGCAAGTCCATTCTTTTGTCCCACGGACACCTGTGGGGCGTGAAAAGCGGCTATGACCGGGCCTACGCCCAGGCAAGAGCCGTGGGAGCCGATATTCTTCTCTTCGGACACACCCACCAGGCCCTGTGCTGCCAGCTGGAGGATGGACTGTGGGTGCTCAATCCCGGCTCCAGCCGCTCCTCCTACGGGGTCATTACCCTGGATGAGGCGGGGATCTCCTGCTCCATCCATCCTCAAACCTGATGTTCTTTTTCTTGCCGGGAGGTGACTGCCCTTGAAAAAACTGCTGTACATCCTGTTCCACCGCTCGGTCTTTGTGGGCCTGTCCCTGCTGGCCCAGATCGCCACATTGCTGGTCATGGTGGTCACCTTTTCCGAGTATACGGAAACCTTCTACTGGTGTCTCGTCGCCATCAGCGTCCTGGCCGCTCTGGCCATTGTGGGCAGCCGTATGGAGCCGGGGTACAAGATCGCCTGGCTGCTGCTGATCCTCCCCTTCCCCGTGTTTGGCGGAGTGTTCTTCCTGATGGTAGGCGGAGGCGCGGTGCCAAAGCGCACCCGGCGCCGTATGCAGGGCATGCTGAAAAAGACCGCCCAGGTCCTCCGGGATGACTTCAAGTCCGATGACCTGCTCCCCTTGGGGGGAGACGCCGCCGGCCAGGCCAGCTTTCTGGAGCGACGGGCCGCCTGCCCCGCCTATACCAACACAGAGACGGAATATTTCCCCCTGGGAGATGCCGCCTTCCCCCGTATGCTGGAGGAGCTGGAAAAGGCGGAGAAATATATCTTCCTGGAGTACTTTATCATCCAGCCCGGCGTCTTCTGGGACAGCATCCTTGCCATTTTGGAGCGCAAGGCCGCCCAGGGCGTAGAGGTCCGGGTGATGTATGACGACATGGGCTGCATGTTTACCCTGCCCCGTGACTATAATGAGATCCTCACCCGCAAGGGCATCCAGTGCCGGGTGTTCAACCGCTTTCTTCCGGTCATGTCCCTGCGCCTGAACAACCGGGACCACCGAAAGCTGATGATCATCGACGGGAAGGTGGGCTTCACCGGGGGGATCAATCTGGCCGATGAGTATATCAACGTAAAGGAGCGCTTCGGCCACTGGAAGGACAGTGCCATCCTCCTGGAGGGGGACGCGGTCTGGTCCATGACGGTGATGTTTCTCACCATGTGGGACCACATCGCCTCCTGGGATGAGGACTTTGACCGTTTCCGTCCTCCCGCCGCCCCGGTGCGGCCCTGGACGGGCTATGTGCAGCCCTATACCGACACGCCGCTGGACAGCGAGGCGGTGGGCCAGGCGGTATACCTCAACATGATCGCCAAGGCCAAAAAGTATATTTACATCACCACTCCCTATCTGGTGATTGACGTGGCCACCAATACCGCCCTGTGCAACGCCGCAAAGTCCGGCGTGGATGTGCGCCTCATTACCCCTCACATTCCCGACAAGCAATATGTCTTTCAGGTCACCCGCGCCCACTACCCGCCCCTGCTGGAGGCAGGTGTGAAGATCTATGAGTACACCCCTGGGTTCATCCACGCGAAGAACTTTGTGGTGGATGACCGCTTTGCCACCGTGGGCACTGTCAATCTGGACTACCGCAGTCTCTTCCTCCACTTTGAGGATGGCGTGTGGCTGTGCGAAGCCCCCTGCATCCGGGACATCCGCCAGGATTTTGAGGAGACCTTAAAGGTCTGCGAATCCATCTCCCTGCGCCGGGCTAAGCACCTGAACATCCTGCTCCAGCTGTACCGGAGCATTTTGCGTGTATTCGCTCCCCTGATGTGACTAAGCCAAAAGGCGCCGCCCCATGGGGCGGCGCCTTTTTTGCTTAGCGGCAGCAGTGCTGGCTATTGCCGTTACTGTTTCCGCCGGTCTGGCTGCTGGGCGGGAAGAATTCGCCCACCGGGAACTGGACCTTGCGGAACATCTCGCAGGGGTCCTCCTGGCAGGGATCGTCACAGCCGCCCGTGCAGCTGCAATCCTTGGTGGGAATGCAGTAGTCATAGGCGGGGATCAGAAGCTGGGTATCCCGTTCCATACGGATGATGGTGAACTGGCCCAGGGTGACAAAGAGCCGGTGCTGGTCACCGCTCATCATCAGCTCATCCCCGAAGCAGGCGGCCACACCCATGGGAATGTCCGTGCAGGAGCAGTCGCAGGGGCGGCAGTGGCACACGTCCACCAGCTTCAGGTTGAGGATCAGCGGATCCACCGCCTCTACCACCGCTGTGGGCACGCTGGTCCGGGGCAGGCACTGGATCTCAGCCCCGTTCTCCCCTACCTGAGAGGAGAAGACCTTGGCGCCGCCATCGCTGCCGAAGAGCACCGCACGCTTTTCAAACACCGCCAGACCGCAGACCTCTACCGGCCGGGCGGCACCCACAAAGGCATCGGCGGTAATGCGGTAGAAGAACCGCACATCCACGGTATAGAAGCCCCGGTTAAAGGTGACAGGCTCCACATCGATGTACGCGTACAGCAGCTCAGCACATTTGGCCTTGACGGACTGGGCCCGGTCAATGACCTCCTGGGAGCACCGGGTGGGGTACACCCGCAGATCCTCAACACAGTCCCGATCCTTACAGGAATCAAAGATTTTCTTCGTGTGTATGCACACGGCCTCCCGGATATTGCGCTCATCGCACACGGGGCCGGGCACGACCTTTTCTGGCATATCGTTCCCTCCTAAATTTGGATGGTTATGGGCGGGTAAAGGCCCATTTGGAGTTTGCTTCCATTCCATCTTATGTGCAAGGCGAATTTTGGTGCCCCGACTGGGCAGGCCGGGCTTGCCCTTTTTGTTTTTTTTGGATATAATAGTAGCTTGAGAATGGAAAGCGTGAAAGGAGCGTGTGCCTGATGGCCATCGGATTTATCCAGGACGAGCTGGATTTGAAGCTGCTGGTCCTCTACATCATGGACCGGACTGCCGGCCCCATCACCTTTTTGCAGCTGTTTGAACTGGCACTGTGCGATGCGGGGGTAGATTACTTCTCCCTCACCCAGGCAGTGGAGCACATGGTGGCCACAGGGCAGCTGTCCAAGGAAGACGGGCGCTACTCCATCACGGACAAGGGCCGGCGCAACAGCCAGATCTGTGAGAGCAGCCTGCCCTACTCGGTGCGTCTGCACTGCGACGAGAACCTGGTGAAGGTGAACGATGCCCTGCGCCGGGAGGCACAGGTCCAGTCCAAGGTCACCGGCAACCCCGACGGGACCGCCACGCTCCACTTGACCCTCAACGACCTGGAGACTCCTCTGCTCCATCTGGAGCTGTTCTCCCCCACCGCTGCCCAGGCCGACGCCTGGGGCGAGGTCTTCCGGGCCGACCCTGGGAAGTTCTATCTGGCGGTGACCAAGCTTCTGGAAAAGAAGGAGGAGGCGTAAACATGGAGATGAGACGAAAGGACCGCGCCCGTGACGAGGGGTTTTCTCTGGAGCTCATAGACCGGTGCAGCCACGGGGTGTTGGCTTTGAACACCGGCGAGGATACCCCCTACTGCCTGCCCCTTTCCCTGGTGCGGGTGGACCGGTCCCTTTACTTCCACTGCGCCCGCCAGGGGCGGAAGGTGGAGCTTATGCGCGCCTGCCCCAAGGTATGCCTCACCTTTGTGGGAGGCGACCGCCCCGCCTTTCTGGAGCCCGACGAGTACACCACCTATTTCCAGTCCGCCATTGTCACCGGCACAGTCCACGAGGTCACCGATGACGCGGAGAAAATTCTGGCCCTCCGGGCTCTATGCGAGAAGCTCACCCCCCAGGCCATGGACGCTGACCAGTTTGAGCGGGCCATCGCCCGCAGTCTGAAGGCCACCGGTGTCTGGCGCATCGATATGGAGGATATCTCCGGCAAGGAGAAGGCCCCAAAGATCCAATAAAAAAAGGCCGCCCTGAGGGCGGTCTTTTTTTATTCCTCTTCCTTCATTGGGAGGGGGTCTTTCCTAAGCGGACCTGTTTTACCCAGATAGTCCTGTGTGTTCTGAGGCAGCTTCCGCTTGCCCAGGCCATAGCGCACCAGGCGGCTGACCGCGCTGTAGAACATGGCAAACACCGGTACGCCCAGCACCATCCCGCCAAAGCCAAACAGGCCGCCGAACAGCAAGATGGAAAAGAGCACCCAGAAGGATGCCAGGCCCGTGGAATCACCCAGAATCTTCGGGCCCAGGATGTTGCCGTCAAACTGCTGAAGCACCAGAATAAATAGGGCAAAATACACGCTTTGAATGGGGTCGATAATGAAAATCAGCAGAATGCAGGGAATGGCCCCGATAAACGGCCCGAAGAAAGGGATCACGTTGGTCACACCCACGATGGTGGCCAGCAGGGCCGGATAGGGGAATTTGAAGATGTTGCAGCACACCAGGCAGATGATGCCGATAATCAGGGAGTCTACGATCTTGCCATTGATGAAGCCGCTCATGATCCGGTAGGCGTTGCGGGTCTCCTCCACGATCAGGTCAGCAATATCGGTGCGGAACACGCTGTAGACGATCTTTTTGGACTGGGCGGAAAAGGTGTCCTTCATGGCCAGCAGATACACCGAAACGATAATGGCAATGAGCAGGTCCTTCACCAGCAGCAGCGTGGCAAGCAGAATGGCAGACACGCCGGACACCACACCCGTGATGTTGGGGAGAACCTCCTTATGCATCCAGTCCAGCGTGGCGCTGACCGACTGGAGATTGGGCAGGATGTCCGAGTTGAGCCACTGTTCCAGGGACAGGGCCGCAGATTCATAGCCCGAGAGCACCGCCCCCTGGATCTCGGGATTATCCTCCAGGAAGGTCCTGAGCCACCCCTGGGCCTGCTCGATATAGCCGGGAATGGCGTTGACCAGGTCCACAATGCTCTGCCACACCTGGGGGATCACCATGGCAAGCAGGATGTAAAGGACAAAGATGGCCAGCAGCAGGCTGAACAGAATGGCCAGGAAGTTGAGAAATTTCAGGCTTCTCTTGTCCTCCAGCCGCTTATCCGGGGTCATGGAAAGTAAAAAGGACAAAATCCTCCGGTGGACCGGCAGCAGCAGAAATGCGATCACCGCTCCCATAAAGATGGGCCGCAGGATCTGTCCTATCATTCCCAGAAAGGAAAGTACCTCCTTGGCATGGAACAAGAAGAAAAACAGCAGCAGCGCCCCCGCGATCACCGCAAAGGCGGTCAATCCTGCCGCCACATATGGATTCTTTCGGTGGTTGTGCAACCCGTTCTCTCCCCTCTCTTATACATTCAGCTCTGTATCCCGGCCCTCCAAAGCCCAGGCATACCGCTCCAGTACAGGCTGAATTTCATGCTTTAAGAACTCCTCCACCTGCTGGGGGCAGCGGCCGATATACCGGCTGGGCTCCAGATGGGCGGAGAGCTCC
Organism: Lawsonibacter sp. LCP25S3_E2; assembly: GCF_052117285.1. NCBI lineage: Bacteria > Bacillati > Bacillota > Clostridia > Eubacteriales > Oscillospiraceae > Lawsonibacter > Lawsonibacter sp. LCP25S3_E2. Next base: position 213,693 of record NZ_JBQKJL010000002.1, read on the forward strand.
TCCTTTGTCATGCCAAAGGCGGGGTCAGCGGCCATCAGGTCAATGAGGTTGTTGGGCTTGCCCAACTCCTTCACCTGGTAACCGGCCTGCTGGGACAGCACCCGGATGCGCTCGTGGAGCGCCTGCCGGTCCCCGCCCCGCTTCACCGCATCCATCATAATGTTTTCGCTGGCCATAAAGGGCAGCTCCTCCAGGATGTGCTTCTCAATGACCTTGGGATGGACCACCAGCCCGGCGGCCACATTGGCCCAGATATTCAAAATGGCATCCACCGCCAAAAACGCTTCCGGAACGCTCAGGCGCTTGTTGGCCGAATCGTCCAGGGTACGCTCAAACCACTGGGTGGACGCGGTGATGGCGGGGTTCATGGCGTCGGCGAGCACATACCGGGCCAGGGCACAGATACGCTCACAGCGCATGGGATTGCGCTTATAGGGCATGGCGGAAGAACCGATCTGGTTCTTTTCAAAGGGCTCCTCCACTTCCTTCAAATGGCACAGCAGGCGCAGGTCGGTGGCAAATTTGCTGGCACTTTGGGCAATGCCGCACAGGGTGGACAGGACATTATAGTCCATTTTCCGGGAATAAGTCTGGCCGCTGACCGGGACACAGGCTGTAAAGCCCATTTCCTTTGCAATCTTTTCCTCCAGGGCCTTTACCTTCTCATGGTCCCCTTCAAACAGCTCCAGGAAGGAGGCCTGGGTGCCGGTGGTGCCCTTGGAGCCCAGCAGCTTCAAAGTGGAAAGGCGGTACTCCACCTCCTGCAGGTCCATCAGCAATTCATTCATCCACAAGGTGGCCCGCTTGCCCACGGTGACCAGCTGAGCGGCCTGGAAGTGGGTGAACCCCAGGGTGGGCAGGGCCTTGTATTCATCGGCAAATTTGGCCATGTGGGAAAGGACCCGGACAATTTTGTCCCGAACTAGCTCCAGTGCCTCTTTCATAAGGATCACATCGGTGTTGTCCCCCACATAACAGCTGGTAGCCCCCAGATGGATGATGGGCATAGCCTTGGGGCACAGCTCCCCATAGGTATGGACATGGGCCATCACGTCGTGGCGCAGCTTCTTCTCCCACTGGGCGGCCTTCTCATAGTCGATGTCGGTGATGTGGGCCTCCAGCTCGTCCACCTGTTCCTGGGTCACCGGGAGCCCAAGCTCCATCTCCCCCCGAGCCAGAGCGACCCACAGCCGCCGCCAGGTGGAAAATTTCTTATCGGCGGAAAAAATATACTGCATCTCGTCGCTGGCGTAGCGGGAGGACAAGGGGCTTTCATAACGGTTTGTTGACATGGGCACAACCTTCTCTTTCGACGATTTGATCTCTCTCCCCGCCTTCCCTTCGGGGGCGCGGGTTTACCGTTTTCATTATAGACCAGTTTCCCTTTTTTCGCCACTCCCCTCGGCAAAATTTACAGAACTTTTGCAAACAGGCCACGACACCCACACTCCCCTGCCCAGGCCCTTCCAACAAAAAACTCCCCCGGCCAAAAGGCCAGGGGAGTCGTTTGCAGGATAAAAATCAGATGACCTCGCCCTTGAGGAAGCGCTCCAGACGGTCCAGACCCTCCTGAATGTTGGCGCGGGAGGTGGCATAGGACCAGCGGACAAAGTTGGGGGCGCCGAAGCCGGTGCCGGGCACCACAGCCACCTTGCCGTACTTCAGGAAGAGGTTTCCGAAGTCGTCGGCGTCCTTGATGACGGTGCCGTGCATCTCCTTGCCGATGAGCTTTTCGATGTTCATCATCACATAGAAGGCGCCGTGGGGGCGAATGCAGCTGACGCCCTCGATCTGGTTCATGCGCTCCACCATATAGTTGCGGCGGCGCTCAAAGGCGCGGCGCATGGTCTCCACCATCTCCTGAGAGGCGGTGTAGGCGGTGAGGGCGGCCTTCTGAGAGACGGCGCAGGGAGAACCGGCACAGTGGCTGACATAGTTGGAGATGACCTTGGCCACCTGGGGGTTGGCGGCCACATAGCCGATGCGCCAGCCGGTCATGGCGTAGGACTTGGACACACCGTTGATGATCAGGGTGCGCTCCTTGGCCTCGGGGCTGATGGAGGCGAAGCTCACAAACTCCTCCTCATCATAGACCAGCTGGAAGTAGATCTCGTCGGAGATGACATAGATGTCCTCCTCCACACAGACCTTGGCGATCTCCTCCAGCTCCTTGCGTGAATACATCATGCCGGTGGGGTTGGAGGGGTTGTTGAGGATCATGCACTTGGTCTTGGGGGTGATGGCCTCCCGGAGCTCCTGAGCGGTCAGCTTGAACTGGTCCTGCTCCCGTGTCTCGATGACCACGGGCACACCGCCCACCATCTTGATGAGCTCAATGTAGCTCACCCAGTAGGGCGCGGGCAGGATGACCTCGTCCCCAGGGTTCACCAGGGCCCGAAGGGCCTCATACACGCAGGACTTGGCGCCGTTGGACACCACGATCTGGCTGGGCTCATACTCCAGGCCGCAGTCCTCACGCAGCCGCTGGCAGATCGCCTTGCGCAGCTCCAGAGTACCGGCGGAGGGGGTATATTTGGTATCGTTATTATGAATGGCGGCAATGCCGGCCAGTTTGATGTGGTCAGGGGTGGCGAAATCGGGCTCACCGGCGCCGAAGCCAATGACATCCAATCCCTCCGCCTTCATCTGCTTGAACATACTGTCAATGGCCATGGTGGTAGAGGGCTCCACGCCCAGGGCCAGTTTGGAAAGTTCCTTCATACCAAAATTCCTCCCGTTACTTAAATCATGCACGCATTATTATATGTGTGCCGACCCAAAAATGCAAGAGGTAAATTGGAAATTTGCAGAATTTTCTCAATTTTAGGGAAAAGGCATAAAAAAAGGGGGGCTGTGACACAGCTCCCCTTTTCAAAATGCAAAATAGACATTTGACCGCCAGCCACGGCCGGTGGTTTTTTCCCTTACAGATGCTGGCGGATGAGCTCGCCCATGCGGATGGTGCCCACCGCCTGCTCCCCCGCCTTGGCGATGTCGGCGGTGCGCCAGCCCTCGTTGAGGACGGCATCCACCGCATCCTCGATGGCCTTAGCCTCCTGGGACAGGTGGAAGGAATAGCGGAACATCATGGCCACAGACAGAATGGTGGCAATGGGATTGGCCTTGTCCTGCCCGGCGATGTCCGGGGCGGAGCCGTGGATGGGCTCGTAGAGGCCGGGGGCCTGGTCCCCGATGGAGGCGGAGGGCAAGAGACCGATGGAACCGGTGATCATGCTGGCCTCATCGGAGAGGATATCTCCAAACATGTTCTCGGTGACCACCACGTCAAACTGCCCCGGATCCCGGACCAGCTGCATGGCGGCGTTGTCCACCAGCACGTCCTCATACTGCACATCGGAATATTCTTCCGCCAGACGGTGCATAACGGCCCGCCACAGGCGGCTGGTCTCCAGCACGTTGGCCTTGTCCACGCTGGCTACCTTCTTGCCCCGGAGCCGGGCCAGCTCAAAGGCCCGGCGGCCAATGCGCTCGATCTCCATCTCAGAGTAGGCCATGCGGTCGGCGCACTCCTCCCCCCGGTCCTCCGTCTGGTAGCGCTCCCGCTTGCCGAAGTAGATGCCGCCGGTGAGCTCCCGGACGATCATCAGGTCAATGCCCTTTTCCGCCGTCTCCTTCTTCAGGGGGCAGGCCTCGGCCAGGGCGGGACGCAGGGCGGCGGGGCGCAGGTTGGCGTAGAGCCCCAGATCCTTGCGGATGGACAGCAGAGCGGTCTCCGGCCGCTTTTGGGGGTCGGTGGAGTGGCCCCACTTGGGTCCGCCCACGGCGCCAAGCAGGACGGCATCGCAGGCCTTGCAGGCCTCGGCGGTGCCATCGGGATAGCTCTTACCCACCGCATCGATGGCGCAGCCGCCCATCAAAACATCCGTATAGGTAAAGGTGTGGCCAAACTTCTCACCGATGGCGTCCATGACCTTCACGGCCTCGCCCACCACCTCGGGGCCAATGCCGTCGCCCCGGATCAGCGCGATCTTATAGTTCATTTCGCCACCCCCCGCGCTTTCAGGGAGTTGAGCAGGCCTCCGCTCTGGATGATCCCCTCAATAAAGGGAGGGAAAGGAGCCGCCTGCCAGGTCTTGCCCTGGGTCACATCGGTGATGATACCCGTAGAAAAGTCCACGTCCACTTCATCACCGGGCTGGATTTCCTCCGCCGCCTGGGGACACTCTACAATGGGGAACCCAATGTTGATGGCATTGCGGTAGAAAATGCGTGCAAAGGAGGGGGCAATGACGCACTTCACGCCGCAGGACTTGATGGCCAGAGGGGCATGCTCCCGTGAGGAGCCGCAGCCAAAGTTCGGTCCTGCCACAATGATGTCCCCAGGCTGGACGGTGGAAGCAAAGGTTTCGTCGATGTCCTCCATACAATGGGAGGCCAGAGCGGCGGGAGAGGGATCGTTCAAGTGCCGGGCCGGGATGATGACATCGGTGTCTACATTGGCGCCGTATTTATAAACCTTCATGGAACGTCATTCCTTTCTGATTGTTGGAAATCGAAGCGAAACCGGGAATCAGAGCCGGGAACAGAAAACGAATCAGACTTTTTCTTTTCTCTCCCCTTCCGAACACCCCAGAGGCGAAACGCAGTTTCGCACAACATTCTAGCTTTCTTTTAAGAAAGCGTGCGGGGGTCGGCCACGCAGCCGGCGATGGCGGAGGCGGCCGCCACGGCGGGAGAGGCCAGAATGACCTCGCTGGTCACATGGCCCATGCGCCCCACAAAATTCCGGTTGGTGGTGGAGACGGTACGCTCCCCCTCGGCCATCACGCCCATGTGGCCGCCCAGGCAGGGGCCGCAGGTGGGAGTAGAGACAGCGGCGCCGGCCTCGATAAAGTCCTGAATGAGGCCCTCCTTCATGGCCTGGAGCACGATCTCCTGGGTGGCGGGAATGACCACGCAGCGCACGTTGGGGGCCACCTTCTTGCCTCTCATAATGGCTGCGGCAATGCGCAGGTCCTGGATCCGGCCGTTGGTGCAGGAGCCGATGACCACCTGGTTGATGGGCAGTCCGGCCACCTCGCTGACCACCTTGGTGTTCTCCGGCAGGTGGGGCATGGCCACGGTGGGCTCCAGCTGATCCAGGTCAATGACTACCTCCCGGACATACTCCGCGTCGGGGTCGGCCTGGAAGGCCTCACAGGGGCGGTTCACCCGGCCGTTGATGTACTCCATGGTCTTTTCGTCCACAGGGAAGATGCCGTTCTTTCCGCCGGCCTCGATGGCCATGTTGGAGATGGTGAACCGGTCGTCCATGGTGAGGGAGGCAACGCCCTCCCCGGCAAACTCCAGGGACTGGTAGAGAGCCCCGTCCACCCCGATCTCACCGATCAGGTGAAGGATGACATCCTTGCCGGACACATGGGGCTGCAGCTTTCCCTTCAGGGTGACCTTGATGGCGGCAGGCACCTTGAACCACAGCAGGCCCGTGGCCATGCCGGCGGCCATGTCGGTGGAACCGATACCCGTGGAGAAGGCCCCCAGAGCCCCGTAGGTGCAGGTGTGGGAATCGGCACCCACGATGATCTCACCGGGGGCACACAGGCCCTTCTCAGGCAGCAGGGCGTGCTCCACACCCATCTGACCCACATCAAAGAAATTGGTAATGCTGTGCTTGTGGGCAAATTCCCGTGCCTGCTTGCACAGCTGGGCGGACTTGATATCTTTGCAGGGGGTGTAGTGGTCCAGAACAATGGCGATCTTGTCCTTGTCAAAGACCTGGGTGAACCCCGCCTTTTCAAACTCGGTGATGGCCACCGGAGTCGTGATGTCGTTGCCCAGGACTAGATCCAGCTTCGCCTCGATGAGCTGGCCTACCTCTACCTGATCTAACCCGGCGTGTTTGGCCAGGATCTTCTGTGTCATGGTCATTCCCATGGAATATTCCTCCCTGTCGGATGATTTGTCCCTATCTTACCAGGCCCCTTGTCAAAAGAATGTAAACTATGTTACAATTGAAAAAATTCTACGAAAGGCCGAGCGTCTATGGACTTCACCCCCGACTTCCCCGCCCACATCTGGGAGCCCTTTGCCCAAAGCCGTCCCCCGATCCTCTGCGGGGCGGGCTATCTGATCTATTTGCAGAATACCGCGGCCACCTGCTTCTACTACCTGAAAAGCGGCCGGGTAAAGAGCTTTATCCAGTCGGAGGACGGTGAGGAGCGCATCCTCCATGTGTACGGCGCAGGCAGCCTCTTTGGCGAGGCCTCCTTCTTTGACGAGCTGCCCCGTGTGTCCTCCGCCATGGCCCTCACCGACTGTCAGATCGTGGCCATTGACCGGGAGCTGGTCACCCAGGAGATCGCCAAACATCCGGAACTGGCCCTGGCCATGATGAAATATCTGGCCCGAACGGTGCGCCTGCTGTCCGGCCAGGTGGACCAGATGGCCTTCCGCCCCGCCCGGTGGCGGGTGGGCCGGTTTCTCCTCTCCCTCTCCCCTGACGGCGGAGAGGCCCATTGCACCCAGGAGGACATTGCCGCCGCCGTGTCGGTGAGCCGGGTGACGGTGAGCCGGATTTTAAACGCCTTTGCCCGAGAGGGGCTGGTGGACGTCGGCTATGGGACCGTACGGGTGCTGGACCCCTATGCCTTGGACCAGCAATGTAAATAAGCAAAAAACGGCGGGGAAGCATCCCCGCCGTTTTCCTTCGGATTCGTTTATACAGGCTCTTGTTCCAGCTCCACGGCCCTGGCAATGGCCGCATGAATGTTGGGCTGGAAGTTCTCCTCCCCCACCAGGTCGTACATGCCCGACTTTTTGAACACAGACATGGGCTGTTCGTTCACATGGGAAAAGACCACCTGGATGTTTTTGTCCTTACATTCCATGTACAGGCGCATGAGGCCATTGAGGGCCGTAATGTCCATTCCGGGCACCGCACGCATGCGCAGCACCAGCACCCGGCGGTGGGTGTCCCGGTCCATGTGGGGAATTTTGTCCGCCGCCCCAAAGAACATAGGCCCGGTGATCTCATAGACCATCACATGGTTGGGCACCGGCATCATGCGCCCGGTGTCGTCATCGGTCTCCTCCACATAGTCCCACTCCTTGATCTCGGCCACATCGGCCATGCGCTTCATAAACAGCAGGCAGGCCAGGGACAGGCCCACGGCGATGGCCACCACCAGGTCAAAGACCACCGTGAGCACAAAGGTGAGGGCCAGCACCGCCACATCGCTTTTCGGGGCATGCCTGACCATGCTCACCACGGTGCGCCAGCCGCTCATATTGTAGGCCACCTGGAACAAAATGGCCGCAATGCAGGGCATGGGGATGAGGGCGGCGTAGGGCATGAGCAGCACCAGCACCAGCAGCAGCACCACCGCGTGGACCATGCCCGCCACCGGAGAATTGCCTCCGTTTTTCACATTGGCAGCAGTACGGGCAATGGCCCCGGTGGCCGGAATCCCTCCAAAAAGGGCGGAGGCAGCATTGCCCACCCCCTGGGCCACCAGCTCCATGTTGGAGTTGTGACGGGCCTTGATCATTTCATCGGCCACCACTGCCGACAGCAGAGACTCGATGGCCGCCAGCACCGCAATGGTGAAGGCATCGGGCAGCACCGCGGAAATGGTGCCGTAGGAGAAGTCGGGCAGCTGGAGCGAGGGCAGGCTGCCGGAAATAGTGTACAGGTCCCCGATGGTATTCACCGGCAGGTCTAATCCCTTTACAGCACCTGCCGTTACCAGAACTGCAATGAGAGAGGCGGGAATCTTCTGAAAGAGCTTCGGCCACAGGAACAAAATGGCCAGGGCCAGCACCCCCACCCCAACGGCGGTCAGGTTCACCGTGTGAAAGGTATGGATGACCTCCTCCAGCTTCTCCATGGTCTCCACCGGAGCGTTCTGAAAGGTGAGGCCAAAGAAGTCCTTCAGCTGGCCGATGACGATGGTCACGGCGATGCCGGCGGTAAAGCCAGTGGTGATGGTATAGGGAATAAACTTGATCATGCTGCCCATGCGCAGCACGCCCATCAGAATCAGCAGCACGCCCGCCAGAACGGTGGCGGTGGCCAGTCCGGCCATGCCGCTGCGGGCCACCACCCCGGCCACAATGGTGGCAAAGGCGGCGGTAGGACCGGCGATCTGCACCTTGCTCCCGCCCAGGGCGGAGATGACAAAGCCCGCCACGATGGCAGTATAGAGGCCCTGCTCCGGGGACACTCCAGAGGCCAGGGCCAGGGCAATGGACAAAGGCAGGGCAATGATGGCGACAATGATGCCGGCAATTAGATCTTTTACAAATTTTTCCTTGGAATAGCTCTTTAAGGAATGGACCAATTGGGGGGTCAACTCTCTCATAAACGCGCTCTCCTTAACAGTTTTTTAACACACCCCTCTATCATAAGCGCTCCTCCCCTCTTTTGCAAGGATTTATTTACAGCTTTCCCTGCTTTTTGCATCATTTTTTGCAAAAATGCAAGGGTTCCGGCCTTCCGGAACCCTTGTCAGCGGAGAAATTCTCTCCTCTATTCAGAAAACAGCCCCTGGAGCTGGCCCAGCAGCTCCATACTCTTGAATTTCAGCACATAGCCCTCGTCCTGTTCCGTCACCAGGGCCGCCTGGCCGGGGGTAAAATAGCCGGCCTGGGTAGCCTCCTCCACCGTCTCACTGGCTGCTCCCAGACACAGGGGCGGGAAGGCCACACACCACCAGTTTTGTCCCTTCCCCTCCCCAATGACAATGCGCAGGGCATTGTAATTCCCCGCGGGCAGGGCAAAGCCCTCATATTCCTTGGTGGGGAACCAGCAGTTGGTAAGCTGGGCAGTGACCTGGTAAGGGTACCCCGCTTCCTCCACCACCGCCTGGCCCGCCTGGGCCAGTTCATCCAGATGGGCCTCCAGGGCAGAGCGTGCCTCAGACAGGGTGGCATGCTCCGGATAAAAGGTCTCCGCCTGGGCCAGCACACGGTCCCGCACCTGCAGCTTCAGAGCCTGGTCGGCCTGGCTGTCCGAATTGGCGATCACATGAAAGCGGATGACACTGTCTGCCAGCTCCCGCTGCTCCTGTCCCAGCCAGCTCCCCGCAGCTACTGCCACCAGCAGCCCAAACATCAGGGACAATTCCCAACATTTCAGTTTCCGATCCATTGCCGTCTCCTTTCAAGGCGGCAAAAAAGCCGCCCAATACCATAAAGCTAATTTGCTTTACAGTATAGGCGGCTTCTAATCATTTTAAACCGTCTGGGTCAAAAAAGTCTCATTGCTGGTCTCCCGCAGGCGCGCATAGGCCTCCTGGGCCTCCTCTTCCCGCTCAAACAGGCCAAAGGCAGTGGGCCCGGTGCCGCTCATGCTGGCCCCCAGAGCTCCGCAGCGGATGAGCTCGTTTTTGATCTCACACACCCGTGCAAGCTGGCGTTTGGGAAGGGCATCCTCAAAGACGTTGTACATCCGGCGGGCCACCCCGGCCAGATCCCCGGCCTCCAGGGCCTCTATGGCTCCCTTCGTATCCGGATGGCGGCGCAGGCGCACCCGGTCGATCTGGGCAAAAAGGGCGGGCGTGGAGATGGGAAAGTCGGGCTTACACACCACTACCCAGCACTTTGGCAAAGGCGGCAGCGGGGTGAGCACCTCTCCCCTGCCCTCGGCCAGGGCGGTACAGCCCATAACACAGTAGGGCACATCGGACCCCACCATCTCCCCGATTTTCGCCAGAGCCTCCTGTTCCACCGGAGCGGCGTCCATCTCGTTCAGCGCCCGGAGCACCGCGGCGGCATCGCTGCTCCCCCCGGCCATACCGGCACAGATGGGAATGCGCTTTGTAATGGCGATCTCCAGTCCCTGGGGCTCCTGCCCCCGTGCCTCCCAGTACCGCAGGGCAGCCTGGGCGGCCAAATTTTTCTCGTTATTGGGTAAAAAATGCACATTGGTCTTGACCCGCAGCTCATTCCAACCCAGAGGCTCCACCGTCAGGTCGTCGGCCAGAGTGATGGACTGCATGATCATCCGCATATCGTGGTAGCCGTCCGGGCGTTTGGACAGCACGTCCAGGGTGAGATTCAGCTTTGCATTTGCCTGGATGAACATGACAACACCATCCCTTTACTCCCGAATTTTTCTTGCCTCCAAATAAAAGCGCTTGTCGTGGGCCTCCCCCATGGAGAAGGTCTTACGGGGCAGCACCCCGTCGTGGATCACCGTGGGGAACAGCTCCTCTTTGCCCATAGGCGGCAGGAGGAAGGCAATGGCCTCCTCACGCTCCTGGGCCAGCCTCTGGGCCACATCGGCGCCGTGGATGTAATCGATCCGGCTTCCCGGATGGGCCGCGCAATACTCGTCCAAAAAGACCTGCAGGGTCCCCACCGGAAGCTGCTGCCGGGGATTTGTCACGGTGATCTCCCCCTTGCTCCAGCGGCTGGCCACAAAGGACAGCACATGCCCCTCGCCCCGGCCCTGGACAGCGCCGGGATAATAGGCCATGAGCGCATCCAGCAAGTCTTCTGGCTTTACACCGAAAACCACACGGTGGATGGGCTCAAACTCCAGAGATTCGTCGTGGAGATTCACCAGCTCACACAGGGCGTACCGGGAGGGCAGATTTGCCCACTGCTCCGGCGGGGTCAGCTTTTTGGCGCGCTCATAGCACTCCTTGGCGGTGGCCAGGGAGTGGTTCCCATCTCCCACCGCAAAGAGGAGCACCGGCAGCGCCTGCTCCAAATGATACCGTGTTTGGAAGGCAGCGGGGTCGGCCAGGGCCTCCAGGGCGGCAAAGACCTGCGCCTGCTCCTGGTCTCCCAGCTTCCAGCCCTTGATGTGGCCGCCCTGTTCCATCAGTTCAAAGTCATAGACCGGCTCCATTGCTCCCCTTTGGGCACTCAGCGGCTCGATCACCGTCCTGCCGGGATCGTCGGCCAGGAGCATCACATGGGGCAGCTCGATGGGGGCATTCTTCCGCACCGCCACACGGGGCGGAATGCGGGAAAGGACAGTGCCCTCCGTAGCCCGGATGGGCGCACCGGAGCCAGGCTCGTAGTCATACTGCTCCAGATCCACCATGCCCACAAGGCCCCGGCGGGTCTTGCCGCAGTCCAGGGTGCGCTCCACGTAAAAGAGACTGTGGGGATATTCCTGGAACCGGCCTTCCCGGAGATACCGGGTCATGGTGGTATTGATCTCCATGATGTCGGTCTCCACGTTGGGGCCCTCCAGGCAGCTCTCGGGCAGAATGAGGCGCAGGGCCGAGGGGGAACGGCCTACCCGCTCCTCCACCCGCTGCCAATACTCCGGCTGGGAGGTATATTGATCGCAGGCCACCACGCTCCACAGGCTCAGATCACAGTTCTGAGGCAGGAGGATATTGGCCGGCTGAAATGGAAAATTAGTTTTCATGTGTACCCTTCTTTTCTTTCAGGAGCTTGTCCAGCTTTTGTTCCATTTCCTTCTGCTTATTCCAGACCATCCACAGTCCGGAGAGCACCAGGCCCGTGAGCACCGCGTCCAGCAGCAGCTGGTCGTCCCGTCCCGGCCCGGTAAACATGGAAGCTAGCAGGTAGATCACAAAGACGAACAGGGCCGCCCAGGCGGCAAATTTCAGACCGTTATTCATGGCTGTCGTCCCCTCTCTGCCCCAGCAGCTTGTCGATCTTTTCTTCCAGATCCCCAAGCTTCGTCACAATGGTAGCCAGTGCGGCCAGGGCTGCCACCAGGACCGCAAATCCCAGGATATACGCCATAATCTCCCCGCCGATCATCCCACAGAAAAAATATGCTGTGGCCAAAATAGCGGCAAAGAGGATGCAATAGCCGAAAAACATAGCGTTACCTCCCAAGCGTTTCCCCGATGGCTCGTTCTTACAGGGCCTGTTCGATGGCGTGGAGCAGCTCGTCAAACTCCTCAAAGGCAGGAAGCTCCGGGTGGTCGGCCTTGATGGCCTGGGTGCTCTTAAAGAGGAAGCCCGCCTTGCTGGCCTGGATCATCCCCAAGTCGTTGAAGCTGTCTCCGGCGGCAATGGTGTCAAAGCCGCAGGACTGCAGGGCCTTCACTGTGGTAAGTTTCGACTTCTCACAGCGCATTTTGTATCCGGTGATCTCCCCATTCTCCCCCACCTCCAGGGTGTTGCAGAAAATGGTGGGCCAGCCCAGCTTTTCCATGAGGGGCTTGGCAAACTGCTCAAAGGTGTCGCTGAGGATGATGACCTGAGTCTCACTTCTCAGCTTGTCCAGAAACTCCTTGGCTCCGGGCAGGGGGTCAATGGTGGCGATGGTGGCCTGGATCTCCTTGAGGCCCAGTCCATGCTCCTTCAAGATGCCCAGGCGCCAGGTCATCAGCTTATCATAGTCGGGCTCATCCCGTGTGGTACGCTTCAGCTCGGGGATCCCACTGGCCTCGGCAAAGGCGATCCAGATCTCGGGGACCAGGACCCCCTCCATATCCAAACAGACAACATTCATTTCCATGCTCCTTTTTCTCATCCTCAGCCTTCCCGTCCCTGCTTGCGGCGCAGGTTGGTCAGGAAGTTGTCCATCCGGGCGATGGACTCGGCGATATCCTTCATGGACGCGGCGTAGCAGGCCCGGACAAAGCCCTCACCTCCGGGGCCGAAGGCGTTGCCGGGAATGACGGCCACCTTCTCCTCCATGAGGAAGCGCTCGCAGAACTCCTCACTGGTCAGGCCGGTGGAACGGATATCCGGGAACACATAGAAGGCGCCCTTGGGCTCAAAGCAGGAAAGGCCGATGCGGTTGAGGTTTTCCACCAGATACCGGCGGCGGCGGTCGTACTCCTCCCGCATGTGCTCGATATCCCCGTCCCCGTTGCGCATGGCCTCTACGGCGGCGTACTGGCTGGTGGTGGGGGCAGACATGATGCCAAACTGGTGCAGCTTGGTCATGGCGGCAATGATGGGCTTGGGGGCACACACATAGCCCATGCGCCAGCCGGTCATGGCGTGGCTCTTGGAGAAGCCGTTGACCACCACGGTGCGCTCATACATGTCGGTGAGGTTGGCCAGGGATACATGGCGCTGACCATAGGTAAGCTCGGCGTAGATCTCGTCGGAGATGACCATGATATCGGTGCCCCGCAGGACCTCGGCAATGGCCTCCAGATCCCGGCGCTCCATAATGCCGCCGGTGGGGTTGGAGGGGAAGGGCAGCACCAGCACCTTGGTCTTGTCGGTGATGGCGGCCTTCAGCTGCTCGGGGGTAAGGCGGAACTGATCCTCCGCCTTGAGTTCAATATATTTTGGCACGCCCCCGGCCATTTCGGTCAGCGGGCCATAGCACACAAAGGAAGGTACGGGGACGATGACCTCATCTCCAGGATTGATCAGCACCCGCAGGGCCAGGTCAATGGCCTCGCTGCCGCCCACAGTGACCAGGATCTGGCCGTTGTAGTCGTACTGCAAATCAAAGCGGCGATTGAGGTAGGCGGCAATCTCCCGCCGGAGCTGAAGCATACCGGCGTTGGAGGTATATTTGGTGTGGCCACGCTCCAGGGAGTAGATGCCCGCGTCCCGGATGTGCCAGGGGGTGACAAAGTCAGGCTCACCGATGCCCAGCGAAATGGCGTCGGTCATCTCCTCCAGAATATCAAAAAATTTCCGAATTCCAGAGGGTTTGATCCCCTGAATCTTCTCATTCAGGATGTTGTCGTAATTCATACGAAGATGTACTCCCTTTCCTCAGGCTCCTGGGGACGGAACACCAGGTGCTTCTCTTTATATTTTCTCAAAATGAAGTGGGTCGCCGTACCGGTGACGCCCTGGATGGTGGACAGCCGGTCGCCCACAAACATGGCCACTTCCCGCAGGGTGCGCCCGGAGATGATGATGGCCAGGTCAAAGGAACCGCTCATGAGATACATGCTCTCCACCTCGTCATACTGGTAGATGCGCTCAGCAATGCGGTCAAAGCCGTCGATGGACTGGGGCGTCACATTTACCTCGATCAGGGCAGTCACCGTCTCTTTCCGCACCCGGTCCCAGTCGATGATGGCCTGATAGCCCAAAATAACCCGCTCGTCCTCATATTTTTTAATGGCGGCCTTTGCCTCTGCCTCCGGCACTCCAGCGGCGGCGGCCAGCTGAGCCGTGGACATGGTGCAGTCCTGCTCCAGCAGTTCCAGCAGCTTCTCCATGGACGTTCCCTCCAAAATCATTGAATTTCCGGTCCCTTCCGGTTTCTTTTTATTATAATCGATGATAAGCAAAGCCGCAAGCCCTATTTGGGCCTGCGGCTTTGGGAGGTCTGGGAAGGGATCGCGCATCCGCCGCTCAGGCGGCAGCCGCTTCCTTCTTGGTGGTCATGCGCAGGAAGACGTAGATACCGGCCACGATGACCAGGCCCACCACATCGGAGATGGGCTCGGGCACCAGCATAGCCAGACCGCCTGCAGCCATGAGCACACGGAAGAAGATGTTCATGGGTTTGAACAGGAAGCCGTTGAGGGCGGCAGCCACGCCGAAGATGCCCAGCAGAGAGGTGACGCAGATCTGAATCACCTGGAGCACCGCGGCAAAGCCGGTCACGTCAAACTCAAAGAGCATAGCCGGGTTCATGGCGAAGATATAGGGCACGATGAACGCGGCAATGGCCAGACGAGTGGCATTGAAAGCGGTCTTCATAGGCGGAGCCTTGGCAATGGCAGAACCGGCGTAGGCGGCCAGAGCCACGGGCGGGGTGATGTCGGCCACGATGCCAAAGTAGAACACGAAGAAGTGGGCGGCCACGGCAGGAATGCCGATCTCCGGGCTCATCAGGATGGGCGCGCAGGTGGAAGCCATGATGCAGTAGTTGGCGGTAGTGGGTACGCCCATGCCCAGGACGATACAGCACAGCATGGTCAGGAACAGGGCGATGAAGGCCCGTCCGCCGGACACGGCCACGATGGCGGTGATGAGCTTGGAAGCAAGACCAGTGGAGGTAATACAGCCGGCCACGATACCAGCCATGGCACAGGCCACCGCTACGGTGATGGTGCCCTTGCCGCCAGCCTCCAGAGCGTCAAAGAACTTCGCCAGGGTAATGCGGTCGTCCTTGTTCACAAGGCCAACCAGGATGGTGATGATGATGGCCACAGCCGCGCAGAACTGCATGGTGCGCATATTCAGGGAGACCATGACTACCAGCACCACCAAGGGCAGCAGCAGGTAGATCTTGGGCAGCAGGCTGACAATGCGGGGCAGCTCACTGCGGGGAATGCCCTTCAGGCCCAGCTTCTTGGCCTCCAGGTGGACGGCGATGTAAATGCCGGTGAAGTACAGCACGGCGGGCAGGATAGCCTTCAGGGCCACCTGGCCGTAGGGGATGCCCATGTACTCGGCCATCAGGAAGGCGGCAGCACCCATGATGGGGGGCATGATCTGGCCGCCGGTGGAGGCAGAGGCCTCGACCGCGCCGGCAAACTCGGGCTTATAGCCGGTACGCTTCATCATGGGGATGGTCACAGAACCGGTGGTCACGGTGTTGCCCACGGAGGAGCCGGACACCATGCCGCACAGGGCGGAGGAAATCACGGCCACCTTGGCGGGACCGCCGGCAGAGGAGCCGGCAATGGAGTTGGCCAGGTTGATGAAGAAGTTGGAAATACCGGTACGCTCCAGAAACGCGCCGAAGATGATGAACACCACGATGTACTTGGAGCACACCTGCACCGGGGTACCCATAATGCCGTTGGTGGTGAAGAACAGGTCATAGATCACCTTGCCGAACCGGACGGTGGCAAAGGTATAGATGAGCAGGGCACCGGCCACACACAGAATGGGCAGGCCCACACACCGGCGGCACAGCTCCACCAGCGCCAGCGTGCCGATGATGGCAATGGCCACCATGGCCGGGTCTCTTGACACCTTTGTAGCCAGCATCAAAATCTCACGGGCACGGAAGGAGAAGTACAGGAACGAGCCTGCACCCAGGATCATAATGATCCAGTCATACCACGGCAGGTAGTTGACCTTGGTGATCCCCTTCTTGATGGGGAAGTTCAAATAGCCAATGACCAGGATGAACGCCAGGAAACGGGTCAGCCGGATCTCCAGCAGACCATTCACAAACAGGGTCACGTAAATGCAGTACACAGAGAAGAGCACCATGATCGCCTTGACGATCAGCTTGGGTGTTCCCTCCCAAATACGGGTGTTGGACTCACGGTCATACTTTTTCATGACCTCATCCACGTCGGCGGCGGTACCTACCGAAGTATCGACTTCTTCCGCCTGGCTGTCCACCAGCTTTTTGTTGTCTTTCGACTCCATATTTTATCTCCTTTCTCCTCGCGTCGACACAGTGTCTACGGAACACATGCCTCCGCGTCCCGCCAGGCGCGGACGCATCTGCACCGCGGGATACACAAAGAAAGGGCGGCTGCGGCGGGCTGGGCCCGCTGCAGCCGCCCTAAAATCAGATTATGCAGGCTGGATTCACTTACTTGGTGGGAACCTCGATGCCCTTCTCGGCGAAGTACTCAGCAGCACCGGGGTGATAGGGAACGGCGGTGTTGGAAGCGGCAAACTCCAGGTCCAGCTCAGCGCCCTTGGAGTGCGCCTGGGCCAGGCCCTCGGCATTCTCGAAGGTACCGAACAGGAAGTTGTACACGTCCTCGTTGGACACGTCGTCCCGGGCAATGACAGTGGCGACCACAGCCACGGTGGTGGCGTCGGCGGCCATGTTGTAGGTGTCAGCGGAGATCACAGCCTTGCTGTAGTAGGGAGAAGACTCCTGCAGCTTGGCAATGTGCTCGTCGTCCAGGTTGACCAGGTACACGTCCTTGGTGGTGGACAGAGAAGTGATAGCGGTGGTGGGAGCGCCGGCAACCACGAAAGCGGCGTCGATCTTGCCGTCCTGGAGGGACTCAGCGCTGGTGCCGAAGTCCTCATAGGTGGCGTTGATGTCGCTCTCGGTCATGTCGTAAGCGGCCAGCACGTCAACGGCATTGTAGTACACGCCGGAGCCGGGGGCACCGATGGACACGCTCTTGCCCTTCAGATCAGCCACGGTCTTGATGTCGGGGTTCAGGGTGACGATCTGAACCTGCTCCATGTACAGGGCAGCCACGGTGGAGAAGTCGGTGATGGGCTCACCCTCAAAGTTACGGATGCCCTGGTAGGCATAGGCCATAACGTCGGACTGCACGAAGCCCAGCTGAGCATCGCCAGCCTCCATGTTCTCAATGTTGGCCTGGGAACCGCTGGACACGATGGCGGTCACCTTAGTGCTGGTGGCATCGCCCACCTTCTGGGCCACAACGCCGCCGAAGCCGTAGTAAGTACCCTGGTCGCCGCCAGTGGTAAAGTTCAGGCTGGTGCCGCCCTCTTTGCCGCCCTTAACGGTCTCGATCACGGACTCACTGGTAGCACCGGAGCTGGCGGCCTGGCTGCCGGAGGATGCCTGGCTGCCGGAAGAGGCAGTGTTCCCACCGCAAGCGGTGAGCGCCATGCTCATAACCATGGCAAGGGAAAGAGCAATCGCAATCTTCTTTTTCATTTTTCTTTCCTCCAATTTCCAAGTTTGGATTTGCAAAGCAATCTGCACTTGCATGGTTATTATAGTACATTACATCGTAAAAAGCAATAGAATTTTTCCTCTCCCCTCGTCTTCGACAAAATATTCAAAAGTAAATTGCTCTTTCACTTTAATTTTATTAAACTCAATTATGCTTTGAACTTAAAAAACAAAGGATTGTTTTTCCTTTAACAAACCCAGAAATTTCAAGGCGTCCAGCCCTCCATCCCCTGGTGCAGCTTCTCCAACGCCCTCTTTTCAATGCGTGAGACATAGGATCGGCTGATACCGCACTGACCAGCGATTTCCCTTTGTGTACGAGGCGTCTGTCCATCCAACCCATAGCGCATAGTAATGATGGTACGCTCTCTGGGGGTCAAGCAGGTTTTTACGCAGCTGCGTACCTTGACGCAGGCATCTCGGGTATCCAGCTCCTCCAGCATATTGTCATCCACTGCAATGACATCCATCAGCGACAGGGAGCCCCCCTCCCCCGCCGCCTCCAGAGTATCCGCCAGGGACACCTCACCCTGAAGCTTGCGCTGGGAACGAAAGTGCATCAGGATCTCATTTTCAATGCAACGGGATGCATAGGTAGCAAGGCGTACATTTTTATCTGCCTTGAACGTCGAAATCCCTTTGATCAGCCCAATGGTGCCGATGGAAATCAAGTCATCCTGATCTCCGGTCTGCGCATAGTATTTTTTTACAATGTGAGCCACCAACCTGAGGTTATGTTCCACCAACAGATTCCGCGCCTCCAGATCACCCTGGGCACACCGCTGCAAATATTCCTTCTCCTCCGCTGCCTTCAGGGGTCTGGGGAAGGACCCTCCGCCCCCGGACAGGCGCAGCGTGAAGAAGATCCCATTCATCATTAAATAGATCACGGGGGACAACATCATTCAACACCTCCGCCCCAGCTTATTCCCCGCCTGCCCGTCCCTATGCGCCAAAAACCCGCCCGGACTGAGCCATCCGGGCGGGTTTCATCGTTTAATGTGCGGCCAGCACTGCCTTTGCCAGGGCCTCCAAATCCTCCCTGCCGGGATGGGCCAGGGCCCGGTCAAAGTTAGCCAGCATAATTTGCTTGCGGGGGCTGTCCTCCATCTGCTCATAGCGGCGGCGCACCGTGTCAGGCATTTTTCCTTGACACATATATTCCCCGATCACCTTCACGCTCTCCGGGATCTCCTCTTTTACCATGGCGAGGATTTTGGCAAAATAATCGGGTTCCCCACCAAAACCGGCCGTGCCAAAGAGGAAAACTTCCTGCCCTGTAAGGGTAGCCAAAAACTGGGCCGTCTCCCCGTCACAGGTCCCCTTATCCGTCCAGAACCCCACATAGATCCGCTGGGCGTCCAGCGCCTGGGCGCTGGGCGGTCCAAAATAGAGGCAGTCTTCCTCCCCCAGACACTTGCGCAGGGCCTGGGCCAGAAGGGCGGTATTCCCCGTCTTGCTGCTGTACACAATGGAATAGCTCATGCTGTTTCCTCCTTTTTATCATAAATACAGTGGACGCCCTTGTGGGCCATCATGCCCCCCAGGCATGCCTGGTTGCAGCGCACACAGCGGCGCAAATTTTGAATCTCACCTGCGGCTACTTTTTTCGGCCAATTGGGATCGGCGATCAGCTGCCGGCTCATGGCAGCGCAGTCCATTCTTCCTGCGGCAAGCTGTTCTTCGATAAAATCCGGGTTTGTCAGCCCGCCCACTGCGCAAATGGGACGGTCCGTCAAAGCACGCACCCGGTCGCAGAAGCCGAGAAAACAGCCCTCCTGTCCGAACTGCGGGTGATTGGCCGGAGGAATGGTATCGGTGAGGCTGCCATGGTTGGCCAGCGTCACATGAAAGCTGGTCACACCCGCCCGCTCCAGCAGGGGGACAAAAATCTCCAGTTCCTCTTCCAGCATGCCGGCGTTTCCGTAGTGGGGATGCTCCTGCCGGACTGCCAGTTTGAAATCAATGGGCAGCTCCGGCACTTCCCGGTGCACCGCTTCCACCGCCTCTACCGCAAATCTGGCCCGGTTTTCCACGCTGCCGCCGTACGCATCCTGCCGATGGTTATAGAGGACAGAACTGAAGCTGCCGCACATCCGGTCCCCATGGACCTGGACTATGTCAAATCCAGCTTCTTTGGCCAGTCCGGCGGCAGCGCCAAAGCTGGAGGTGATCTCCCGCACCTTTTTTTCGGACAGCCCGGTAATATAAGGGCCTACTTCCTCATTGAGCAGAGGACGCAACTGTTCCATGGAAATTTTTTTACTCAGAATCCCCGGTACATATTTGAGCATAGCTTTTAGGTTGGAGTCCGACTGATGCAGCTGGGCGCACAACATACACCCCTCTCCATGGACCATCCGGGCCAGCTCCTGATAGAAGGCACGCCCCTTTGGGGTGTATAGTGAGGGGCCAAAGCCATGCTTTCCTACCGGAATGTCTCCGAGGATGATCATCGCACACCCACCCGCCGCGATGGCCCGCAGACGTGCCATCCACTGTTCTCTGGGCAGTCCCATAGAGGTAGGGGCAAAAATGATTCGGTTTTTTAAAGTCAGCCCGCCGTAGTTTACCGGGCTCAGAATGGTTTCGTACATGGGTCGGTTCCTTCCTTGATGTTTACTTTGTTCAGCAGGGAAAACAGGTGTTCCCGCTCCTCCTCCCCAAACGCGCTCAGCACCTGCTCGTCCCATTCCGAAAAGAAATGGTGGCTCAGGTCAAAGGCCTCCCGCCCCTTTTCACTCAAATCCAGATGATAGGCCCGGCCCTTCCGCTCCCGGAGCAGAAAACCGTCCTCCACCAGCTTGACCACACTGCGCTGGCAATAGCCCCAGTCCAGCTCCAGGGCCTGGGTCAGCTCCCCCTGGGTGCAGTCCGGGTGCTTGCCTACATAGACAAGAAGAAACAATACCCCAAAGCTCAGCCCCAGCTCCTGAAGGCGGCGGGACGTATAGGCCACAAAGCTGCGGTAAAAGGTAATGCAGCGGTAGGAAAACGTCTCAGTCATTGGTCTCCCCCTTTCAACTTGACTAAGTCAAGTTTATCTCAATTACTTGACTTTGTCAAGTCCTCTTTTTTAAAACACGACCGGACAAGCAAAAAACCGCCGGGGCCCGAAGGTCCCGGCGGTCATAGGTACAGTACGTATTTACTTGGCGGTCTCCCGCTGGAATTTGGCCAGATAAGCGTCCTGAAGAAGCTTCAGCCGTCCCCGATCCTTGCCGCCCACGGGGATGCCGTCGATGGCCTCCACCATCATGCAAAGAGCACTGGAGCTGGTGACGATCACCTCGTCGGCATTCATCAGCTCCACCATGGAGAAGGGCGTCTCATCGGTGGGGATGCCGTTCTCCTTGGCCAGGGCCAGCAGGTGCTTTCGGGTGATACCCGGCAGGATCAGCTCGTCGGTGGGGGCGGTGCACAGCACCCCGTCCTTTAGGATCGAGATGTTGCTGTGGGCACACTCGGTCACCCGGCTGCCCCGGTGAAGCACCGCCTCGTCACAGCCCCGCTCCACCGCCCGCTGGTTGGCCAGTACGCTGGGGATGAGGTTCAGGGTCTTGATGTTGCACAGCTTGAAGCGAATGTCCTCCATGGAGATGAGCTTATAGGGCTTATCCATAGGCTTCATGGTGTGGGGCTTCACATAGGCCATAAGGGTGGGCTCCACATCCTTGGGGAAGGGATGGTTCCGGGGGCAGACTCCCCGCGAGATCTGCCAGTAGAGGAAATGGACGGGAGAATCCTCCGCCTCATCGATGACCTTCTGCAGCTCCGCTTTCATCCAGTCCCGGTCCTTTTGGAAGGGGATCTCCAGCAGCCGCAGGCTGTTATACATCCGGTCCAGGTGGTCATCCAGGGCAAAGGGCACCCGGTTGGCCACACAGGTGGCCTCATAGATGCCGTCCCCAAAGTACAGGGCCCGGTCCCCCATGGGCACCTTCATTTCCTCCAGAGGGCCCATCTCGCCGTTATAGTAACCGACAGTTTTCCACATAATGGTTTCTCCTCTCTCTGTTTCAGTTCTCATTGATTGGAAACGGCCCCTGGGCCGCCCAGCTTATGATGTTGCTTTTCCCAGCAGATAAAAAGTCTCCAGGCCATCCAGGCACACAGCGAGCCGATCACCGCACCGGCCAGAACATCGGTGGGATAGTGGACTCCCACATAGAGCCGGGACAGTCCCATACATACCGCAAGCACCACCGCCAGCACCCTCCCCCACTTCCAGGGCAAGGCACGCAGCCAAATCATTCCCGCGGCAAAGGCGGCACAGGTGTGCCCCGAGGGGAAGGAATGGGGATCCTTCTCTACCACCAGGGGGGTAATGGGCAGATCCAGCCAGGGCCGGGCGCGCTCCACCAGGGGCTTGATGGTCACATTGGTCACCAGCAGCCCCAGCACCATGGCCAGAAGCGCCACGGCCCCCGCCTTTCGGGTCGGTTTCCAGCACACCATGGCAAGAGAAAGGACGATCCATAAAAGCCCCGCGTTCCCCAGGGAAGTAAAGAGGGCAACCACCGGGTCCAGCCAGCTCAGATGTAAGGTCTGTATCCAGAGCAAAATGCTGCCGTCCAATTGCTGTAAAGTTTCTAGCATTTACACTTTCTCCTTGCAGATTCTCCGGTTCCGACACCCTTCGCCCCAGCGGCTTGACTGTCTTCCCCGTCTCATATTATAATAAGAGAAAATTCTCCATTCGTCAACCTTTACCGGAGGGGAGGCTTTTCCTTGAAGCAAATCATTTGCCTGTCCACCGAGCCCTGGAGCCGGCTTCCCGGTCGCACCCAGCAGCTTATTTCCCGCATGCGGGACGCAGAAATTCTTTATTTTTCCCCCGGCCAGCACTGGAAGGATTCCGCCCTATATCAAAAGGGCCTCCAGGTCCGGCCCAATGTGACCGCCTATACTCTGCCCGTACCCCTGCTCCCTCTGAAGGAGCGCCACGGCGCCATGTTCCGGGCCCAGCGCCGGTATATCGGGCATTTTATCGCCGCCAAAGCGGCCCGGCACCGTTTTCTAAAGCCCCTGCTGTGGGTCACCAGCCCGGAGCATGTGCATGTGCTGGACCACCTGAGTTATGAATCCCTGGTCTATGACTGTGACCGGGAATGGGAAGACCTGCCCCCCCACTGGGAGGGCCGCCTGGCCCAGGCCGCTGATGTAGTCTTCGCCGCCTCCCCTCAGCTGGCCGACCGGCTTTCTCCCTGCAGCAGCAATATCGTCCTGCTGCCCAACGGCATCAATCTTCCGCTCTTTGCCCCGGAATTTGACCGCTCTGACCCGCTGCCCCAGGTGAAGGGTCCTCTCTTCGGGTGGGCAGGGACCATCTGGGCTGATCTGGACCTGACCCCCATCCTCTACGCCGCTCTGGACCGGCCGGACTGGACCTTTCTGCTTCTGGGCCGGAGGGAAAAGGGCAATCCCCTGCTCCCCTACCTAAAGCGCCAGCCCAATGTGATCATCCCCGGCTCCCGGCCGGTGAATGAAGTTCCAAACTGGCTCTACCGCTGCGATGCGTTGGTGGAGCTGCTGCGTAACCAAAGGCCCTATGACGACGTGGTCTCTCCCCGGCTCTATGAGTACCTGGCCACAGGCAAGCCCATCGTCTCCATGGTGTGGCCCGACCAGGTGGAGCCCTTTCCCGATGTGGTCTACTCTGCCCACGATGAGGAGGAGTTTGTCACCCTCTGCGCCCACGCCCTGAATGAGGTCCCCGGCTTTGTCTCCCAGCGCCGCCAGAACCACGCGGCCGCAGCCGCCTGGACCCTGCGCAGCGCCGCGGTCACCCGCATTCTCACCACCGCCGGCCTTCTTTAGGATTTGAACACCAAGATTTTCCCAGTTTCTTCCCGTTTCTCTTGTTCAAGCCTACGAAAATCGCATGCCCTCTTGCAAAGGACGCGTTTTTTCGATAAAATAAAACTCTAATTGATCGATAGAAAGAGGTGTGCCCTATGCTCCGCTTTCCCCTGTTTTGTCCCCAGAGCATTTTTGGCCACGGCCTCAATCTGTCCAAAGGGAACCGGTAAAAATCTCCAGGCTGTCTGTACACACCATACAGATGGCCTGAATCTTTTTTGAAAGGAGCTATCCCTATGAAAAAAGTCGCGGTTATTATGGGTTCTGACAGCGATTGGCCTGTGGTCAAGGGGGCCTGCGAGCAGTTAAAGGCCTTTGGTATCCCCTATGAGGCCCACATTCTCAGTGCCCACCGCACCCCCGCCGCCGCCGCGGAATTTGCCTCCAGCGCCCGGAAAAACGGCTTCGGCGTACTCATCTGCGCCGCCGGTATGGCCGCCCATCTGGCCGGAGCATTCGCCGGAAACTCCACCCTCCCCGTCATCGGCATCCCCATGAAGGGCGGAGCCATGGACGGCCTGGACGCTCTGCTGGCCACCGTTCAGATGCCCAGCGGCATCCCCGTAGCCACGGTTGCCATCAACGGCGCCAAAAACGCCGCTGTGCTGGCCGCCCAGATCCTCTCCGTCAGCGATGACGCGCTGGCCGCCAAGCTGGACCAGGCCCGCGCCGACATGGCCGCCCAGATCGCCCAGAAGGAGCAGAAGCTCCAGGCGGAGCTGGGATAATAACCTGCTTTGTTTGTTCCTTTCCACTTCATTTTATATTATATTTTTGATCGGAGGACATCATCATGGAAAAGAAGCTTGTTTACACTGGTAAGACCAAGGACGTGTTTGCTCTGGACAACGGCAACTACCTGCTGAAGTTCAAGGACGACTGCACCGGCAAGGACGGCGTGTTCGATCCCGGTGAGAACTCCGTTGGCCTGACCATTGACGGCGTGGGCGATGTCAACCTGCGCATGTCCATCTACTTCTTTGAAAAGATCAATGCCGCCGGCCTGAAGACCCACTACGTCTCCGCCAACCTGGAGGATACCACCATGGAGGTTCTGCCCGCTAAGGTGTTCGGCAAGGGCCTGGAGGTCATCTGCCGCCACAAGGCCGTGGGCAGCTTCCTGCGCCGCTACGGCGACTACATCGAGGAGGGCGCTGATCTGCCCGCCTATGTGGAGACCACCTTTAAAAATGACGCCCTGGGCGATCCCCTGGTCACCAAGGACGGCCTGGTGGTGCTGGGCGTGATGACGGAGGAGCAGTACGACGCCATCAAGGAGGAGACCCAGAAGATCACCCAGATCGTGGCTGACGACCTGAAGGAGAAGGGCCTGGTCCTCTACGACATCAAGTTTGAGTTCGGCTATGACGCCGACGGCCAGGTCATGCTCATTGACGAGGTGGCCTCCGGCAACATGCGTGTGTACAAGGACGGCAAGTACATCGATCCTATGACCCTGTCCAAGCTGTTCTTCGCCTAATCCCCCCACAGTCTGAGTTTTAACGAAGGAGTAACAAGAATGGGCGGTTTTTTCGGCGCTGTCTCCAAGCGCGACGTCTCCCTGGATATTTTCTTCGGGGTGGACTACCACTCCCATCTGGGTACCCGCCGGGGCGGCATGATCATTCATGACGCCCAGGACGGCTTCCAGCGGCAGATCCACTCCATTGAAAATACCCCTTTTCGCACCAAGTTTGAGAAGGACCTGACTGAGTTTCACGGCTGCAGCGGCATTGGCTGCATCAGCGATACGGACCCTCAGCCTCTGATGGTCCGCTCCCACCTGGGGCTGTACGCCATCACCACCGTGGGCATCATCAACAACTCTGAGGAGCTGGTACAGCAGTACTTTTCCGACCATGGCCACCAGTTCATGGCCATGAGTTCCGGGAAAATCAACTCTACCGAGCTGGCCGCCGCACTCATCAATCAGAAAGACGACCTGGTCAGCGGCATTCTTCACGCCCAGCAGGAGATCCAGGGCTCTCTCACCCTGCTGATCCTCAACGACAAGGGCGAGATCATCGCCGCACGGGACAAGCTGGGCCGTCTGCCTGTGCTGGTAGGCAAAAACGATCAGGGCCACTGTGTATCCTTTGAGTCCTTCGCCTACCACAAGCTGGGCTATGAGGACGCCTATGAGCTGGGCCCTCAGGAGATCGTCCGAATCACCGCTGACGGATTTGAGACCCTCTCCCCCGCCGGCAAGGACATGAAGATCTGCGCCTTCCTTTGGTCCTACTACGGCTACCCCAACTCCAATTACGAAGGAGTCAATGTGGAAGTCATGCGCTACCGCAACGGTGCCATCATGGCACGGGACGAGAAAAAGCGCGGCCAGTGCCCGGAGGTGGACTATGTGGCCGGCGTTCCCGACTCGGGCATTCCCCACGCCATCGGCTACGCCAACGAGAGCCAGGCTCACTTTGCCCGTCCCTTCGTCAAGTATACCCCCACCTGGCCCCGTTCCTTCATGCCCACCAATCAGGAGGTCCGCAACCAGGTGGCCAAGATGAAGCAGATTCCCGTTCCTGAGCTCATTCAGGACAAAAAGCTCCTGTTCGTGGACGACTCCATCGTCCGGGGCACCCAGCTGCGGGAGACGGTGGACTTTCTCTATGAGTCCGGGGCCAAGGAAGTGCATATGCGCTCGGCCTGTCCTCCCATTATGTACAGCTGCAAGTACCTGAACTTCTCCCGCGGCAACTCGGATATGGATCTGCTGGCCCGGCGCACCGTTCAGGAGCTGGAGGGAGACGAGGGGCAAAAGCACCTGGAGGAGTACTCCGATGTGAACACCGAGCGCGGCTCCTGTCTGCTCAAGTCGATCTGCGAAAAATTCGGATTTGATTCCCTGGGGTACCAGTCCCTGGACGGCCTGTTGGAGGCCATCGGTCTGGACCGGGATAAGGTTTGTACCTATTGCTGGACGGGCAAGGAGTAATCAGGTTCTGTCCGATCAATCTGGAGGTTTTAGAGATGAAAAATTCGCACTCCGCTTCCTACGCCGCCGCTGGCGTGGACGTCACCGCCGGCTACGAGGCCGTCAAGCGCATTAAGCCTATGGTGGAGTCCACCTATATCCCCGGCGTGATGGGCACCCTGGGGGGCTTTGGCGGCATGTTCGCCCCTGATGTGGCCGGCATGAAAAAGCCCGTGCTGGTCTCCGGTACCGACGGCGTGGGCACCAAGCTGCGCCTGGCCCAGCTGCTGGACAAGCACGACACCATCGGCATTGACTGCGTGGCTATGTGCGTCAACGACATCATCTGCGGCGGCGCCGCTCCCCTGTTCTTCCTGGACTACATCGCCTGCGGCAAAAATGATCCGGTGCGTATTGCCGAGATCGTCGCCGGCATTGCCGAGGGCTGCCGCCAGGGTGAGTGTGCCCTGGTAGGCGGCGAGACCGCCGAGCACCCCGGCATGATGCCCGAGGACGACTACGACGTGGCCGGCTTCTCCGTGGGCATTGTGGACGAGGAAAAGATCATCGACGGTAAGCGCCTGGCCGAAGGGGACGCCCTCATTGGCCTGGGCTCCACCGGCGTCCACTCCAACGGCTTCTCTCTGGTACGCAAGGTGCTGGACGTAGAGCACGCCGACCTCACCTCCCCCATGGAGGAGCTGGGCGGCAAGGCCCTGGGCGAGACCCTGCTCACCCCCACCCGGATCTACGTGAAGGCCATCAAGGCCCTGCTCAAGGAGGGTGTGGACATCCACGCCATCAGCCACATCACCGGCGGCGGCTTCTATGAGAACGTGCCCCGGATGATGACCGAGGGCCTCACTGCCCGCATCGATCTGAACTCCTTCCCCCGCCTGCCCATCTTTGACCTGATCCAGAAGAAGGGGAACATCCCTGAGCGGGATATGTACAACACCTTCAATATGGGTCTGGGCATGCTGCTGGCTCTCCCCGCCGATCAGGCGGACAAGGCCCTGGCCGTGCTGAAAGAAGCCGGTGAGCAGGCCTATCGGGTGGGCAGCGTAGTTGCCGGCGAGGACGGCGTGGAGCTGGTATGAAAAAGATCGCCGTACTGGTCTCCGGCGGCGGGACCAACCTGCAGGCCCTCCTGGACGCCCAGAACCGGGGGGAACTGGTTAACGGGGAAATCGTCGCCGTGATCTCCAACAACCCCCAGGCCTACGCCCTGGAGCGGGCCAAGAAGGCTGGAGTTGCCGGCTATGTGCTCTCCCGAGCGCAGTACCCCACCCCACGGGACCTCACCGTGGCCCTGGTGGAGAAGCTCCGGGAGCTGGACATTCAGCTGGTGGTGATGGCAGGCTTTATGACCATCGTGACGGAAGAGCTGTTTCAGTCCTATGCCAACGCCATCCTTAACATCCACCCCTCCCTGATCCCCTCCTTCTGCGGACCGGGCTGTTTTGGGCTCCACGTCCATGAAAAGGCCCTGGCCTACGGGGTCAAGGTGTCCGGCGCTACGGTCCACTTCGTCACCCAGGAGTGCGACGCTGGCCCCATCATCCTTCAGAAAACCGTGGAGGTCCTCCCGGACGACACGCCGGAGGTTCTTCAGCGCAGGATCATGGAAGAGTGCGAGTGGAAGCTGCTGCCGCAGGCCGTCAGCCTGTTCTGTCAGGACAAGCTGGTGGTGGAAGGACGAAACGTCCGTATTTTACAATAATTGGACGGTGTTTTCCCTTTACACCGGAAACGCGCCCGATACAAACCAACAAGCGATGTGACTGACGGAAGTGGACGAACCACGGGGAGCATCGCCTCTGTAAAAGCCGACCGTCTGGGCGCATCCATGGACAACACCACGGGTGCGCCCTTTTTGCACAGAAAGGAGACTCTTTCATGGAGCTTCAGCTGATTTTAACGGGTGGATTTCTGTTCCTGGGCGGCATTCTCCTCACATTCACGTTCCTGTATCCCCTGGGGATCATCCTGGCCATTTCAGGTCTGATCCCTTTGATCGTATTCTATTTCCGCTGCTTTAACCAGTGGCTGGATCTCCACTTACCCGATCCGTCCAAGCAGAAGAATAAGGAGGATTCCAATGGCAAAACTTGATTTGATGGACTACCTGTCCCAGCGCCCCTATCCCGGCCGGGGCATTCTGCTGGGGCTGTCCCATAACGACACTTGGGCCCAGGCCGTCATGGCTTACTTTATCATGGGCCGCAGTGAAAACAGCCGCAACCGGATTTTCGAAACCACTGAGGACGGCATCCGCACCAAAGCCTATGACGAGAGCAAGATGACCGACCCCTCCCTCATCATCTACCACCCGGTGCGCATGGTGTGTTCCACCACCATCGTCACCAATGGGGACCAGACGGACACGGTCCGGGATTTTCTTGTGGCGGGCAAGACCTTTGAGGAGTCCCTGCGTACCCGTGAGTATGAGCCCGACGAGCCCAACTTCACCCCCCGGATCTCCGGCCTCATGGACCGCTCCGGCAACTACCGCCTGTCCATTTTGAAGGAGGGCCAGGACCGCCTGTGCCAGCGGCAGTTCTTTGAGTATATGCCCCGGTACGGCACCGGCCACTTCATCAGCACCTACGAGGGCTTCGGCGATCCCCGTCCCTCCTTCCACGGCGAGCCGGTGGAGGTAGCCATCACCGCCAAGAGCGCTGACGAGCTGGCCGATCAGCTCTGGGGCAGCCTTAACGAGGACAACAAAGTCTCCCTCTTCGTGCGCTACATCGACCTGCGCAACGGCTTCCCTGAAACCGTCATCATCAATAAGCACGGTGAGCGCACCCACAGCGCCCCCAAGGCCTCCATCTGGAAGGAGGAGAACTGACATGACCGAACTGGAACTGAAATACGGCTGCAACCCCAACCAGAAGCCCGCCCGGATCTTCATGGAGGAAGGCGAGCTGCCCCTGAAGGTTTTAAACGGCCGTCCGGGGTACATCAACTTTATGGACGCTCTGAACTCCTGGCAGCTGGTCAAAGCCCTGAAACAGGCCACCGGCCTGCCTGCCGCTGCCTCCTTCAAGCATGTCTCCCCCGCCGGGGCCGCCCTGGGCCTGCCCCTCACCGAGGTGGAGCGGAAGATCTACTTTGCTCCCGAGGGGGACCTCTCCCCCATCGCCTGCGCCTACATCCGGGCCCGTGGAGCCGACCGCCTGTGCTCCTTCGGAGACTGGGCCGCCCTCAGTGACACCTGCGACGGCGACACCGCCCGCTTCCTGGCGGAGGAGGTCTCGGACGGCGTCATTGCCCCCGGTTACACCGACGAGGCGCTGGAAATTCTGAAAACCAAGCGCAAGGGCGGCTACAACGTCATTGAGATCGACCCGGAGTACACCCCCGCCCCCCTGGAGCGCCGGAACATCTTCGGCATTACCTTTGAACAGGGCTACAACGACCTGAAGATCGACGAGGCTATGCTCCAGAACATCGTCACCCAGAACAAGCAGCTGTCCCAGCAGGCCAAAAACGACATGCTCCTGGCCCTCATCACCCTGAAGTATACCCAGTCCAACTCCGTGTGCTATGTGAAAAACGGCCAGACCCTGGGCGTGGGCGCCGGCCAGCAGAGCCGCATCCACTGCACCCGTCTGGCCGGCAGCAAGGCGGACATCTGGTGGCTGCGCCAGCACCCCAAGGTTCTGGCTCTGGACTTTGTAGACGATATCCGCCGCCCCAACCGGGACAACGCCATCGACCTGTACATCTCTGACGAGCACGACGACGTGCTGGCCGACGGGGTGTGGCAGACCATCTTCAAGACGAAGCCTGAAGTGCTGACCCAGGAAGAAAAGTCCGCCTGGATCGCTCAGCTCTCCGGGGTCACCGTGGGCTCCGATGCCTTCTTCCCCTTCGGGGACAACGTGGAGCGTGCCCACAAGTCGGGCGTCCAGTACATCGTCCAGCCCGGCGGTTCCATCCGGGACGACCAGGTGATTGCCACCGCCGACAAGTACAACATGGTGATGGCCTTTACCGGAATCCGGCTGTTCCACCACTAAAGGCGCATCGCCTTTCTGCGGAAAGGCTGTCGCTTCGCTCCCATATGCGCCTTCCAGGGGGAACCAGTTCCCCCTGGATATGCGGTTTCGCCGCAATATCCCCTCCGCTCTCCGAGGGGGCCATGTGGGGAACCATACTGATCAAGCTTCTCCACAGAGGGGGCTACAAACAAATGAGAAATGAGGAATATCGCAATGAAAGTACTCGTAGTCGGCGGCGGCGGCCGTGAGCACGCCATTTGCTGGAAGCTGGCTCAGAGCCCCAAGGTAACTGAGCTCTATTGCGCCCCCGGTAACGGCGGCATTGCCCAGGTTGCCACCTGTGTGCCCATCAAGGCCACAAACGTAGACGGAATGGTAACGTGGGCCAAGGAGAACGCCATGGACTTTGTCATGGTGGCCCCTGATGATCCCCTGGCCCTGGGCATGGTGGATGCCATGGAGGCGGCCGGTATCCGGGCCTTCGGTCCACGGGCCAACGCTGCCATCATTGAGGCCAGCAAGGCCTTTTCCAAAGAACTGATGAAGAAATACCACATCCCTACTGCAAAGTATGAAACCTTTACAGAGCTTGATAAGGCTCTGGCCTACATTGCCCAGCAGGGTGCGCCCATCGTGGTCAAGGCCGACGGTCTGGCTCTGGGCAAGGGCGTGGTCGTGGCCTCCACCGTAGAGGAGGCTCAGGCCGCTGCCCGTGAGATGATGGAGGACAAGAAGTTTGGCGAGAGCGGCTCCACCGTGGTCATCGAGGAGTGCATGGTAGGCCCCGAGGTCACCGTGCTGGCCTTCTGCGACGGAGAGCACCTGGTTCCCATGCTGTCCTCTCAGGACCACAAGCGTGCCTATGACGGCAACCAGGGCCCCAACACCGGCGGCATGGGCGCCTTCTGCCCCTCCCCCAAGTACACCCCGGAGATCGCCAAGGTCTGTGAGGAGCAGATCTTCCGTCCCACTGTGGAGGCCCTGAAGACCGAGGGCCGGCCCTTCAAGGGGGTCATCTACTTCGGCCTCATGCTCACCAAGGACGGCCCCCGTGTGGTGGAGTACAACGCCCGCTTTGGCGACCCGGAGACCCAGCCCATCCTGTCCATGCTGGACAGCGACCTGATGGACATCTTCGAGGCCTGTGTGGACGGCACTCTGGACCAGATAGACATCAAGTGGAAACCCGGCGCGGCCTGCTGCATCGTACTGGCCTCCGGCGGCTATCCGGTGAAGTACCAGAGCGGCTACCCCATCTCCGGCCTGGAAGAGGCAGGCCAGTCCGCCACCGTCTTCCACGCGGGCACCAAGGCGGGAGAAAACGGTGAGATCCTCACCGCCGGCGGCCGCGTTCTGGGTGTTACCGCCACCGGAGCTACCCTGGAGGATGCCATTGCCAAGGCCTATGAGGCCGCCAAGCCCATCTCCTTCCAGGACATGCACTTCCGCACGGACATCGGTAAAGTATGAGCAAGCTTTCTCTCCAGGGGATCGTCTTTGACGCGGACGGCACCCTTTTTGACACTGAGCGTCTGGCCCGTACTGTCTGGCTGGGAGTAGCCCAGGAATGGAAGGCAACGGCGATTGCGGAGCACTACATGGAACTTATCGGCCGGAACCGGGAAGGGATCGTCGCCCTGCTCCGGTCGGTCTGTTCTGCGGATTTTCCTCTGGACGAATTTCTGGCCACTTGCTCCCAACGCAGCCGGGAAAAGCTGAACCGGGAGGGGGTGCCCGTGAAGGAAGGCGCGCGGGAACTGCTGGAATTCTGTGCTCAGAAACAGCTTCCCGTGGCCATGGCCACCTCCAGCGGATGGCCCACCACCCAGTTTAAGCTGGAAAGCTCTGGCCTGGAGCCATATTTTCAAGCGGTGATCACCGGAGATAAGGTCAGCCATGGCAAGCCTCACCCGGAAATCTACCTCACCGCCTGCCAGGCGCTGGACATCGATCCCGTCCATTCCATGGCAGTAGAGGACTCCAAAAATGGCGTACTCTCCGCCCATGCCGCCGGAATGATGACGGTGATGATTCCTGACCTCCTCCCCCCTACCCCAGAGCTGGAGGCACTGGCATTTCAGAAATTTACCTCCCTGTTAGAGCTAAAAGATTATCTGGCACAAGTGCTGTAATGGAAAACCGCCTGACACTGATTTTTTTGTGTCAGGCGGTTTTTTCATAAAAAGGGCCGGGATGGAATTCCATCCCGGCCCTTTGTGCTTATGAATGGAGGCGCTTAGCCCTCGTACATCTGCTGCAGACGGATGAGGTGCTCGTAACGGGCCTTGGCGGTCTCCTCGTTCTTGGCGAACAGTTCCTTGGCGCGCTCGGGGAAGGAGCGGGTCAGGGAGGAGTAGCGGGCCTCGTTCATCAGGAACTCCTGATAGCCGCCGGCGGGAGCCTTGCTGTCCAGGGTGAAGGGGTTCTTGCCCTCAGCCTTGGCAGCGGGGTTGAAGCGGAACATATTCCAGTAGCCGCACTCAACCGCCTTCTTCATCTCAGCCTGGCAGTTGGCCATGCCGCCCTTGATGGAATGCATCTCACAGGGAGCGTAGCCGATGATCAGGGAAGGACCGTGATAGGCCTCAGCCTCAGCAATGGCCTTCAGGGTCTGGTTGGGGTTGGCGCCCATGGCAACCTGAGCCACATACACGTAGCCGTAGGTCATGGCGATCTCAGCCAGAGACTTCTTGGGCATCACCTTACCGGCAGCGGCGAACTGAGCCACCTGGCCGATGTTGGAGGCCTTGGAAGCCTGGCCGCCGGTGTTGGAGTAGACCTCAGTATCGAAGACGAAGATGTTCACATCCTCGCCGGAAGCCAGGACGTGGTCCACACCGCCGTAACCGATGTCGTAGGCCCAGCCGTCGCCGCCGAAGATCCACACGGACTTCTTGGCCAGGTACTCCTGATCCCGGAGGATATCCCGGCCCAGAGCGCAGGCCTCGCAGGGGCAGTCTTCCTTCACGGCATCCTGGAGGGCAGCCACATACTTCTTGGTGGCCTCGCCGTTGGCGGCGCCGTCCTCCATGGTGTCCAGCCACTCCTTGCCGGCAACCTTGACGGCCTCGTCGGTGTAGTCGATGGCGATCAGAGCCTCGGTCTTGGCGGCCAAACGGCTGCGGATGGCCTTCTGGCCCAGATACAGGCCCAGGCCGTGCTCGGCGTTGTCCTCAAACAGGGAGTTGGCCCAGGCGGGACCGTGACCCTCAGCATTGGTGGTGTAGGGAGAGGTAGCAGCGGGACCGCCCCAGATGGAGGAACAGCCGGTGGCGTTGGAGATATACATCCGGTCGCCGAACAGCTGGGTGATGAGACGGGCGTAAGCGGTCTCGGCACAGCCGGCGCAGGAACCGGAGAACTCCAGCAGAGGCTTCTTGAACTGGCTGCCCTTCACGGTCAGGTCGGCCACGTCCTCCTTCACGGTGACATTGGCCACCATGTAGTCGAACACGTCCTGCTGCTTGGCCTCCTGCTCCTGAGGCACCATGGTCAGGGCCTTCACGGGGCAGATGTTGGCACACACGGAGCAGCCCATACAATCCAGGGGGCTGACCGCGATGGAGAACTTGTAGGTGCCCTTGCCCTTGCCGGCCTTCACGTCCACGATCTTGGCGGCCTCGGGAGCCTTGGCGGCCTCCTCCTCGGTCAGGGCGAAGGGACGGATGGTGGCGTGGGGGCAGACGTAGGAGCACTGGTTACACTGGATACACTTGGTGGCATCCCAGGTGGGAACCTGAACGGCCACGCCGCGCTTCTCATAGGCGGCAGCGCCCAGCTCGAAGGTGCCGTCGGCGTGAGGCACGAAGGCGGAAACAGGCAGGCTGTCGCCGTCCATGCGGTCCACAGGATCCAGGATCTTGTTGACCATGTCCACCAGCTTCACGGGGCCGGTGTGCTTGCTGACCTTCTCTTCGTCCTTGGCATCCTTCCAGGAAGCGGGCACATCGATCTTCACATAGGCGGTGGCGCCGGCGTCGATGGCCTTGTGGTTCATGTCAACCACGTCCTGGCCCTTCTTCAGGTAGGAGTGGGTGGCAGCGTCCTTCATGTACTGGATGGCCTCGGCCTCGGGCATAACCTTGGCCAGGGAGAAGAAGGCGGACTGGAGGATGGTGTTGGTACGCTTGCCCATGCCGATCTGAGCGGCCAGGTCGATGGCGTTGATGGTGTACAGCTGGATGTCGTTCTCCGCGATATACCGCTTGGCCTCAGCGGACAGGTGGTGCTCCAGCTCCTCCTTGGACCACTGGCAGTTGATCATAAAGACACCGCCGGGCTTCACGTCACGCACCATGGGGAAGTTCTTGGTGACGTAAGAGGGGTTGTGGCAGGCCACGAAGTCGGCCTTGTTGATGTAGTAGGGGCTGCGGATGGGCTTGTCGCCGAAACGCAGGTGGCTGATGGTCACACCGCCGGTCTTCTTGGAGTCGTACTGGAAGTAGGCCTGCACGTACTTGTCGGTGTGGTCGCCGATGATCTTGATGGAGTTCTTGTTGGCGCCAACGGTACCGTCGCCGCCCAGGCCCCAGAACTTGCACTCGATGGTGCCCTCAGCAGCGGTATTGGGAGAGGCCTTCTCCTCCAGGGAGGTGTTGGTCACATCGTCCACAATGCCGATGGTGAAGTGGTTCTTGGGCTCGGCCTGAGCCAGGTTCTCATACACGGCAAACACGCTCTTGGGCGGGGTGTCCTTGGAACCCAGACCATAGCGGCCGCCCACGACAGTCTTGTCGGTGATGCCGGCGCCGGCCAGAGCGGTGATCACGTCCAGGTACAGAGGATCGCCCAGAGCGCCGGGCTCCTTGGTGCGGTCCAGAACCGCGATCTTCTTGGCGGTAGCGGGGATGGCGGCGATGAGCTTGTCCGCACGGAAGGGGCGGTACAGACGGACCTTGATGAGGCCCACCTTCTCACCGTGGGCGTTCATGTAGTCGATGACCTCCTCGGCCACGTCACAGATGGAACCCATGGCGATGATCACCCGGTCGGCGTCAGCAGCGCCGTAGTAGTTGAACAGCTGATAGTTGGTGCCCAGCTTGGCATTGACCTTGCCCATGTACTCCTCCACGATCTCGGGGAGGGCATCATAGTACTTGTTGGCAGCCTCGCGGTGCTGGAAGAAGATGTCGCCGTTCTCGTGGGAGCCGCGCATGGTGGGGTGCTCGGGGTTCAGCGCGCGCTTACGGAAGGCGTTGACCGCGTCCATGTCCACCATCTCAGCCAGGTCGTTATAATCCCAAATGGCGACCTTCTGGATCTCGTGGGAGGTACGGAAGCCGTCGAAGAAGTTGATAAAGGGAACGCGGCCCTTGATGGCGGCCAGGTGGGCCACAGCACCCAGGTCCATAACCTCCTGCACGTTGCCCTCAGCCAGCATGGCAAAGCCGGTCTGGCGGCAGGCCATCACGTCGGAGTGGTCACCAAAGATGTTCAGAGACTGGGTGGCCACGGTACGGGCGGAGACATGGAACACACAGGGCAGCAGCTCGCCGGCGATCTTGTACATGTTGGGGATCATCAGCAGCAGGCCCTGGGAGGCGGTATAAGTGGTGGTCAGGGCGCCCGCATTCAGCGAGCCGTGAACGGTACCGGCGGCACCGGCCTCAGACTGCATCTCGATGACCTTGACAGTGGTACCGAAGATGTTCTTCTGGCCCTGGGCCGCCCACTGGTCAACATAGTCAGCCATGGGGCTGGACGGTGTAATGGGGTAAATGCCCGCTACTTCGGTAAAGGCGTAGCTGACATATGCCGCAGCATTGTTGCCGTCCATGGTTTTGAACTTTCTTGCCATAGAGTTCCCTACTTTCTTCCTTATTTTGGGGCGTGGAAGCCACGCCCCGGAAACGCTTTCTGCTCTATTGTACAGCCCTGTCCAAATCTGGCTATGGTGAAAACAGTTATAGATGCTATAGCTGTTTAATTATGCCGGGACATAACAGTACCGCACCCCGGCAGAAAGGGTGCTGGTCATTTTTGTGTACGGGGACAGTGTATCACTTTTTTAAGTGTTTGTAAACTTTTTACCTGCATTTTTTCAGCCTCACGGGCAAAAAAATCCCCTCCATGTTCCTCCTCCCTTTTCCGCCACCCCGATCCACAGTCCTTTTCTCCGAGAACAACGGTCCGGGAGGCGCCCCCGTTTCCTTCGCTCTTGAAAAGCAGGGAAGAAACAGGTAAAATGGTTTTATTATACTGACACATTTCTAAGGAGGAGGTGGGGGCAGTGGTCTGTTCCATTCGTTCCCTGGGACTGCAGGGGGTGTCCGGCTATCCGGTGTCTGCCGAGTGCGACCTGTCCAGCGGCCTGCCCGCCTTTACGGTGGTGGGCCTGCCTGACGCGGCAGTGAGTGAGGCTCGGGAGCGGGTACGTGCGGCCATCAAGAACTGCGGCTTTACCTTCCCCGTCAGCCGGATCACCGTCAACCTGGCCCCTGCCCATGTGAAAAAGGTGGGCACCCTGTACGACTTGCCCATTCTGGTGGGAATTCTGGCCGCAGGCGGACAGCTGAAGCTGCCGAAAGGCAACTGCGCCTTTGTGGGGGAATTGTCCCTGTCGGGTCAGCTGCGGCCCTGCGCGGGTATGCTTCCCATGGCCCTGGCCGCAAAACGGGCGGGCATTGAGGTACTGTTTGTCCCCGAGGACAATGCCGCCGAGGCCACTCTGGCCGAAGGCCCCACCATTTATCCCCTCCGGGATGTGGGGCAGCTGGTGCGCCACCTCACCGGGGAGGAGCCCCTCTCCCCCGCCCCGGCCTGGAAGCCGGGCAGTCAGACGGTCCACTGTCCCGACTTTTCCGAGGTGAAAGGCCAGGAGCAGGTGAAGCGGGCCCTGGAAATTGCCGCCGCCGGAGGGCACAGTCTTCTCATGTCCGGCCCTCCGGGGACGGGCAAGTCCATGCTGGCCCGGCGCCTGCCGGGAATTTTGCCCGACATGACCCAGGAAGAGGCCCTGGAATCCACCGAGATCCACTCGGTCATGGGCCTGACCACCCCGGAGCAGCCCCTGATCACCCTGCGTCCCTTCCGCTCGCCCCACCACACCGTCTCCTCCACCGGAATGGCGGGCGGCGGCTCCAACCCCCGTCCGGGCGAGATCTCTCTGGCTCACAACGGGGTCCTGTTTCTGGACGAGCTGCCCGAATTTCCCAAGGAGGTGCTGGAGGTGCTGCGCCAGCCTCTGGAGGACGGCCAGGTCCAGATCTCCCGCGCCGCAGGCACCGTCACCTACCCCAGCCGCTTTATGCTGGTGTGTGCCATGAACCCCTGTAAGTGCGGCTGGTACGGCCACCCCTCCGGCCGGTGCCGGTGCACCGAAAGCGAGGTCAAGAAGTATCTCTCCCGTCTCTCCGGGCCTCTGCTGGACCGACTGGACCTGTTTGTGGAGGTAGCTCCCTTGGAATTTGAGGAGCTGGCCCAGGGGGAACGCTCTGAGTCCTCCACCCAGGTCAAGGTCCGTGTGGACAAGGCCCGGAATCTCCAAACCGCCCGTCAGGACCTCACCGGAGTCCCCTGCAACGCCCGGCTGGGCCGAGAGGGACTGGACCGGTTCTGTGCCCTGGACGAGGGGTGCCAGAGACTGATGAAAGGCGCCTTCGACCGCATGGGCCTCACTGCCCGGAGCTACGACCGCATCCTCCGGGTGGCCCGGACCATCGCCGATCTGGATGGAAGCGACGCCATTCAGGTCCCCCACCTGGCCGAAGCACTTCAGTACCGTCCCCCCGCCTATCTGCGCCGTTAGAAATAAAATGTCCCTCTCCGCATAATGCAGAGAGGGACATTTTCCGTTTAATGGGGCATCTCCCAGGCGGTATGGTCGGTGTGCAGCAGCTCCTCGGCACGCTCGCTGAGGGGCTCACCCAAAAATTCGCTGTAAAGCTTTTGTACTTGCGGATTTTTGTGAGAGAGGCGAATTGCATTCTTTTTATCCAGCTGATATAGGGTCTCTCCCCGCTGGGGCGCCCGCTCCTCCTCGTCCATGGAGATGGGCTGTCCGCCGCCGCCCACGCAGCCGCCGGGGCAGGCCATGACCTCTACAAAGTCGTAGTGGACCTTGCCCGCACGCAGGCGCTCCATCAGCGCTCTGGCGTTGCCCAGCCCGCTGACCACCGCACAGCGCAGGGTGGTGCCGCCCAGCTCATAGACGGCCTCCCGGAAACCGGGGCCGGTACGTACCTGGCTGAATTGCTCCGGGGAAGGCTCCTGTCCGGTGAGCACACAGCAGGCAGTACGCAAAGCGGCCTCCATCACCCCGCCGGTCACTCCAAAGATGGCCCCCGCTCCGGTGTGGACGCCCATGGGGTCGTCCAGAGGCTCCTCGGGCAGACTGGCCGGGTCCAGCTTGTCGGCCCGGATCATCCGCACCAGCTCCCGTGTGGTGAGTACCAGATCCACGTCCCGGCCATGTTCCGTGGCCATGGTGGGCAGCTCGCTCTCCGCCTTTTTGGCTACACAGGGCATGATGGACACACAGAAGATCTTTTCCGGCTCCACCCCCAGCTTCTGGGCAAACCAGGTTTTCGCTATGCTGCCGAACATCTGCTGGGGGCTTTTGGCCGTGGACAGCTGGCCCACCAGCTCCGGGTACTGGCTCTTCAGGAACCGCACCCAGCCGGGGCAGCAGCTGGTGAACATGGGCCAGCACTCCAGCTCTCCGGTTTTCATGCGCCGCAGCAGCTCGTGGCCCTCCTCCATGATCGTGAGGTCGGCGGCAAAATTGGTGTCAAAGACATAGTCAAAGCCCAGACGGCGCAAAGTGGCCGCCATGCGCTCCACGGTGGCCTCCTCCCTGCTGAGTCCAAAGTACTCCCCCCAGGCGGTACGCACCGCGGGGGCCACCTGGACCACGGTGATCTTCTCCGGGTCAGCCAGGGCGGCAAAGGCCGGTTTGGTGTCGCTGCGCTCCCGCATACCTCCAGTGGGACAGTGGGTAATACACTGGCCGCACAGGGCACAGTCGGAGTCCTTGATGACCCGGTTGCCCGACACGTCAATGGTCGCCCGGCCGCCGGTACCGGTCAGCTCCCAAATACCCAGGGACTGGACCTTGTCACATACCTGAATGCAGCGCATGCACTTGATACATTTATTATAATCATGGAACAGCGGGAAGGTCGTGGTCCAGGCCCGGCGCAGACCCTGGGGCAGCTGGGTCTCATAGGGGACGGTGATGATCCCCAGATCGTTGGCGATGGTCTGGAGGGCACAGTTGCCGCTGCGCACACACAGGGCACACATGCAGTCATGCTGGGACAGCATGAGCTCCACATTGATCCGGCGGGTGGTCCTGGCTCGGGGAGAGTTAGTGTGCACCACCATTCCCTCCCGTACGGGGGTATTGCAGGCGGTGACCATGGCCCGCTCTCCCTCCACCTCCACGCAGCAAACCCGGCAGGCGGCAATTTCGTTGATATCCTTTAAATAGCAAAGGTGTGGGATCTGGATTCCTACCTGGGCAGCAGCCTGCAAAATGGTGGTGCCCTCCTCCGCCTGAACAATCTGATCGTTGATGGTCAAGGTTACCATTCTGTCTCTCTGCCTCCTTTAAAGCTGCCGTACCCGAAGTGATCGCACCGCAGGCACCGGCTGGACTCCTGCTGTGCCTCCTCCAGGGTCATCCCTTCCTTCACCAGAGAGAAATCACCCACACAGCCCCGCAGGTGCCGGTTGCGCAGGTTCACCCGGCCGCAGGGCGGGGTGTTGGTCAGGTGGGCAGGCGGGATTTCCACGTCGCAGCTGATTTTATGGTCAAAGCCCAGATAATTGTCAATGTTAGCGGCAGCCACCTTTCCAGCCGCCACTGCCCGAATGACCGTAGCGGGGCCGGAAACCGCATCGCCTCCGGCAAAGACATTGTCCACACCAGGTA
Organism: Lawsonibacter sp. LCP25S3_E2; assembly: GCF_052117285.1. Taxonomy (NCBI): domain Bacteria; kingdom Bacillati; phylum Bacillota; class Clostridia; order Eubacteriales; family Oscillospiraceae; genus Lawsonibacter; species Lawsonibacter sp. LCP25S3_E2. Next base: position 253,820 of record NZ_JBQKJL010000002.1, read on the forward strand.
CCGCGCTGCTCAGATCCGCCAAAATGGCGCCCCGGCGGGTAGTGACGCCGATGGTCTCAAAGGGCTGGGCTTCGATGGCCTGGCCAATGGCCACGATCACATAGTCGCAGGGAATCCGGAACTGCTTCGCGTCCGCTCCGGCAGGGGCGGGCCGGCCATCCCGGCCATAGCGGCCGATGATCTGAGGTTTCGTCCACAGGGCGGCCACTTTGCCCTCTTCGTCCGCCTCAATATGATCGGGGGCCTGGAGGGGCAGGATCTGGCAGCCCTCGGCCATGGCCTCCTCAATTTCCTCGCTGAGGGCGGTCATATCATCCACCCGGCGGCGGTAGACGCAGGTGACCTGCTCCGCCCCCAGGCGAAGAGCCGTGCGGGTGGCGTCCATGGACACATTTCCGCCGCCGATGACACATACCCGCTTGCCGGTAAAGTCGGGGATATTCCCCTCTCCCACGCCCCGGAGCAGCTCCACGGCGCTGATGACATTTTTGCTGTCCTCTCCAGGCAGGCCCAGCTTCTTGTCCGTGTGGGCGCCAATGGCAATATAGACCGCATCGTAGCTGCGCTGGATCTCCTCCATGGGCACCTCCCGGCCCACAGAGACGCCGGTATGTACCTGGACTCCCGCCGAGAGAATATGGGCAATGTCCCGGTCCAGCACATCCTGGGGCAGCCGGTAATCAGGAATTCCGTAGCGGAGCATGCCGCCCAGCTTGGGCCGCTGCTCATATACCGTGACGGCGTGGCCCATACAGGACAGGTAGTAAGCCGCAGTCAGGCCGCAGGGGCCGCCGCCGATGACAGCCACCCGCTTTCCCGTCTCCTCCGCACGGGGCGGGGCGGGCAAGTCTCCCGCGTGGTCCACGGCAAACCGCTTCAGGCCGCAGATATTCACGCTGTCATCCACCATCTTCCGCCGGCACTGCTCCTCACAGGGGTGCTCACACACATAGGCGCAGGCCGCCGGGAAGGGATTGTCCTTTCGAATGAGGCGCACCGCATCCTCATACCGGCCCATGCGGATGAGGGCCACATATCCCGGAATATCCACATGGGCGGGGCAGGTGGACACGCAGGGCACCGGGTGGCTCAGCCCGCAGATACACCGGCCGCTTCGCACATGCTCCTCATAGTCCTCCCGAAAGCCTCGCACCCCTTTGAGCACCATATGGGCCGCCTCATAACCGATGGCACAGTCGGCAGAATCCGCGATCACCTGTGCAGTACTTTCAATGAGATCAATGGTAGGCAGATCGGCCGTGCGGTCCAGCACCCGCTCGATGAGTACCGCCAGCTGATTGAGCCCTACCCGGCAGGGCACGCACTTGCCGCAGGTCTGCGCGTGACAAAGGCGCAGAAAGTTCAGGGACATGTCCACCGGGCAAAGTCCCGGCTGGCTGGAACGGATCCTCCGGTCCATGTCCATATACAATCCGCTTAATACGGTTTGAGCTCTTCCAGGGTTTTCAATGGAAAGCCGGCTCAAGTTCATTCCTCCTTCCAAAATTAGGGGCATTGCACCCCTGCATCATTCCCCCCACCCGGTTCCTTCCCTCCGGGCAGGACGACAAATCAAGGAAATTGTACACTATATTTTTCCAAAAGGGAAGGTTTAACTGGTTTCCCGCTATCCAGCTTTTTTCACAAGCTATTTCCGGTTCGCAACTGCGTTTCTCAACATTTGTCTTTAATTTTATTAGGGATTCTCCCTTTTTTCTTTTCTTTTTTTATATTTATACGCCATACTTTTAAGATATAGCAATTATACAATAGTAGTACTTTTCATTATATCAATTTTCATGTAAAATACAAGACGTAAGGAAAACATGCGGTGTAATTATGATGTTTTCACAAAAAATGAGAAGCGGAGGAATTACCATGAATCTGGAAGAAGCCATGACCATCAAGCTGGATTATGAGCTGCCCGAGTACCCCGCCTTTGACCCCCAGTATCGTCGGGCTCCCCGCCGGGAGTCCCACCTGAGCGAGTCTGATAAGGCCCTTGCCATTAAGAACGCCCTGCGCTACATCCACCCCGACCATCACGAGCAGATGGCCAAGGAGTTTGCTCAGGAGCTGGAGGAGCACGGCCGTATCTACGGCTACCGCTTCCGTCCCGCCGGCAAGCTGTACGGCAAGCCCATCGACGAGTACAAGGGTGTGTGCATCGAGGGCCGCGCCATCCAGGTGATGATCGACAACAACCTGGACTTCGACATCGCTCTGTATCCCTACGAGCTGGTTACCTACGGTGAGACCGGTCAGGTTTGCCAGAACTGGATGCAGTACCGCCTGATCAAGAAGTACCTGGAGGTCCTGACCGACGAGCAGACCCTGGTGGTCATGTCCGGTCACCCCCTGGGCCTGTTCCACAGCCACAAGCTGGCTCCCCGTGTTATCATCTCCAACGGCCTGATGGTCGGTACCTTCGACAACCAGAAGGACTTCAACCGTGCCGCTGCTATCGGCGTGGCCAACTACGGCCAGATGACCGCCGGCGGCTGGATGTACATCGGTCCTCAGGGCATCGTGCACGGCACCTTCAACACCCTGCTGAACGCCGGCCGTCTGAAGCTGGGTATCCCCCAGGACGGCAACCTGGCCGGCCGTCTGTTCGTCTCCGCCGGTCTGGGCGGCATGTCTGGTGCTCAGGGCAAGGCCGCTGAGATCGCCGGCGCTGCTTCCATCATCGCCGAGGTGGACGACTCCCGTATCGAGACCCGTTACAGCCAGGGCTGGGTCAGCCACCGCACCTCCAGCCTGGAGGAGGCTTGGGCCATCGCCAAGGAGCACATGGAGAAGAAGGAGCCCTGCGCTGTCGCTTACCACGGCAACGTAGTGGACCTGCTGGAGTACCTGTACGACAACAACATCCACGTGGATCTGCTGTCCGACCAGACCTCCTGCCACGTGCCTTACGACGGCGGCTACTGCCCCCAGGGCCTGAGCTTCGAGGAGCGCACCGACATGCTGGACAAGGACCCCGAGGGCTTTGCCAAGCTGGTTGACAAGACCCTGCAGCATCACTATGAGATGATCTGCAAGCTCCACGAGCGGGGCACCTACTTCTTCGACTACGGCAACAGCTTCCTGAAGGCCGTGTACGACACCGGCGTGAAGTCCATCTGCAAGAACGGCGAGAACGACCTGGACGGCTTCATCTTCCCCTCCTACGTGGAAGACATCCTCGGTCCCTGCCTGTTCGACTTCGGCTACGGTCCCTTCCGTTGGTGCTGCCTGTCCCGGAACCCCGAGGACCTGGACAAGACCGACGCCGCCGCCGCCGAGTACATCAAGGAGCACAACCGCCGCTATCAGGACTACGACAACTATGTCTGGGTCCGCGACGCGAAGAAGAACAAGCTGGTTGTCGGCACCCAGTGCCGTATCCTCTATCAGGACGCTCTGGGCCGCATGAGCATCGCTCTGAAGTTCAACGAGATGGTCCGTAACGGCGAGATCGGTCCCGTTATCCTTGGCCGTGACCACCACGATACTGGCGGAACCGACGCCCCCTTCCGTGAGACCTCCAACATCAAGGACGGCTCCAACATCATGGCTGAGATGGCTACCCAGTGCTACGCCGGCAACGCTGCCCGCGGCATGAGCTACATCGCCCTCCACAACGGTGGCGGTACCGGTATCGGTAACTCCATCAACGGCGGCTTCGGCATGGTGCTGGACGGCTCCGAGCGCGTGGACACCATCCTGAAGATGGCTATGCCTTGGGATACCATGATCGGTGTTTCCCGCCGCGCCTGGGCCCGCAACGAGAACGCTCTGACCACCGTTGCTGAGTACAACAAGATCTACGAGGGTCAGGACCACATCACTCTGCCCTACCTGGCTGACGACGCTGTCGTGGCTGAGGCTGTGAAGGGCATGAAGGGCTAAGCCCCAAATATCCCGTAACCTGAAAAGGGGGCGTGTCATCACGCCCCCTTTTTTCTCCTGTCATCCATTCCAGAAAATCTTCATGTTTCTTTGGTTGACAAGGAGGGAAAAATATGCTTTCCTATGAATAGAGTCGAATTACCATTGGGGGATTCCCCCAGAAAGGACACGAAACTATGAAGAAACTACTGCTGACCAACATCGGCATGCTGGCCACCCCTCAGGGCAAGGGCCCCAAGAAGGGGGAGGAGCAGGGAAATATCCAGGTTCTGAAGGATGCTTGGGTGCTGTGTGAAGATGGCCGCATTGCCCAGGTAGGCACCGGTGCCGCTCCCGCCGTGGAGGGCGCTGAGGTTGTAGACGCCCAGGGCAAGCTGGTCACTCCCGGCCTGGTGGACGCCCATACCCACCTGATCTTCGGCGGCTGGCGCCAGAATGAGCTGGGCATGAAGCTCCACGGCAAGACCTATCTAGAGATCCAGAACGCCGGCGGCGGCATCCAGTCCACCACCAACGCCACCCGTCAGGCCACCGAGGAGGAGCTCACCGAAAAGGCCGCTAAGGCTCTGGACGAGATGATGGGCTTCGGTGTTACCACTTGCGAGGCCAAGAGCGGCTACGGTCTGGCCACCGAGCATGAGCTGAAGGCCCTCCAGGTCATCAAGAACCTGAACGACCGTCACGCTATGGACATTGTCCCCACCTTCATGGGCGCTCACCTGGTTCCCGCCGAGTACAAGCAGAACCGGGAGGAGTATATCCGTCTGGTGTGCGAGGAGATGATCCCCGCGGTGAAGGAGCAGGGCATCGCCAAGTTCTGCGATGTGTTCTGCGAGGCAGACACCTTTACGGTAGAGGAGTCCCGCCAGGTGCTGGAGGCCGGATTGAAGTATGGTCTGCGTCCCAAGATCCACGCCGACGAGATCGAGGCCATCGGCGGCTCCATTTTGGCCGGTGAGATCGGCGCTATCTCCGCCGAGCACCTGATCGTCTGCCCTCCCGAGGGCATCGAGAGCCTGGCCAAGGGCGGCGTGATCGCCTGCCTGCTGCCTGCCACCAGCTTCAACCTGGGCGCTGTCTTTGCTCCCGCCCGTGACATGGTCAAGGCCGGTGTCCCCGTGGCTATGGCCACCGACTTCAACCCCGGTTCCTGCCCCTGCCTGAACCTGCAGTTCGTCATCAACCTGGGCTGCCTGAAGTACAAGCTCACCCCCGAGGAGGTTCTCACCGCCGTCACCTTGAATGCCGCCGCCGCCATTGACATGGCCGACCAGGTGGGTTCTGTTGAGGTGGGTAAGCTGGCCGACCTGGTGGTTTGGGATGCCCCTGACCTGGACTATATCTGCTACCGCGTGGGCAGCAACCTGACTCAGACCGTTATTAAGAAGGGCACTGTGGTGCGCTGAATCCAGAGAAAGGAAGAAATCATATGGACCGAACCGATTATCAGATCCTGAATATCCTACAGCGTGATTGCCGGGCAACGCTAAAAAGCATAGGCGACCAGGTGGGCCTTACCGCTCCCGCTGTTTCGGAACGCACACGCCGGCTGGAAGAACAGGGCGTGATAAGAGCTTATCGGATCGATGTGGATCGGGAACAGATTAACTGTAACATTTCTGGTTTTATCTGGGTGGCCCCGGAGCCCGAAAAGTACAATGATTTCTGTAATTTCTGTTTGAAGCACCCGGCGATTACCGCCCATTACCACACCATCGGTGTGTTTAACGCTCTGCTGCATTTTGCCGTACAAGGAACTCAGGAGCTGGAGACCCTCCTCTCCTCCATCAAGCAATACGGCAACTCTCAGACTTCGGTAGCTCTCAAGACTTATTTTGATTATAAGGATATTCCCATTCCCCTTCAAAAATAAGCCGAACCATACCATGACAAGAAACGCTGAGGAACGTTCCTCAGCGTTTCTTTTTTAAGAAAATCATAATATAAACGCCGACCCGGCGCGGGGAAACTCCCCGCGCCGGGTCAATTCATTCCAGATCAGTTTAAACGATTTCTTAGAACAGGCCGGTGATCTTGCCGTTCTCGTCGATGTCGATACGCTCGGAAGCGGGCACCTTGGGCAGGCCGGGCATGGTCATGATGTCACCGGTCTTGGCAACCAGGAAGCCGGCGCCGGCATTGACCTTGACCTCACGGATGGTGATCTTGAAGCCGCGGGGAGCACCCAGCTTGGTCTGGTCATCGGAGAAGGAGAACTGAGTCTTGGCCATGCAGATGGGCATCTTGTCGAAGCCCAGCTCGGTCAGCTGCTGGATCTGCTTCTTGGCAGCAGCAGTGATGGTCACGCCGTCAGCGCGGTAGACCTTGGTGGCGATGGCATTGAGCTTGTCCTCGATGGAGTCCTCCACGTTGTAGACAAACTGGAAGTGATCGTTGGTGGTATCCTCAGCCAGACGGATAACCTCCTCGGCCAGAGCCTTGCCGCCCTCGCCGCCCTTGGCCCAAACCTCGGACAGACGGACGTTGACGCCCTGCTCCTTGCACTTCTCCTCAACCAGCTTCAGCTCGGCCTCAGTGTCAGTGGGGAAGGCGTTGATGGCGACCACGCAGGGCAGGCCATAGACGTTCTTCACGTTGTCCACGTGCTGCAGCAGGTTGGGCAGGCCCTTCTCCAGAGCCTCCAGGTTCTCGTTGTTCAGGTCAGCCTTGGGCACGCCGCCGTGATACTTCAGGGCGCGGACAGTGGCCACGATAACAACGGCATCGGGATGGAAGCCGCCGGCACGGCACTTGATGTCCAGGAACTTCTCAGCGCCCAGGTCAGCAGCGAAGCCGGCCTCGGTGACGGTGTAGTCGCTCAGCTTCAGAGCGGTCTCAGTGGCCTGGATGGAGTTACAGCCATGAGCGATGTTGGCGAAGGGGCCGCCGTGGATGAAAGCGGGGGTGTGCTCCAGAGTCTGAACCAGGTTGGGCTTGATGGCGTCCTTCAGAACGGCAGCCATAGCGCCCTCAGCCTTCAGATCGTGAGCGGTGATGGGCTTGCCGGAACGGCTGTAGCCCACGACCATCTTGGCCAGACGGGCCTTCATGTCAGCCAGACCGGTGGACAGGCACAGAACGGCCATGATCTCGGAGGCCACCACGATGTCGAAGCCGTCCTCACGGGGCACGCCGCTGGCCTTGCCGCCCATACCACAGACAATGTGGCGCAGCTGACGGTCGTTCATATCGACCACGCGCTTCCAGGTGATCTGGCGGGTGTCGATGTCCAGAGCGTTGCCCTGCTGGATGTGGTTGTCAATCAGAGCGGAGAGCAGGTTGTTGGCAATGCCGATGGCGTTGAAGTCACCGGTGAAGTGGAGGTTGATGTCCTCCATAGGGACAACCTGAGCATAGCCGCCGCCGGCAGCGCCGCCCTTGACGCCGAACACGGGACCCAGGGAGGGCTCACGCAGGCAGACGATGGTCTTCTTGCCCAGCTTGTTCAGAGCATCGGCCAGACCCACGGAAGTGGTGGTCTTGCCCTCACCAGCGGGGGTGGGGCTGATGGCGGTCACCAGAACCAGCTTAGCCTTGCGGGGCAGGTCGCGCAGAGCGTGGATATCTACCTTGGCCTTGTACTTACCATAGTTCTCCAGCTGGTCCTCAGAAATACCGATGGACTTAGCAACCTCAACAATAGGCAGCATAGTGGACTGCTGGGCGATTTCGATGTCAGTCATGACGATGGCCTCCTTAAATTAATGTAAATTATGTGGTCACCTAATGGGGTTTACGATGGTAGTATTATACATCATTTTCCCCTTTTCGTACAGGATTTTTGTTGTTCTTTTTGAAAAACATGCTTTTTTTCATTAAGTGAATTCCGATCTTTACTTTACGAATTTTACCATCATTTTTTTCCTCAAAACATCCCTATAATATGGATAAATTACATTATTTTTTTACTATTTAACGTAAAAAATCATTTGTTTTGCACAGTATGATTTCCATTTTATGTCAGCTTATATTTTAATGTCAGTCATTCGTTTTCCTTAAAATAATTACATTTTTTATCGTTTTTCGTTGATTATACTAAGTTTTTACCACGTACTGTTGCATTTTCAGGGTTTTTATGATATATTTTTTAAATTGTTATTGTTACTGGCCGGGATGTTTCAAAGACAAGGAAAGGATGGAACCTATATGGAATTGAGCTTCTCCCCCGCCGACATTGCCAAGCGTTACTCTGACATTGGCGCTGGTAAAGCCACGCGCCCCACTTCCCAGCTGATCGTCCTGGGTATTTTGGCCGGAATTCTCATCGCCCTGGGCGGTGCCTCCACCAACACAGCGGTCTATGGGATTACCGATCCCTGGACCATTAAGACCATCTGCGGACTGCTCTTCCCCTTCGGCCTGGGTATGGTCGTCATTATGGGTGCAGAGCTGTTTACCGGCAACTGCCTGATTGGTATCTCTCTGCTGGATAAAAAGTGTACTCTGCTGCAGATGCTGCGCAGCTGGGTCATTGTCTATCTGGCTAATTTCGTCGGTTCCCTGATCGTAGCAGGCGGCTGCGCCTGGTTTGGGCAGATGGATCTGGGCGGCGGACAGTTGGCGGTATACACCATGAAAGTGGCCGCTGCCAAATGTGCTATCCCCTTCCAGAACGGTTTGGTGCTGGGCTTTTTCTGCAACTTGCTGGTATGTTTGGGCGTGCTTATGGCCCTGTCCGCCAAGGACAGCGCCGGCAAGATCATCTGTGCCTATCTCCCTGTGGCTTTCTTCGTCATGTGCGGATTTGAGCACTGCGTCGCCAACATGTACTACATCTCTGCTGGTCTCATGGCCAAAAGCGTTCCCGCCTATGCCCAGCTGGCCGCTGAGATGGGCATTGATCTGACCGCTCTCACGCTGCCCAATTTCCTCATCAACAACCTGATTCCCGTCACCATCGGGAACATTCTGGGCGGCCTGGCCCCCGCCTGGGTCATGTGGTTTATTCATCTGAAAGACCGCAAGCCCGCCGGAGTATAAGCTTCCGACAATCAAAGAACAAAAAAAGGTGATTGGATCTTCCAATCACCTTTTTTTATCCTCTTTTCGCTCCCAATCTGGGATCGCCTTTGCCTCTTCATAGAGGCGCAGATAGCTCTGGTGCCGGGTGGCGGGGATCTCTCCTGCCGCCACCGCCTCCAACACAGCGCAGCCTTTCTCCTTCAAATGGGCACAGTCCTGGAACCGGCACTTGCCCAGGTAAGGAGCAAATTCCCGGAAGGCATACTGGAGTTCCTCCTTCCGGCCCAGTTCCATATGGTCCACATCAAAAGAGGAGAAGCCGGGCGTATCCGCCACCAGCGCTCCACAGGAAAGGCGAAACAGCTCCACATGGCGGGTCGTGTGTCTGCCCCGCCCCAGCTTATCGCTGACCTGAGCGGTGGCCAGATCCATGTCCGGCTCCAGAGCATTGAGGAGGCTGGACTTTCCAACGCCGGAATTTCCCGTAAAGGCACAAACTTTCCCGGCAATAGCCTGGCGCAGCTGCTCCACGCCCTCCCCCGTCTGGGCACTGAGGCGAACGGTTTGAAACCCCGCCTTTTCATAGATCCGGGCCAGATCCTCTCCGGAGGCCAGATCACACTTGTTCACACAGATAAGGCTGTCGCATCCCCGGCTTTCGGCAATGGCCACGACCCGGTCAATGAGGTATGGGTCGGTCACCGGGATCGCCTGGGCGGCCACCACCACCAGAAGGTCGATGTTGGCCACCGCAGGGCGGTAAAATTCATTTTTCCGGGGCAAAATCTCGTCCAGTGCCCCAGCCCCCTCTTCCAGGGGGGTGAAGCGCACCCGGTCCCCAACCAGGGGAGACTGTCCGGCATGACGGTGCTTGCCCCGTGCCCGGCAGGTGATCACCTGCTGTCCGTCATCCACATAATAGAAGCCGCTGAGGGCCTTTCGAATGATTCCTTCGCTCATGTGCCGTCCGCCTGGGTGAGATCCACCGTCATGGAGCCACCGTACTCTCCATCGAAGTAGTAGGTCACGGTCTTGACTCCGGTTCCCGTCACAGTCACAGGCACCTGGGCGGACATGGTGGCATCCAGAGCCTGGTTCAATACCTCTTCTCCATCCACCAGGACCCGCACATTCACCAAACCCTCGGCGTCTCCCGGCATGGGGACATAGATGGTCTTGGTCACCTCAGTAGGCTCGGGGGGCAGGGTACTGGGATCAGGGCCCTTGCTGACGATCAGATTGACCTCGTCACCCTCAGCCACCTCTGTGCCCGCCGTGGGATACTGGCTGATGACCTTGCCTTCAGGGACGGTATCGTCATAGGCCTCCTGCACTCTGCCATGGCTCAGGTTGCAGTTGTCAATGTTGGTCTGTGCCAGCTCCAGGGTCATATCCACCAGACTGGGCATGACAAAGGTCTTCTTCTCCGGGCCTTTGCTCACCACCATCTGTACCTCATCCCCTGGGGACAGCGGCACCCCCTTCATCGGGGTGTAAGAAATAACGTGGTTTTCCTCGACTTTGTCATCAAACTCGTACTCAGGCGTAAGGGGTTTCAGTCCCATTTCCACCAGGGTATTATAGGCGGTCTGGAAGTCCATGTTGGTCAGATCGATCATTTCGATCATTTCCTGTCCGCCGCTGATGGTAATGGTGATCTCCGTCAGCTCTCCGGTCACCTTTTTCCCATCCTCCGGGTCCTGTTTGATGATGGTACCCGGCTCGGAATCATCGGCCACCGTGTCGCCCAAAACGACGGTAAAATGCTCACCCAGAAGGGCGGTATCGTCCTTCACGTCCTCATACATCTTCCCCACCAGCTTCGGCACGGAATAAGTCTCGGGAGGTTCCAGCAAACCGGAAAATACAGAATTCCACAGGAAGAAAAATACCAGTCCCACAAACAGCAGCACACCGGCCACCGCCAGGATCACCGGCCACATGGGTCCTCTGCGGGCAGGCTCCTCCTCCTCGGGGTGGTACTCCCGCTCCCGCCGGGTCTCTCGGGGGGCGCTGTAGGACGCGCGCTGGGTACCGCTTCTGTGGGAAGGGGCAATGGGACGCACCTGGGTGCGGTCCTCGTCCAGCTCTGCCTCAGGGGAAAAATCGGAAACATGGTACTCAAAGTTGACGTCGGGATTTTTCCGGAACTCCTCCAGGTCGGCGAGCATCTCGTCGGCGGAAGAATAGCGGTTGTTGGGGTTGGGGGCCATGGCCTTCATGGTGATGGCCTCCAGGGCCTCGGGAATGGTAGGGTCGATCTCCCGGGGAGAGAGCGGGATGGAATTGATATGCTGGATGGCCACCGCCACAGGGGTGTCCCCCTCAAAGGGCAGGCGGCCAGTGATCATCTCATAGAGCACCACACCGGCGGAGTAGAGGTCGGAGCGCTCGTCAATGTGGCTGCCCCGTGCCTGCTCAGGAGAAATGTAGTGCACCGATCCCAGCGCCTCCTGGGTGAGGGTGCTGTGCCCCCCCGAGGCAACCCGTGCAATGCCAAAGTCGGCCACCTTCACGCTGCCGTCCCGGAGCACCATAATGTTGTGGGGCTTGATGTCCCGGTGAATGATCCCCCGGCTGTGGGCGTGGCCCAGGGCCTTAGTGATCTGAGTGATAAAGTACAGGGCCTCCCGCCAATTGAGCTTGTTGCCCTTTTTCTGCATGTATTGCTTGAGGTTGATACCGTCGATGAGCTCCATGACGATATACTCCAGCTCTGAGGAGCGGCTTACATCATAGACTGCCACAATGTTGGGGTGGGACAGCATAGCCACCGCCTGGGATTCGTCATGGAAACGGCGGCGGAACTCCGCGTCCTGGGCCAGGTCCTCCCGCAGAATTTTAATGGCTACCAGGCGGTTGAGGCGGTGGCACCGGGCCTTATAAACCCTGGCCATACCGCCGGTCCCTACCGGTTCCAATATTTCATAACGGTTATCGAGTAATTTACCGATATAGGGATCCATGGTAAATATCCTCCTTCTTACTTCTGTCCCGGAACAGCTCACCGGGAGACCAGCACCGCCGTCACATTGTCCGGCGCGCCCCGATTCAGGGCAATTTCCAACAGGCGCTGGCAGCAGGTTTCTTCTTCTCCGCCGTGGATGACTTCGTAGAGCATCTCCTGCTCTCCCACCACATTGCTCAGCCCGTCGCTGCACAGCAGCAGGTAATCCCCGGCAAGCAGTTCCTTGCGGAAGCAGTCGGCCATCAGCACCGGCTCGGCACCTAAGGCCCGTGTGATCAGATTTTTATGGGGATGGGTCCGGGCCTGTTCCCTTGTGAGCTCTCCCCGCTCCACCAGATCCTCTACCAAAGAGTGGTCCCGTGTGATGAGGACGATGCCATCTTGGTTAATGTGGTAGGCCCGGCTGTCTCCCTCATTGAGGATGACGGCCTCCCGCTCCCCAACCAGGGCTGCCACCAGGGTCGTCCCCATACCGGTGCACTCCTCTTCCCGGATGGAACGCTGGAAGATCTCCTGGTTTGCAAGGGCAGCCGCCCGCTGCATACGCTCCTCTTCCCTGGTGTCTCCCGCCTGGTTTAGGAACTCCTTCATAAACAGCTCCACGGCCATGGTACTGGCTACGTTGCCCGCACGGGCTCCGCCCATCCCATCGCACACCAAGGCGATGATCCGGCCATCTTCCAACTGCCGGGCGGCGTACGCGTCCTGATTCTGGCTGCGCACCGCGCCCCGGTGGGTGATACCCCATACCTGCATTGCCGTCCAACCTCATTTCTTCCGGTATTCCGGACTGTTTCTCTCATTCTCCTTCATGGCCTTGCGCCGCAGCTGACCACAGGAGGCATCAATGTCGCCGCCCAGCTTGCGCCGGACCGTGACGGTAATTCCATGGCTCTCCAGACGCTTCTGGAAGGCGGCCACCCGGCGGCTGGGTTTCAGAGGACTCTCCTCCACCTCGTTGAGGGGGATGAGGTTCACATGAGCCGGTACCCCCCGCAGGCGCTTTGCCAACAGGTCCGCCTGCCAGTCGCTGTCGTTTACTCCATCGATCATGGCATATTCATAGGAGATCCGCCGCCCGGTGGTCTCAAAATACCGCCGGCAGGTCTCCACCAGCTTCTCCACGCCCACACTGCGGTTCACCGGCATGATCTTGGACCGGGTCTCGTCATCTGGGGCATGGAGGGAGACAGATAGTGTTAATTGTAACCCATACTGGGCCAGTTTGTCAATTTGATCTACCAGACCACAGGTAGACAGGGAGATGTGGCGCATGCCGATGTTCAGCCCGTCGGGGTGATTGACCAGCTCTAAAAAACGCATTACGGTATCAAAATTGTCCAGAGGTTCTCCGATCCCCATAAGCACAATGTTGGATATGGGAGCACCGCTGTCCATTTGGGCAAAGAGCACCTGATCCACCATCTCCGCCGGGGTCAGGTTGCGCACCCGCCCTGCAATGGTGGATGCACAGAAGGCACAGCCCATGCGGCACCCCACCTGGCAGGAGATGCACACGGTATTTCCGTGCTGGTAGCGCATGAGCACCGACTCCACGCAGTTGCCGTCTCCCAGCTCCCACAGGTATTTGATGGTCCCGTCCTGGGCGGAGACCTGCTTCCGGGCCACCTTAGGCGGCGTGAAGATGCACTGCTCCGTCAGCTCCTCCCGCAGGGCCTTGGGCAGGTCGCTCATCTCCTCAAAGGAGGTGACTCCCCGGTAGAACCACTTAAATACCTGCTTGGCCCGGAAGGCGGGCTGTCCCCGTTCTTTGAACCAGGCGGTGAGTTCGGGAAGATTCATGGATTTGAGGTCAGTCAAAGGGTACCCTCCCCTTTTCTTAATTTACAGATAAAAAAGCCGTCCGTCCCGTGGCGGTGGGGCCACAGAGTCATCATGCCGCCCTCGGAAGTACCAATCGTTCCAGGGAATGTAACGTCTTCTCCCTTGAAATCGGGGTGGTGGTTCAAAAAGTCCGCCGCCACCTGTTCGTTCTCCCGGCACAGGACGGTACAGGTGGAGTAGAGAAGCACACCGCCTGGGCGCACATACCGCTGGGCGTTGTCCAGGATGGCCTTCTGAATCTCAGGCAGTCCCGCAAGAGGTTCCGGTTGCTTGTAGCGGATATCCGGCTTCTTCCGGATGACCCCCAGCCCAGAACAGGGAGCGTCCACCAGTACCAGGTCAAAGGCCCCCTCCCACTCCGGCCGGAACACCTTTCCGTCGGCGGTCATGGGGGTCACCACGGACAGCCCCAGCCGGTCCGCTCCCGCCTGAATGAGTTTTTTCTTGTGGGGATGGAGGTCACAGGAAATGACCTCCCCCTGATTTTTCATAGCAATGGCCGCGGCAAAGGACTTGCCCCCTGGGGCGGCACAGCAGTCCAGTACCCGCATGCCCGGCTTGACGCCCGCGGCCTGAATGGCCAGGCGGGAAGCCGGGTCCTGGACGTAAAAGAGGCCCTCCTGGAACACCTTCCGCCGCTCCAAGTCTCCGGTTTTGGACAGAAGCAGGCACCCTTCCATCCATGGATGGGGCTGGGCCTCTACCCCCTCCTCCTGCAAAGCCTCCATCAGCTCCTCGGGAGTTGTTTTCAGGGTGTTTACCATAGCGGTGATGGGGGCTCGGGTGTTGTTGGCGGCCAAAAGCTTGGCGGTTTCCCCTTCTCCTAATGTAAGGAGAAATTCCTTTACAAGCCACTCAGGGGTTGAGTACAGCACGGACAAATAGCTCACCGGGTCCCTCTGTGGGATGGTGGGCAGGTTGTCCAGATTTCGCTCCAGGCTGCGCAAAATGGCGTTGACCATTCCCGGAGCCCGTGGGTTTTTGCAGTGGGTACGGGTCATCTCCACCGAGCGGTTCACCGCGGCGCTGTGGGGGATTTTGGTCAGGAAGAGCATCTGATAGGCCCCCAGACGCAGGGCCTGGACCACCTTTCCCTCCATGCGCTTTAAGGGAAGGTTGGAAAAATTAGACAGATAAAAGTCCAGCAGCAATTGGTTCTGGAGCACACCAAAGCAGAGCTGGGTGGCCAGGGCCCCATCCCGGCTGTCCAGACCGGCTTGGGCCAGCTGCTTTTTCAGAATATTGTCCGACCAGCCTCCCTGCCGCTGGCAGGCGTTTAGGGTCAGCAGGGCAACCTCTCTGGCATCCATAGGCTCCACTCCTTCTTTGTTCTCTCTCATCCGGCCGGAACGGTCTCAGGCCAGGGGGTGACCACGCAGGTAGTCCCCGGCGGACATCCGCCGGGCACCGGGGGCCTGGAGCTCCAGAATCCGAAGAACGGTCCCGTCTCCGCACAGCACCTCAATGCCCTCGTTTCCTCCTCCCAGAATGGTTCCGGGCGTGCCTTTGGCCGTCCGGTCCGTCACCTGGGAGCGGAACACCTTCACCACATCACGGCCGAAAATGTCCGTAGAGGTGGCAGGCCAGGGATTGAGGCCCCGGATTTTATTGTGAATGCTCTGGGCGCTCTGACTCCAGTCGATGGGACTGAGCGCACGGGAGAGCATGGGGGCGTAAGTGACCAGGGCGGGGTCCTGGGGAGTTCTCCGGGCCGTCCCCTGGGCAATCTGCTCCACCACCTGTCCCAGCAGCTGCCCGCCCAGAGCGGCCAGCCGGTCGTGGACCTCTCCCACCAGCTCATCCGGGCCAATGGGAGTACGCACCTGGGCAATGATATCCCCCGCATCCAGCTCATGGGCCATGTCCATAATGGTGACCCCGGTCTCCTGATCCCCGTTGACCACCGCCCAGTTGATGGGGGCGGCTCCCCGGTATTTGGGCAGCAGGGAGGAATGGACGTTGATGCATCCCTTGGGGGGCAGGGCCAGGATCTCATCGGGCAGCACCCGTCCGTAGGCCGCTACCACGATGAGTTCCGGGGAGAGCTCCTGCAAGGTGGCCAGGGCCTCCCCATCCCGCAGAGTGGTGGGCTGATAGACCGGAATGTCATGGCTCTGGGCGCACACCTTCACCGGGGTGGGCTGGAGCTTATTCTGGTGCCGTCCCACCGGTTTGTCCGGCTGGCTGAAGACCCCCACGACCTCATGTCCCCCCTGGACCAGAGCCTCCAGGGAGGGGACAGCAAAGTCAGGGGTACCCATAAAGACGATTCTCATTCCTCGTCCTCCTGGGCCATGGCATCCAGCTCCTCATTGGTATAGAGCCGGTCGGTGAGCTCCACATAGAGGTGGCCGTCCAAGTGGCCCAGCTCATGGCAGAAGCAGCGGGCGGTGACGTCCTTTCCATCTACCTCAAACCAGTTGCCGCTGCGGTCCTGGGCTTTTACCTTCACCCACTCGGGCCGCTTTACGTAGCCCCACTTACCAGGCACGGACAGACAGCCCTCCAGGCCGTCCTGTTCCCCCTTCTGGTCGATGATCTCGGGATTCACCAGCTCCAGCATCTCCCCGTTGTCATCCACCACGATGACCGCCCGGCGCAAGATCCCCACCTGGGGGGCAGCCAGGCCCAGGCCGTTGGCTTTGGCCAAAGTCTCCTTCAAATCGTCCAGCAGATCGGCCAGCTTGTCGTCAAATTTGGTCACAGGGTGGCAGACCTTGTTCAGGGCGGGATCGCCCTCGGTCAAAATGGTGCGGATCGCCATAATCAATTCTCCTCTTTCTCAGCTATTGTAGGGGTTCACGTCCACATAGACGGACACCCCCCGGTTTTCTTTATCCTGATAGGCCGCCCGGAGCAAGTGGGCCAGCAGGGCCCGTGCCTCTCTCCCCACCGGCCCGGTGAGGGTCAGGCGGTAGCGGTAGCGGTTGTTGATTTTTGCCACGGCCGCCGGGGCCGGGCCAAGTAACTGCCACTGGCCGGGCACTTGGGGCAAAACCTGCTCCAGGCTCCGGCGCAGCCGCGTACAGCAGCGCAGCACAGCCCCCTCCTCCACGCCGGAGGCGGTGAGGAGGGTCAGATCGGCAAAGGGCGGATACCGCCGCAGCTGCCGCAGGGCGATCTCCTCCTCATAAAATTGGTCATAGTCCTGGCGGGCCGCACAGCGGATCACATCGTTATCCGGGGTGAAGGTCTGGATCACCGCCCGGCCCTTCTTCTCCCCCCGGCCCGCCCGGCCCACTACCTGGGTAAGCAGAGAGAAGGTGCGTTCCCCCGCCCGGAAATCATCCACATAGAGGGACAGGTCGGGCGCTACCACTCCGACCAGGGTGACGTTTTCAAAGTCCAGCCCCTTGGCCACCATTTGGGTGCCCACCAGAATGGGGATGTTTTCCTTCTGGAACCGGTCCAACAGCTCCTCGTGGGGGTGGGCGGCGGAAACGGTATCGGTATCCATGCGCAGCACCGGGCAGAAGGGAAACAGTTCCTCCAGCTCCTCCTGCAGGCGCTGGGTGCCGGTGCCGATGAAATTCAGAATTCCGCCGCATTCCGGACAGGCAGGTGGCAGAGGCTGGGAATGGCCGCAGTGGTGGCACATGAGCCGCCCGTTGGCCGAGTGGTAGGTGAGCTTCACCGAACACCGGGGGCATTCGGGCACCTGGCCGCACTCCCCGCAGAACACCATCCGGCTGGCGCCCCGGCGGTTGAGAAACAAGATGGCCTGTTCCCCGTGCTTGAAGTTCTCCTCCAGTTCCGCCCGGAGTACCCCGCTCACGTCGGTGTTGTTCCCGGCACGCAGCTCCTTCTTCATGTCCACCAGCAGCACCTGGGGCAGGGCTTTCTGGTTGTAGCGCCGGCACAGTTCAAACAGGGCATAGTCCCCCTGCCTGGCATGGTACATGGACTCTACTGACGGGGTGGCTGACCCTAGCACCAAAAGGGCCTTATTCTGGACACAGCGGTACTTCGCAATATCTCTGGCATGGTACCGGGGGACGTTTTCCGACTTGTAGCTGGCCTCCTGCTCCTCGTCCAGGATCATAAGGCCCAGATTTTTCAGCGGAGCGAACACCGCCGACCGGGTGCCCAGCACCACCTGGGCCTCTCCCCGGCGAATCCGCTTCCACTCGTCATACCGCTCCCCCGCCCGCAAGGAGCTGTGGAGGAGGGCAACTTGCGTTCCAAAGTGTGAGGCAAATATCCTTAACAGCTGAGGTGTCAAAACGATTTCCGGCACTAACACCAGGGCCGTTTTGCCCCGTTCCAGCGTGCTCTGAATCAGACGGATATAGACCTGTGTCTTGCCGCTGCCCGTCACGCCATAGAGCAGCGCCGCGGCGGCTTTCCCCTGCCCGGCCAGCTGGTCAAGCCCCTCAAAGGCCCGCTGCTGCTCCTCGTTAAGTACCGGCGGCGGGGCGGGCTCCACTTCCTCCAGCACCGGGCGGCGAAGGACCTCCTGGGCTTCCAGAGTTAGGATTCCGCTTTTTTCCAAAGACTTGATGGTGGGCATGGAGGCTCCGGTAAAGTAGCACAGCTCCTTGGCAGAAGCTGCTCCCAGGGTACACAGAAGCTCCGTCACCGCATAGCGCAGGGGAGCGCTCTTTCGCCGGGGGGTCACCATTGCCATGGCATCCTCCGCGGGAATGGCCAGTACGGCCAGCTTCTCCGTTTTATCCCCCACTCCCCGCTGGGTACTGGTCTCCACCTGGGCCACCCCCGCCTCGGTCAGGCGGCGGATGGCGGGGTTGGGGTCCTGGGGGCCGAAGGCCAAACGGATCTGCTCCATGTCCCCCGTTCCGCCCCAGCTCCACAGCATATCCAGCAGCCGCTGGGCGGCGGCGCTTCCTTCGGCGGCGGCGTAGGCGCTTTCCCGGTCCACCCCCTGCTTCAGGGCCACGCAGTCCCGCAGGGAAAAATAGAGCCCCGCGGGCAGCATAGCTTTCACACAGTCATACACCGTGCAGAAGTACCGCTCCCGCATCCAAAGGGCCAGCTGGATCGCCTTGCGGTCCAGCACTGGCTCCTCGTCCAGGGCCGCTTCGATGCGTTTCAGGCTCCGGGCTTCCCCCGGCTCCTCCCCGATGGACAATACAATGCCCTCTGAACCCCGGTTCCCCGCGGCAAAGGGCACTAGCACCCGCATCCCCGGCTGGAGCCGATCCTCCAGCTCTGGGGGAACCAGATAGTCATAGGGTCGGTCGATGGCGTACACCGCACGGGACACAGCCACTTTTGCAATTGTTCGCCCCATGGCCCTGCCCCCTTAAACGGAAGGAAAGCAAGCGAAGGGCGGTTCTCCCTACGCTTGCTTTTCTCCCTTTTACACCTGCTCGTTCTCGGTCTGGTTCTCCTGCTGGGCGGCTTCCGCCTCCAGCTTGCCGTCGGCTACCTCCTGAATGGCAATGCTGACGGGCTTCTCCTGAAGAGGCTCCCCCTCCAGCTCGGCCTCTCGGGCAATGCGCCGGGCCCGGCAGGCTACCACATTCACCAGCTCATAGCGGCTGGGCACATGCTTCAGCAGATCTTTCATAGCAGGATAGAGCATCATAACAAAAAACTCCTTCTCGTTTCAATTTCCATCATTAGGCAAATTGGGCCAAAATGGAGGTCCGGTTTTCTACCCGGCACTCAGCCGCGGTGAGGATGGCCTCGATCTCCGCCACCGCGTGGGACACCTTGTCGTTGATCACCAGATAGTCGTAGTTGGGGATCTCCCGGAACTCGATCTTTGCCTTTTCCAGGCGGCCCGCGATGACCTCTTCGCTGTCGGTGTTCCGACCGTGGAGGCGGCGGGAAAGCTCCTCAAAGGAGGGAGGAATAATAAAGATGAACAGGGCGTCCGGGCAGCGGGAACGGACCTTGGCCGCCCCCTGGACCTCGATGTCCAAAAGCACATCCACGCCCTGGCTCAGCTGCTTCTCAATGGCTTTCAGGGAAGTGCCGTAGTAGTTATCCACATACTCGGCATACTCCAGCAGCTCGTCACGCTGGATCATCCCTTCAAACTCCTCTCGGGAGACAAAATTGTAGTTCACCCCGTCCTGCTCCCCTACCCGTGGCTGCCGGGTGGTATAGGAGACGGAGAAGTGGATGTTGTCGCGCTGGCTGAACAGCTCAGCGATCACCGTACTCTTTCCCACACCGGAAGGGCCGGAGAGCACGATGAGCTGGCCCCTCTCTTTCTGTTTCAGCATGGTTCCTCCTTCCTGTCCGTCCCTGACACCCGTTCCGAAATCACGTCCGGTGTGAGGGCGGACAGCACCAGATGGTCGTTGTCCAAAATAAGCACCGCCTGTGTCTTGCGGCCGTAAGTGGCATCTACCAGCTGCCCCCGGTCTCTGGCCTCCTGGACCATACGCTTGATGGGGGCGGAGTCGGGGCTGACCACAGCGATCAGCCGCCCGGCAGACACCAGGTTTCCAAATCCGATATCAATGAGCTTCACGCCCAGCCCTCCTTACTCGATGTTCTGGACCTGCTCGCGGATTTTCTCGATCTCTGCCTTGATGTCCACCTCCTGGCGGGCAATGTCGATGTCGCTGCACTTTGAGCCAATGGTGTTGGCCTCCCGGTTGAACTCCTGAATGAGGAAGTCCAGCTTCCGGCCGGTAGCGCCGCCCTTGGAGAGCATCTCCCGCAGCTGGTCAATGTGGCTGCGCAGGCGCACGGTCTCCTCGTCCACCGCCACCTTGTCGGCAAAGATGGCTGCCTCGGTCAGGATGCGGGCGGGGTCCAGCTGGGTGTTGGAGAGGACCTCGTTCATCCGGGCCTCCAGCTTGGCGCGGTACTCCGCCACCGTCTGGGGGGAACGCTCCTCCACCAGAGCCACCTTTTCCTCGATGGCAGCAGCCCGCGAGAGGATGTCCTCCTTCAGCCGGCTCCCTTCCTTGGTGCGCATAGCATCAAAATCGCTCAAAGCCCGGTCCAGCACCGTGCAGATGTCCTTTGCCATCTGCTCCACGTCCTCCTCTGCCTTTTCCGCCAACAGCACGTCGGGGAACCGGGACAGCAGAGAGACGGAGATGTCATCGGACAGGCCATAGTCCGCCGCCAGCTGTTTCAGGGCGGCATAGTAGCCGTCAGCCACCGCCTTGTTCACCGATACCTGTACCTTCTCTGCTCCGGTACTGTCCAGGGTGACGAACACATCTACCTTTCCCCGGGAAATGGTGCTCTGCACCCGGCTTTTGATGGCATCCTCGGCAAAGAGGTAGAGCCGGGGAATACGGACATTACAGTCCAGATAGCGGTTGTTGACAGAACGCAGCTCTACCGTAATGGTGCAGCCGTTTACCGTCTCCTCCGCCCGGCCGTAGCCAGTCATACTCTTGACCAAATGGGTCACGCTCCTTTAAACTCTCTCGGTCAGCCCCGACGTCCCGACCGCAGCCGGGCTCCCAGCATGGCGATCAGCCGGGACAGACCCACATCATAGATCACAAACACCACATTTCCCGCTCCATAGAGAAGCAAGACATTCTCCCCCAGCCACGGGGGCGGGTTGGGGAGAAAGAGACTGCGCAGGACAAACCAGCCCAGCGTCAGGACCACATTGAAATAGCCCAGCTTCAGCACCCACTCCAGAGGCAGCTTTCGCAGGCTCTCCACCCGCTCCTTCACCACAGGATAGAGGCCGAAGAAGGTCAGGAAGAGCAGCGCCACACCCTTGTCCGGGAGCATCACCAGCCCCAACAGGCTCGCGGCACCCCAGCACAAATAGCCGGCCCCGCGGCCCGCGGCCAAGGTGGCAGCCATGGGGAACAGCCCGCCAACGGCAGTGAGCCCCAGGCGGCCCGAGGGCGCCACACAGGCCAGCCACAGCATGACCAGTGCTCCCGCTGCCAAAACCCCTCCCAGGGCGGTTTTCCCTGCCCGGCCGGGAACTTGCCCGCCCATTTAGCAGTGTCCTCCGCCGCACAGGCAGTTGAGGCAGAGCATGGTGGTACAGCAGTCCAGGCTGTCCATTCCTCCGCCGTAGCCGGCGGGGCGGTAGCCGCCCGCCCCACGCTGCATAATGGCCAGAGCCTGACGGTACTCCATGTTATTGGGGTCCATCTGGACAGCACGGGAATAGTTCTGCATGGCCTCGTCCATCCAGCCCTTCCGGTAGGCGATGCTTCCGCTGAGGAAGTACCACTCGCCATCCCGCTGGTTGACCTCGAACAAAAGCCGCTCCGCACCTGCCAGATCGCCGCCGTTGATCATGCTGCGCACCCGTGCATAGGTGGAATTGTTGGAGGAATAGCTCTGCTGATAGCCGCCCCCGTAGCTCTGGGAGCTCTGATACCCGCCCCCGCCGGAGCGCTGCTTGGTAATGGTATCGTAGGCCTCGTTGATCTCCTTCATCTTCTCCTCAGCCAGGTCGGCCAGAGGATTGTTCTGGTAGTTGTCTGGATGGTACTTTCTGGCCAGCTCCCGATAGGCCTTTTTGACCTCCTCGTCGCTGGCGTTTGGGCTCACCCCAAGGACGCTGTACGGATCTCTCATGTGTCGTGTCTCCATATCTTTTGTTTTTTGATCTGGGCCCAGCTGCCGTCAAAGACAGCCCGCTGTACCAAAGGTAAGCCCAGGTAGATCATATTTTCCAAAAGGGCCTTCCGGCAGCCAAACTCCCCCAGCTGGAGCGCGGCCCCCATCTGCCCCAGGGACTGGTCCATGGTCAGGGCCAGGGACTTGTCGTCCCCGGAGGGACCATAGCGCGCAGCTACAGGATTATAGCGCCCGGACGCCTGATCCTCTGATAAATCATCCCGCGCGTCGGCCAGGTAAATCCACCGGCCCAGGTGGTAGAGCAACTGCCCCAGGATCCGCCCCTGCTCTCCCTGCGCGGGTGCAGCGGACTGAAGCAGTCGCGCAAAGGTATCCGCGGTCCGGTCCAGCGAAGGGCAGCGCTCCTGCTCCAGCTTCTCCAGCTCCTCCAGGCACACCTTTACTCCCCGGTCAAAATCGGGCACGCGCCGGGCTGCCTTTCCATAGGCCCGCCCCAGCAGCAGCGACAGCCCCCGTGCAGGCAGCCCTCCGAAAAAGCCCTCATCCTTCACGCTGTCCCGCAGCTTCCACCAGGCAAGCACCACGCTCTCATCCGCGGCCAGCTCCAAGGCCGGGCTCTGCACGCACATGGTCTTTTTCACCAGAGGATTGGCGTGGCACCGCCCCCGGCAGGGCTCCCAGCGCTCCTCCCCCTCCCACAGCACCAGGGCCAGGAAGGTGAAGTCAAAATTCAAAAACATGGGGGCGATCAGGCCATAGCGCCTGCGCAGGCAGCGGCATAGCCCGCAATAGGTAGCCCTGTAAAGGTCAAAATCCTTACACTTCAGCTCCGGGCGGTAGGGACGTACATAACCAAACACGCCGTGTTCCTCACCGGATATGCTTCAAAATCGAAAATTCCGGGGCGGTACTGCGGGTCATGGAGCGGTTCAGGAGGAAGGCAGGGACAAAGCCCACAGCCAACCCCAGTACGGCTGTCCCCATGGCGGCCAGCTCCCCAAGGTTCAGCAGAGCCTGTCCCAGCACATAGCCAGCACCCAGCCCCACACAGGGGAGCAGAAAGACCACGACCGAGGTCCCAATGTTGTGGCCCACAGAGGGCTCCACCTCCACCAAATCCCCCGGCTGCGCCCCAATGGGGTTAGTGGCCAGGGCCAGAATTTCCTGGGGCGGCTTTGCGGTACAGCCGGCACAGGCTCCGTCGCAGTGCAGCCCGCACTCCATCTGGCGCAGCAGAGAGACCTCCGCCACTCCATCCCGGACAATTTTCTTTACAATCGCGTTTTGAACCATGGTTTTTTCCTCCAAAACTTGGGACAGCTCCGGTTTTACCGGCTGATATCCACCACAATGGTATATTCTCCGATGACCCCTACCGAGCGGTTGGTATCCAAATAGACCCGGACCGGGACGGAGATCTGCCCTGTGGTAGTAAAATCGGTCAGATCTGCCACGATCCGCAGCTGACTGGCATCAATTTCATTCAGGTCCTCGGTCTTGCCCCGGACGGTCACCTGTTTTTCCTGGGTCACCGCTACGGCGCTGTAGCCGTTGGCGGGCTGGAGCACAGAGATGTTGTCCACTGTGAATACTTTGGTATCCAGCCCCTTGACCGTGACCGTCACCGTGGCCTCCGTCTCTCCGCTCACATTCTCCAGGCTGGGGTCCAGGGAGATGGGGAACGTAAAGGTGTTGGTTCCCACCACCTTGGCCAGGTCAATGCTGCCGATGGACAGCTCGGTGAGGTTTTTGATATCGCTCTCCTCCCCCGAGACCGTGATGGTCTTGGGGTCGATGTCATAGGTGATGTCGTCAATGGTGGCTCCGCCGCCATTCTGGAAGTTGACCGCAAGCTTCACTTCCTTCTCCACCACCACAGGTACCACCACATAGGCGGTGTCCGAGCTGAGGGTCACATTGAGGTCTGTGAGGGGATTGCCCTGGCTGTCCAACAGGGTCAGGGGCAGGTCTCCGGTAAAGCGCTGGTCCAGATTCTCGTTTTCCAGCACCGCCACCACCTTTGCCACCTTGCTGACCTCCTCCGCCGAACCACTCACCGTCACAGTGGTGGGCTCAATGGTGGGGGTGCCCATCTGATAGCCTTCGGCCACCTGGCCGTTCAGGCGGAAATCCACGTTGAAGGTGCTGGTATAGAGCTTGCCCACTGTCACCGTAATGGTCCCAGGGTCCTTACCTTGAAGCACCACGTCGCTGGTGTTGAAATTCTCCGGCCATTTGGGCTGGTAGGTCAGACGGTTCTCCCCCTCTGTCAGACGGGATACGTCCAGAGGGATATAGATGTCGTCCCGGTAGCGGATCAGGTTGTCAATGACACTCACCGTGGCGGAAACACGAAGATCCACCGTCTCCGTGGAAATCCCGGTGACCGTCAGCCCCTGTCCGGTGAGCACATTGGTTCCGGTGAGCTCGATGGGCACGTTATGAATGGTGGTGCTGTCCTCTGGGTCCACCTCCAGGCGAACATACATCCAGAACATCACCGCCAGCAGAAGGGACAGCAGGATATAAACCCACTTGCTGTCATGCAGCCGTTCCATCATTCCCGGTCACCCTCCTTCCGTCCGCCGAAGATCTGGCCCAGCAGGGGGATCTGGCTGCTTTTCTTTTCCTTGTCGTTGTCGTTGAGCAGCTCGTTGCGCAAAAGGCGCTCCAGGGTCTCCGGGGCCAGGTGCCGTTTGAGCATGCCGCCCACGGCCGCAGAAATAGAGCCTGTCTCCTCCGAGACGATCACTACCACCGCATCCGAGTGCTCGCTCATACCGATGCCCGCCCGGTGGCGCATTCCCAGATCCCGGCTGAGGTTCACATTGCCCGACAGGGGAAGCATACAGCCCGCTCCCACAATTCTGCCATTGCGGACAATGACCGCCCCGTCGTGGAGGGGCGCCTTGTTCCAGAAAATATTTTTCAAAAGCTCGCTGGACACCCCGCAGTCCAGAGCCGTACCGGTCTTGATCACATCGTCCAGCATGTTCTGCCGCTCAAAGACCATCAGGGCCCCTACCTTGTCTCGGGACATGTCGCTGTATGCCTCGGTGGTCTGCTGGATGGCAGTCTCCAGCTCGGCCCCCGGCTCTCTGCTGGAAGCAAAGACCAGGCCCAGACCTCCGCTGCCCATCCGCTCCAAAAAGCGGCGGATCTCCGGCTGGAACAAAATGACCAGCACCAACACACCCAGCTCCACCACCTGCTTGAGCAGGAAGCTGGTTGCGGTCAGGGAGATCGCAGAGGAAGCCACCATCGCAAGCAGCAGCATCAAAATGCCTCGCAGGACTCGGCCGGAGCTTGTCTTACGCAGCATCCACAAAAGCTTATAGATGACCCCTGTCATAATGGCGATGTCTAGCAGGTCGGCCAGCTGGATACGGATCAAAGGGAAATAACCCTGAAAAATCCTCTGGATCATCTCAGCCATGAGGCTCCCTCCTTAGGTACAAAATTCTTCATCATGTCATTATACGATATTCCCGTCCTAATGGCAACACGAAAGAGGGAAGGCAAAATGAAAATTTTATAAATTTTTATAGAAAATCCCCCATCCTCCTGCAAGAGGATGGGGGAAAACCGCGGTGTGTGACTGCAGGGCCATCAAGCGGGGTCCTCTCCTCTCTCTGCCAACCTGCCCAAAGTCCGGAGGAATTGCTCCACCTCCCGGTGGGTGTTGAACACAGAAAGCCCCGCCCGGACGGTGCCTTGCTCCAGAGTTCCCGCACTCTCGTGGGCCAGGGGGGCACAGTGAAGCCCCGCCCGCAGGGCAAACCCCCGCTTTCCAAGCGCTTCTCCCAGAGCTTCACAGTCCCAATGCTCCAGCTGGAAGGACACCACTCCAGACTGATCCATGGGGTCCTGGGCCAAAAAAACCTGAGAACCGGGAATTTCTCTCAGTCCTTCCCCCAGCCGGCGGGCCAGCAGGCTCTCCTGGGCGGCAATGTTTTCCACCCCGCGCCGGCGTACAAACCGCAGTCCCTCCAAAAGTCCGGCGATCCCCGCGATATTGTGGGTCCCCGCCTCCAAACGGTCCGGGAGAAAAGCGGGCATGGACTGCAGCCTGGATTCACTCCCTGTCCCCCCTGCCAGCAGGGGGTCCGGCTCCATGCCGCACAACAGAAGCCCCGTCCCCTGGGGACCATAGAGCCCCTTGTGTCCCGGCATGGCTACGAAAGCTGCCCCCAGGGCCTCAAAGTCCAGGGGCAGGCACCCCGCCGATTGGGAGGCGTCTACAATGAGAGGGATTGCCCGGTCACGGCAGAGTACGGCAATCTCTTCCACCGGGAGGATAAAACCAAAAACATTGGACACGTGGGTGCACACGGCCACGTCCGCCCCCTGGTCCAATGCCTGGCGGAAGGCCTCCAGGGCGGCCGCCCGGTCAAACAGCGGGCTTCTGGCCACCCGGATCTCCACATTGGGGATGGCATGGAGGGGCCGTGTCACAGCGTTGTGTTCATAGCCGGAGATGACCACCCGGCTGCCCGGCTTGACCAGGGTGTGAAGCGCAATATTCAGCCCGTGGGTGGCGTTGAAGGTAAAGACCACCTGCTCCGGTTCCGACACATGAAAGAGAGCGGCCGCTTCCTCCCGACAGGCAAAGGCGGTATCCGCCGCAGCCATGGCAGGCCGGTGTCCTCCCCGTCCGGGGCTGGCCAGATGGTTGATGGCCCAGGCGGTCGCACGGGCCACGCTGGCAGGCTTTTGCAGGGTAGTGGCAGCACTGTCCAGATAAATCACAGTTCCACCTCCTGGTAGCTGCCGTTTCCGGCGGTGATATAGATGCGCTTTGGGGACAGCCCCACCCGCTGGAGGATCCGCAGGGCGTCGGGCAAAGAGCGTTGGGAAATTTTTACCGAATGGCTGCACCCCTCCCCGGAAATGCTCTTGGGGGAGCGCAGCACACGGGTGGTAATCCCCGCGCGCTCCAGGGCGGCCGCCGTACGCTGGGCATAGGTCAGCGAGCGGCATACAATGAGATAATAGAGCATTGGTTCGTTCCTTTCCCGGGACGGCTCGGGGCCGTCGCGCAGAACTTGGGCGCAGGAACCCGTTGGGCTCCCCTCCCGCCCCATCTTATGCGCCCGCCTGCCTCCGCGACACCGGCATAAAAAAGCCGGGGAAGCGCTGCGCTTCCCCGGCGGAGATGGTTTGTTGCATCAATTGCGGCGCCGGCCCAGAATGCTCAAAAGCCGGACAAAGAGATTCAGAAAATCCAGATACAGCTGCAGGGCGGAAAAAATGGATGCCTTCGCCAGCATATCGGGATAACCCGCATAGTAGTTGTAGTAGTCCCTGATGCGCTGGGTGTCGTAGGCAGTGTAGGCCAGGAAGATGGCGATGGCTCCCATGGAAATCAGCCGGTCAAAGGCCATCAGCCCCGGAATAAACAGAGACAGGAAATAAAAGATGACGAGGAACACCAGGCCAAAAAGGAGAATGGGACGCAGGAAGGACAAATTGCTCCGGGTCAGAAAACCATAGGCCGCCAGAGCCCCAAAGTAGAGGGCGGTGACCAGGAAAACCAGCAGGATGCTCTCGATCTGATAGGCATACATGAAAAGGGATACATCAAAGCCGAACAGAGCGGAAAACACCAGGAACAGGGTAATGGCCGTCCCCACGGACATTCTCTCAATCCGGCCCACCATGGTAAAGGAGATGATCAGGGTGCCCACCAGCAAGATGAGGTGAAAGCCCGGAATATCCCGGTACATGATCCAGGTCAGGTCGGTGCTCCAGCTTACAATGCCCACGCCAAAGCTCACCAGCAGGCCCACCATCATCCAAAGGAAGGTCTTGGCGGTATACTGGCCCAGAGTCTCAGGCACATTTCTGTCATAGCTGCGGTCAAATTCATAGGGATCAAAGCTCATAGGAAACACTCCTTTCCGCGGGGGGCCAAATTAGATTTCCCCGCATTCCCAGTTATTATGATTCCATAATCACGCCGAAAAATCAATCAGGAACCGCCGCCGAATACATAGTTATAAAAATCATTTTCCACGATCATGTTCGTGCATTCCAGCTGGTACTGCACCAGCTTTTTCATGGTGGAGACGTAGCTCTCCTGCTCCTCGGCGGTCATCGTGACCCCGGCGGCCGGGGTGAACTCTCTGGTATAACGGTTGTAGAAGCCCCGGTCAGACTTCCAGCACTGGGAAGAGAAGATCACCAGGCCCTCCTGGTCAGACAGGGCATCCTTGCCCGCCATCATCCTGGAATCGTACTCCAGGCCCAGCAGGTTCGACAGGGTGGGCAGGATGTCCACCTGACCGACCACCTTATCCACCTGGACAGGCTCCTCCATGCTGGCCGACCACATGATCAGGGAATTTTTGTACACCTCAAAGTTGAGGCTCCCTTCCTTCAAATATTCCAGGTCATCGGAGCTGCCGAACTTCTCCCCTGCCAGCTCCTCCAGAGTGGCTACGTCAAAATAGGGAATATGGTCCGGGGCGGCCACAATGAGGGTATTGTCCAGCTTGCCCGCCTGGTCCAGCTTCTCAATCAGAGTCTCCATGGCCTTATCCACCTCCATGGCGGTGGCAATGTAGTTCTGGGTGGTCTCGCTGTAGGGCAGAGCCCGGACGATGTCCCGGTAGGGGGACACGATCCGGTTATCGGAATAGGGCATGTGGCCGCTGATGGTCAGGTAGTAGACATGGAAGGGCTGGTCGCTGTTCACGTAGTTGTCAATGCTGGCCTCAATGGCATAGCTGTCCCGCTGGGGCCAGAGGAGCTTTCCGCTGTCATTGAGCTCCAGGCCATCAAAATTGCTCAGCTTGCCCCGCGCCCGCTCTGTCTCCTGCTCCTCCTGGCTGACACCAAACTGGTGCCAGTCATAGCCCAGATTGGGATGGGACAGATCCCGGTCATACATATTGGAGTTGGCGTGGTAGCCCTGGACCAGGTAGCCCTCACGGCCCAGCTGTTGGGCCAGAGAGAAATAGAGGTTGGTGCCCAGCTCTCCGGTGTGAGGCACCGTCGCAGGATTCCCGTTTTTGGGATAGAGGCCCAGCAGGTTCTGGCACTCTCCGCCCGAGGTACTGGTAAAGTGGAGGGGGGTATAGAAGTTATGGAATACAAAGCCCTCGTTCACCATTTTATAGAGGGTGGGCGTGAGCTCCGGATCAATGGCGTAGCTGGAAAATCCCTCCAGGGTAAAAAAGATCACATTGTACCCCTCGAACATGCCGGTGTATTCGTTCTTTTTGGTGGGGGTCACGCTGTTGAAGTAGTTACACAGCCACTGGATGTCGCTGTTATCGGTACTCTGGGCGAGCTGCGTCAGGTCCACATCCATCACGTTGGGGGAGGTGTCGATGACCGGCTTCTCTTCCTGGGACATGTCCCCTCCGGAAGAGGAGGAGCTCCCGCTCCCGCCCAGGTCACCCAGGCCGCTGAAGTCCGCGTCCAGGCTTCGGCTGGGCTTGATCACCATATGCTTCAGGTCTAAGCGGAGCATGGTCCACATGCCCAGCTGCTCCACCTGGTCATCCAGATTGGTGTCCACCTGGTAGAGCTGCTTGGGGGTCAAGTCCCCTTTCCAGGGCAGGTGGATCACCCCCAGGCCCGCCACATGGAAAACGGCTGCTGCCGCCAGCACCAGTCCGGCAAAGCGGATATCAAAGCGCTCGAAGCCCAGAAATCTCCCACCCAGCACACAGATGAGCACGCTGGGCAGCATCACCAGGAGAATGATGGGGATGCTGGAAAGAATGGTGGACACAACGACCTCGGAATAGTCCGTCAGCCGGTTGCCCGCTGCTAATCCCAGGGTGCTGAAGGGATAGTAGGACTGGAGAATCTTTTTGGCGATGATCTCCACGATATAGACCAGGCTGATGAGTACGGCCAGCACTCTGGTCACAATCCCGTTGGCCCGGCGGTGCCAGGGAAGGGTGAAGGCCGCGCAAAACAGCCCTCCCGCCACGCTGAACACCAGATAGACCGGGAGATAGCTCAGAGACAGCTTCATATAAATGTGGAGTACCAGCTCCAGGTACAGGATCAGCAACGGGAACAACAGCACCCGCCCCAGGGTCTGAAAGGGTTCCATCTCCCGGTTGCGGCCATAGGCCCGTTTTCCATGGTAAGACATATAAAACCTCCGGACTGCATGGAAAACCCGGCCCCCCATCATAGGCAGCCCAGGAAATCCTTTACAACGATTTAACATCCATA
This sequence comes from Lawsonibacter sp. LCP25S3_E2, assembly GCF_052117285.1. Lineage (NCBI taxonomy): Bacteria > Bacillati > Bacillota > Clostridia > Eubacteriales > Oscillospiraceae > Lawsonibacter > Lawsonibacter sp. LCP25S3_E2. The sequence goes on from NZ_JBQKJL010000002.1 coordinate 284,175, forward strand.
CTTTACCCATTTCCCTCTGCCCAGTCAAGAGCTCTCTTGTGAATTTTCTTTTTCTTTTTTCTGAAAAAAACGACAGCCGGACCCCGTGGGGTCCGGCTGATGAGCTCAACGCTGGACAACGGCTCTCCCGATTCATTTTTGCAGTACGGAAAACAGAGCCATCTGGCTGGTCCGGGGCAGGCTGCTGCCCCTGCTCCCGTCTTAACCCAGCATGGAAAACAAATCCATCTGGCTGGTCTGGGGCAGGTCGCCGAACGCCCCAGCCTCGGTGAGCTTGTCGATATGGGTTTTAGAAACCTTGGGACAGGCGGCAGAGACCTCCTCAATGGAGATAAAGCGCCGTCCCTTGCACTGCTCCGCCAGAGAGATGGCCGCGGTCTCTCCCAGACCGGCCACCGACACAAAGGGCGGGATCAGGGCCTTTGCCTCCTCGTCCACGGCGAAGTTGATGGCCTGGGAGCGGTACAAATCCATCCGGGCGAAGGTAAAGCCCCGGAGATAGAACTCGTAGCACACCTCCAGCGTGGTGAGCATGTCCTGCTCCACAGCGGAGGCCTCCTTATCCTTGGCGATGATCTCCCGCATCTTCCGCTGGCACACATCCATGCCGTGGCACATGAATTCCTGGTCGAAGGCTTTGGCCCGGATGGAGAAGTAGGCCGCATAGAAAGCCAGGGGCCGGTGGACCTTGAACCAGGCGATGCGGAAGGCCATCATCACATAGGCCACCGCGTGGGCCTTCGGGAACAGGTAGGCGATCTTCTTACAGGAGCCGATGTACCACTCAGGTACCCCGTGCTCGCGCATCTCGTCCTCCGCCCCCTCGGGAAGTCCCCGGCCCTTACGCACTGCCTCCATGATCTTGAAGGAGCGCTTGGGCTCCATGCCCTTGGAGATCAAAAACAGCATGATGTCGTCACGGCAGCCGATGGCCTCGCTGACCTTGGCGGTGCCGGAGGTAATGAGGTCCTTGGCGTTGCCCAGCCACACATCGGTCCCGTGGGAGAAGCCGGACAGGCGCACCAAAATATCGAACTGGTTGGGCTGGGTGTCTTCCAACATGCCCCGGACGAAGGTGGTGCCGAACTCCGGGATGGCGGTGCCTCCTGTGGGGCCCAGGATCTTGTCGTTCTCATACCCCAGCACCTTGGAGGACTGGAAAATGGACATGGTGTCCTTGTCATCCAGAGGAATTTCCGTGCGGGCGTTCACCCCGGTAAGGTCCTCCAGCATACGGATCATGGTGGGATCATCGTGTCCCAGCATGTCCAGCTTCAGCAGGTTACTCTCCATGGAGTGGTATTCAAAGTGGGTGGTGATGATGTCGCTGTTGGGGTCATCGGCGGGGTGCTGGACGGGACAGAAATCATAGATCTCCTTGTCCTGGGGGATGACCACCATGCCGCCGGGGTGCTGGCCCGTGGTGCGCTTCACCCCGGTACAGCCGATGGCCAGGCGGTTCTCCTCCGCTTTGGAGACGGTCTTTCCCTTCTCCTCCAGATACTTCTTCACGTAGCCGAAGGCGGTCTTTTCCGCCACGGTGCCGATGGTACCCGCCCGGAACACGTGGGTCTGGCCGAACAGCTCAAAGGTATACCGGTGGGCGCTGGACTGGTACTCGCCGGAGAAGTTCAGGTCGATATCGGGCACCTTGTCGCCGCCGAAGCCCAGGAAGGTTTCGAAGGGGATGTTGAAGCCGTCCTTCACATATTTGGCCCCGCAGATGGGACAGTTGGCATCGGGCATGTCTGCCCCGCAGCCGTAGGGGTGGGCGGGGTCCTGGGCGTAGTCAAAGTCCGTGTGCTTGCAGTTGGGACAGCGGTAGTGGGCGGGCAGGGAATTTACTTCCGTAATGCCCGACATGAAGGCCACCAGCGAGGAGCCCACCGAGCCACGGGAGCCCACCAGGTAGCCATGCTCCAAGGAGTTCTGCACCAGCTTCTGGGCGGACATGTAGATGACGTCGTACTTACACCGGATGATATCGCCCAGCTCCACGTTGATGCGGTCCACCACGATCTGAGGCGGCTCCTCCCCGTAAAGTTCATGGGCTTTCCCCCACACCAGGCGCTTGAGCTCCCCGTCGGAATCCTCCAGCTTGGGGGCAAACAGGCCCTGGGGCAGGGGCTCGATGGGATCGCACCAGTCGGCAATGAGGTTGGTATTCTTCACCACCACCTCATAGGCCTTTTCCTTACCCAGGTAGGAAAACTCCCGAAGCATCTCATCGGTGGTTTTGAAGTAGATGGGCAGGGGCTCGTCCGCATCCTCAAAGCCCTTGGAGGCCAGGAGGATATGCCGGTAAATCTCGTCCTCCGGGTCCAGGAAGTGGACGTCTCCCGTGGCGCACACGGGCTTGCCCAGCTCCTCTCCCAGCCGGACGATGGTGCGGTTAAACTCCCGCAGCTCTTCCTCGTCCTTTACCATGCCCTTGCGGAGCATGAACAGATTGTTGCAGATGGGCTGGATCTCCAGATAGTCATACCAGGAGGCAATGCGCTTGAGCTCCTCCCAGTTTTTGCCGTCCACCACGGCTTTAAAGAGCTCTCCCGCCTCACAGGCTGAGCCGATGATCAGGCCCTCCCGGTTCTCATTGATGAGGGACTTCGGCATGGTGGGAACACGCTTAAAATGCTCCAAATGGGACAAGGAAATAAGCTTGTAGAGATTTCGAAGTCCCGTCTGGTTCTTGGCCAGGACGATCAGGTGCTTGGGCTGGCGGCGGGCTTTGCCGCCCTTGCGCAGCTTTGGCATATAGGGGTTGATATCGCTGAGCTTATGCAGCCCCAGCTCCTCCATCATCTGGAAAAAGGGAGGCAGCATATAGGCCACGGTGGCCGCGTCGTCACTGGCCCGGTGATGATTGAAGGCGGGCAGCTTCAGGTGGTCGGCCACAATGTCCAGCTTGTACTTGCCCAGATCGGGCAGCAGGTTCTGGGCCAGGATCAGGCTGTCCACCGAGGGGTTATGGAAGGGTAAGCCGTATTTCCGGCAGCCCGCTGCAATAAAGCCCATATCAAATTCGGCGTTGTGGGCAGCCAGAGGCCGGTCCCCGGCAAAGGCCAGGAAGGCCTCCAGGGCCTCCTTCTGGGAGGGGGCCCCCTCCAGCATCTCATCGGTAATGCCGGTGAGGCGGACGATCTCCGGGGACAGCAGCCGCCCTGGGGAGACAAAGGTATTGAAGGTCTCGGTGATCTCCCCGTTTTTCAGCACCACTGCGCCGATCTCAATGATGACCTCGTATTTTTTATTGAGGCCCGTGGTCTCAATGTCAAAGCAGACGATTTCGTCGTCAAAGGCGGCATCCGTCTCCCCGTGGACCACCACCCGGTCATCCACATCGTTGATAAAATAGGCCTCCACCCCGTAAAGAAGCTTGATATTCTTGGCCGAGTGCCAGGCATCGGGGAAGGACTGGGCCACGCCGTGGTCGGTGATGGCGATAGCCTTGTGCCCCCAGGCCTGGGCCCGCTTCACCACGTTCTTGTCCGGCCCCAGCTTGGGCCCCACAGCGGTGAGGGCGTCCATGGAGGACATGGTGGTATGCAGATGAAGCTCCACCCGCTTTTCCGGGGCGGTGTCCTCCTTCATCTTCTTCTCCGCCGTAGTGACGGCGGTGGGCTCCAGCACCATGTCCCCATAGAAGCGGTCCAGGTTCAGCCGCCCCTGGATTTTCAGGTGCATACCGCTCTTCACTCCATCCACCAGGGGCTTGGCCTCCTCTGCCTGGGGGAAGAACTTGCTCACCCGGATGGAGCCGGTGTAGTCGGTAATGTCAAAGGCCACCACCCAGGAGTTGCGCTTTTTCAGCTCCCGGTTGTCCACGGCGAACACGTCACCCTCCACCACTACCATGCCCATGTCCAGTTCCAATTCTTCAATGGGCGTAGTAGCCTTGGTGATGGGACGGCCGAAAATAGCTTTCCCCTGGCTCTTTCCCCCGCCTCCCTTGGCAGGCGCAGGGGCGGCGGCAGGGTGGGCGCTCTTTTTCATGGCCGCCCGGCGGATGGCCTCGGTGCGGGCAAAGGGGTCCTCCTCCGCCTTCTTTTCCTCCGCTTTGGGAGCAGGCTGCTGGGCCTTGTCCGCCGACTGGGCCTTCTCTCCCTCCGCCTGGGGGGCATGGGACGGCTGTCCTTGCGCCGGTGCAGCCTGAATTTTCACGCTGTTCAGCCCGTAGCACCGGCACACGGCTTCCTCCGCCTGGGCAATCAGGTTAGGGCCTGCTCCCTGGATCCCCTCCACCAGAATCTTGGCGCTGCGGCTGCGCTTATCAATGGCGGCAGACACAATGAACCAGCCCTCCACTCCAGCGGACAGCTCCGTCCACTGGCGCAGGGCGGCAAACATTTCTAAAAATGGGATTTTCCTGGACATGATGGTAACTCTCCTAAATGCCGAAACAGTGGCATAGCCACTGTTTCGTAAACGCAGTACAAAAATTCACCTGAATTGGTTCCAAGGGATCACAAGGTTTCAATAAGGGCAAAGAGCTCATCCACCAGCTTGTCCTGGGGGACCTTCTTGATGATTTCACCCTTTTTAAAGAGCAGCCCCTCCCCCACGCCGCCGGCAATGCCGCAGTCGGCGGCGGAAGCCTCGCCGGGACCGTTGACGGCACAGCCCATGACCGCCACGGTAATGGGCTTGTCCACCGACTTCAGGCGCTGCTCCACCTCTCCGGCCAGAGCAATGAGGTCAATGCGGGTGCGCCCGCAGGTGGGGCAGGACACCAGCTCCGCCCCCTCCCGGCGGATGCCCGCCGCCTTCAGAATATCCCGTGCGGCGTATACCTCCTCCACTGGGTCAGCGGACAGGGACACCCGCATGGTGTCGCCGATGCCCAGGGCCAGAAGCCCTCCGATGCCCACGGCAGACTTAAGGGTCCCCATACGGACCGTGCCCGCCTCGGTCACTCCGATATGTAAAGGATAATTGCTTTCCTGTACCATGATTTGATAGGCCTTCATAGTCATAGGCACGCTGGACGATTTCAACGACACACAGATATCGTCAAAGTCAAACTTATTGAGCAGCTTGATATGGCCAAAGGCGGATTCCACCATGGCCTCGGGGCATACCTCGCCGTATTTGGCCAGCAGGGGCTTTTCCAGGGAACCGCCGTTGACCCCGATGCGGATGGGGATATTCTTTTGACGGCAGGCGTCGGCCACCGCCTTCACCCGGTCCTCCCCACCGATATTGCCGGGGTTAATGCGCACCTTGTCCGCCCCGGCCGCAATGGCCTCCAGGGCCAATTTATAGTCAAAGTGGATGTCCACCACCAGGGGAATGGGACACTGTTCCTTGATCTTGCCCACCGCACGGGCGGCGGCCATGTCGGGCACAGCCACCCGGACAATGTCACATCCGGCGGCAGCCAGGGCACGGATCTGGCTTAGGGTAGCCTCCACATCGTCGGTACGGGTATTGGTCATGGACTGAATGGATACCGGCGCGCCGCCGCCCACGGCCACGCCGCCCACCTGGATCTGTTTTGTCACAGGGACTCCCCCTTCCTTATTTTCCAAACAATTTTCCAATGTCACTGAAGGTGACTACCAGCATAAGGCCCATGAGCATGGCCAGCCCGGCTAAATGGACATAGCCCTCATACTTCGCATCAATCTTACGCTTAAACAGGGCATTCAAAATACCGTTGAGCACCAGGAAGAACACCCGTCCGCCATCCAGTGCCGGCAGGGGCAACAGATTCATCACCGCCAGGTTGACGGCGATCAATCCGGCAAAATTGGCCATATTGATGGCCGCTGCCAGCGGCGTGGGAGAATATTCCGGATTGCTGCCTACCTCGGTCATCACATCGACAATGCCCACCGGACCGGACAGGTCCCGCAGGCCCACCGCTCCGGACAGCAGGTCACCCAGGCTGATCCAGACCAGGCGCACATTGTCTAGCGCCGCGTACCAGCCAAACAGCAGCTTGTTGCCCAACGTTCCAGGCAGTACCTCCACCCCGATGGACAGTCCCCGCAGGTAAGTGGTGTTGCCCTCCTCGTCGGTTTTCTCCTGAAGGGGCATATAGACGTCCTTCAGGACGATGCGCTCACCGTCCCGCTCGACCACCCAGTCCACGCTGTCACCGGCCCGGCTGAGGAAGAAGGAGAGGTTGCTGTAGCCATACATCCTGTGGCCGTCCACGGAAATCACCTGATCTCCCGCCTGCAGGCCGCAGTTTTCCAGACCATAGCCTTCCATGATCCCGCTGATTTTGGGCATAGTAAACGCGGAAAACTGGGCATAAATCACCAGGAAAATGATGACCCCAGTGAGGAAGTTCATCGCCGCTCCCGCGCAAAGGATAATCAGCTTTTTCCAGCCCGCAGCCTTACCGAAGGAACGGGGATCGGCAGAGTCATCGTCCTCCCCCTCCATGGCACAATAGCCGCCAATCGGGAATGCTCTAAGGCTGTAAAGGGTTTCTCCCTTCTGGCGTTTAATGATTGCGGGGCCCATACCAACGGCAAATTCGTTGACTTTTACCCCCAGCAGCTTTGCACTGGCAAAATGGCCCAGCTCATGGGTGGCGATGAGCACGCCGAAAATCAGGATAGCAAGGATCACATACAGCATTGGCAGCCTCCAAAAAAGCTTGAAATCATCGGGCCCGCCGTCAGCGGACGGCCTCCCGTGCGGCGGCGTCCGCCTCCAGAATGTCGTTGAGGGTGGGGTCCTGAACCACCGGAACCCGCTCCATGGCCAGAGCGACCCGCTGGGCAATTTCCAAAAAGCCGATTTCACCGGCCAGGAACTGTGCCACTGCCGCCTCATTGGCTCCATTGAGGATGGCTCCCGCGGTACCGCCAGTCTTTGCCGCCTCCAGAGCCAGTGCCAGACACCGGAAGGTGTCCAGATCCGGTGTTCCAAAGGTCAACGTTCCGCAGTTCCACAGATCCAGTGGGGTAGTTGCGGTGCTGGCAATCCGCTTCGGCCAGGTAAGGGCATACTGGATGGGCAGGCACATGTCAGGCGCCCCCAGTTGGGCGATCATGGCATTATCACAGTATTCCACCAGGGAGTGGATAATACTCTCTCGGTGGATCACCACAGAAATTTTCTCCACGGGCATGTGGTAGAGGTGCATAGCCTCGATAACCTCCAGGCCCTTGTTCATCAGTGTGGCCGAGTCCACGGTGATCTTTGCCCCCATGGACCAGTTGGGATGTTGCAAGGCGTCTTCCCTTGTCATCCCCTGCAGTTCTTCTGTTTTCTTCCCATAGAAGGGCCCACCGGAGCAGGTGAGGATCAGGCGTTTTACCTCTCCTCTGTCCCGGTTGCCCTCCAGAGACTGGAAGAGGGCGGAATGCTCTGAGTCCACGGGCAAAATCCGGGCTCCGTAATCCTTGGCCTCCTCCAGCACCAGGGGGCCGGCACACACCAGGGTCTCCTTGTTGGCCAGAGCGATCCGCTTTCCCTCCCGGATGGCGGCCAGCGTGGGCCGCAGGCCCACCATTCCCACCAGGGCAGCAATGGCGGTGTCGGCGCTGGAGACGGTGGCAGCTTCGATCAGCCCCCCCATCCCGGACAGTACCCGCACATTGGTATCCGCCAGGCGCACCCGCAGGTCAGCAGCCGCCTTCTCATCGGCCAGGACCGCCAGCTCGGGCTTAAACTGCCGGGCCTGCTCCTCCATCCGCTTCACACTGGAGTTGGCCACCAGGGCAGCCACCTCCATGCCGCAGGCGGCAATCACCTCTAATGACTGCCGCCCGATGGAACCTGTGGAACCTAAAATTGTAATCCGTTTACTGATTTCCATCATACCATACCTTCATCCAATGTTGCATCCTGTTTTCCCGTGTTTCCTTAAAAGGCGGGAATCATCTCTACCAGAATGAGCAGCAGCGGCGCCGCAAAGGTCATGGAGTCAAACCGGTCCAGCATCCCGCCATGACCCGGAAGGAGGTTTCCATAGTCCTTGACCCCAAACTGCCGCTTAATGAGGGAGAAGGACAGATCCCCCAGCTCAGTCACTCCGCTGCCCAGAAGACCGTACATCGCCATGATGGGCAAAGAGACCTCCAGCCCCGCAAACCGCTGCAGAATCATGCCATACAGCAAAAGGAAGATTCCGCCGGACAAAATGCCGCCGATGTATCCCTCCAGGGACTTGTTGGGGCTGACCTTGGTGATGCCCCGGTGCTTTCCCAAAAATACTCCGGCAAAATAGGCTCCGGCGTCTGTGAGAAAAGCACAGATCACCGGCAGCAGCACCAGATACCGGCCGTGTTCCATCCCTTTCAGCAGCACCAGGGCGGACAGGGCCAGCGGGATCATCAGTCCGCCGAAAAAGCACACCAGCACATCTTCAAAGCGCACCGCCCGCTCCTCGTCATAGAGGCGGATGGCGATATAGAAGATAGTCACCACCAGCAGAAGGGCCGCAAGCTGTGTCACCACCAGGCCGTATCCCAGCCAGCAGCCAATGGGAATGGCGGCGGCAGCCAGCGCGGTATAAAAGTACATTCCATTGTGATGGGCTACTTTTGTGGCGCGCAAAAGTTCAAAAGATGCCATCGCACTGATGGCCGCAACCAGAAGGGCCAGCCACAGGGTAGGCAGGAAAAAGAGCACCACAAAAAACAGCGGAGCCAGCACCACCGCCACAAGAATCCGTGTTACCAACTCATACACCTCCAAACCGGCGGCTGCGGTGCTGATAGGCCGCAATGGCCTTGTGGAGCTCCTCTTTGGAGAAGTCCGGCCAGAGCACGTCGGTGAAGTAGAATTCCGCATAGGCGGACTGCCACAGCAGGAAATTGGAAAGACGCAGCTCTCCGCTGGGCCGGATGACCAGATCCGGGTCAGGCACGCCCCGCGAGAACAAATACTGCCCAAACTGATCCTGGGTCAGATGATTGGGGTCTGCCTTCCCTTCCATACAGTCTTTGGCATAGGCCATGGCTCCTCGCAGTAATTCATCCCGCCCTCCATAGTTGAGGCAGATGTTTACCTGGCATCCCTCATAATGCTTGGAAATTTCCCGTGTGCGCTGGCACAGCTCCTGCAGCTCAGGGGTCAGAGGGGACAAGTCTCCAAAAAATTCCATCTTAACCTTGTCCCGCTCCATCTGGCCGATGGCCTCCAGCAGGTACTTTTTCAGAAGGCCCATAATGGCGGAGACTTCCTCCTGGGGCCGCTTCCAATTTTCCGTGGAAAAGGCATAAACCGTGAGGTAGTCAAGGCCGATCTCTTTACAGTAGGTAGCAATGGTGCGGAAGGTCTCAGCTCCGGCGGCGTGGCCCGCAGTGCGGGGCAGGCCCCGTTTTTTGGCCCAACGTCCGTTGCCGTCCATAATGATGGCGATGTGCCGGGGGAGCTTGGTAAAGTCCACCTCAGCGCTGGGCTGTGCGTTTCTTCTCTTAAACAGAGGCATACTGTCTCATCCTTACACTTCAAAATACAGAATGCAGAACACATGGTATTCCACATTCTGTATTTCTCATCATTCTATGTTGGTTTCCCGCTGGGCTTACACCGCCATCAGCTCATTTTCCTTCTTGCCGGTGAGTTCGTCAATGTCCTTGCACCGCTTGTCGGTGAGCTCCTGGATCTCCTTCTCCAGATTCTTCTGGTCATCCTCGGTGATCTCGGAGTTCTTCTTCATCTTTTTAAAGTCTTCCATGGCGTCCCGGCGGATGTTGCGCAGGGCAACCTTGCCCTCCTCGCCATACTTGCGTACCTGCTTGGTCAGGTCCTTACGGCGCTCCTCCGTAAGCTGAGGGAAGGCCAGGCGGACCACACGGCCGTCATTCTGGGGGTTGATGCCCAGGTCAGAGGTCTGGATGGCCTTTTCAATGGCCTTGAGCAGGGTGCCGTCCCAGGGCTGGATCACCAGTGTACGGGGGTCTGGGGAAGAGATGGCCGCCACCTGATTCAAGGGGGTGGGGGTCCCGTAGTACTCTACCATAATGCGGTCCAGCACACCGGCGTTGGCACGCCCGGCCCGGACAGAGGCAAAATTGGCCTTGACCACGTCAATGGTCTTCAGCATTTTCTGGTCATATTCTTTAATCTCGGGGCTCATACGCTCTACTTCCTTTCCGTTTCTGTTTCAGCAGCCCTTCAGCCGCCCACAATGGTGCCGATCTCCTCTCCCATGATGGCCCGGAGGATGTTCTCGGGGTCCTTCAGGGCAAAGAGAAGCACAGGGATCTTGTTGTCCATGGACAGGGAAGTGGCGGTGGAATCCATTACCGCCAGATGCTGGGCCAGAACCTCATCATAGGTGATCTTGCTGTACTTCACAGCGTTGGGGTCCTTCTTGGGATCGGCGGAGTAGACGCCGTCCACATTCTTGGCCAGCAGGATCACGTCCGCGTCAATTTCTGCGGCCCGAAGCACCGCGGCGGTGTCAGTGGAGAAGAAGGGGTTGCCGGTGCCGCAGCCGAAAATGACCACGCGGCCCTTCTCCAGATGGCGGATGGCACGGGACCGGATATAAGGCTCGGCCATGGCCCGCATCTCCACAGCCGTCTGGACGCGGACCTCCACGCCCTTCTGCTCCAGCACATCTGCCACAGCCAGGGCATTGATGGCGGTGGCCAGCATACCCATGTGGTCGGCCCGGACACGCTCCATCCGGTCGCCGCCATCCTTGACGCCGCGCCAGAAGTTGCCGCCGCCCACCACAATGCCGACCTGGACGCCCAGGTCAACGCATTTGCTGACTACGTCGCACACGCTGCCGATGACATTAAAATCAAGGCCCCGGGATGCTTCCCCCGCCAGGGCCTCTCCGCTGATCTTTAACAATACGCGCTTATACTTTGGTGCCATGGGTACCACTCCTGTCATTTTTCTTGTCCCCTATTTTAATATAATTCTCTCCGTTTGCATAGGGGGAAAGTCAAACTTTTTCAATTTGTCCACATTTTCCTTTTTTCAGAAGAACAAAATCTGGGGGTTGCATTTTTTTCGGGCAAAGCGTATAATACGGGAGAACAACTGGATAGGATGTCTTCAGGGCGGGGTGAAATTCCCCACTGGCGGTACAGTCCGCGACCGGGCGCAGGTTCTGCGTCCGCTGACCCGGTGAAACTCCGGGACCAACGGTTATAGTCCGGATGGAAGAAGATGTGTTAGACAATTCACGCGCATTTTTGCGCGTGCGTGCGCACCTCCTTAATTGTTTTGACACCTGGAAGGCATGGCTTTCCGGGTGTATCAAATCAATAAGGAGTGTTTTTTATGTCCAATCCCATTGCAGCCACCCCCCACGCCACCAGCCACACCCGCGCCAGGAACCTGGCCGTCACCGCCATGCTGTCCGCGGTGGCCTTCATGCTCATGTTCCTGGACTTCCCCATCCCCTTCCTCATCCCCTCCTTCGTGCAGATGGACTTCTCTGAGCTGCCCGCCCTGCTGGCTTCCTTCAGCCTGGGCCCCGTATACGGCGTGATGGTCTGCCTGGTGAAAAACCTCATTCACCTGACCATTACCTCCACCGGCGGCGCCGGAGAGCTGTGTAATTTCCTGCTGGGCGCCTGCTTTGTCTTCCCCGCCGGCTACCTCTACCAGCACATGAAATCCCGGAAGGGGGCCCTGCTGGGCGCTCTGGTGGGCGCGGTGATCATGGCCATCCTGTCTGTGCCCCTGAATTATTACATCTCCTACCCCATCTACACCAAGTTCATGCCCATTGACGCTATTTTAAACATGTACAGAGAGATCCGTCCCACCTCCGGCGGCCTGCTGGAGTGTCTGATCGTCTTCAACGCCCCCTTTACTCTGGTCAAGGGGCTGCTGACCACCGCCCTTTGTTTCCTGGTCTATAAGCCCCTGTCCCCCATTCTCCACGGAACCAACCGCTGAGCCAAACCGTTTCAAAGCGAGGCAGATCATCTGCCTCGCTTTTTTGCGCTCATTTGTCCAGAAGCTTTGCCAGCACTTCCAGTCCCGCTCCCAATTTCTCTTCGTCCAATCCCGGATAACTGACCACCAGCGTGTGCGGGCTGGCCCGCCCCGGCACCTGTTCATACTGGGTCAGAAAAGACAGCCGGATTCCCTGTGCCCGAGCCGCAGCCTCCAATTGGGTGTCCTCCACCTGGGTATCCAAGCGCAGAAGAAAATGGAGTCCGGCCTCCTCCCCCATGATCTGGCAGCGTCCGGCCAAAGGGCTATGCTGGATGGCGGCAATGACCTGGTCCCTCCGGTTGCGGTAAAAGACCCGCATGCGGTTCAGGTGCCGTTCAAAATGCCCCTCCTCCAAAAACAAAGCCAGCGTATACTGCTCGATGGCCGGAACCGTGGAAGAATAGAAGCCCAGCCGCCTCTCATATTCGTTCAGCAGCGGCCGGGGCAGTACCAAATACCCAATACGCAGGGAAGGGGCTAGGGTGCGGGAAAATGTGTTGACATAAAGCACCTTTTCTTCTTGATCAATGCTCTGAAGTGTTGGAATTGGACGGCCTGTAAAGCGAAATTCGCTGTCATAGTCATCCTCAATAATATACCGCTCTGCCCCCGCCCCGGCCCAGCGGAGTATCCCCTGCCGTCGGGAAATGGGCGTGACCGTCCCGGTAGGAAACTGGTGGTTGGGCGAGATGTGAAGGACCTGGCAGCCGCTTTTTTCCAGCTCCTCCAAAGGGACTCCCCCTTCCTCTACCGGAAGAGACAGGCACCGGGCCCCGCTGAGGGTATAGATCCGCTCCGCTTTGGAATAGCCAGGGTCCTCCAGGCCATAAATCCGGTCCCGCCCCAGCAGCTGCACCAACAAGTTATAGAGATACTCCGTCCCTGCCCCCACCACAATTTGCTCCGGGGCAGCGGAGATCCCACGAACATGGTACAGGTGCCGGGAAATGGCCTGGCGCAGTTCCATCACGCCGTTGGGAGGCATAGCCCGCAAAAGCTGCTCTCCCCGCTGGGTGAGCACCCGCCGGGTCAGCCTGGCCCAAAGGGAAAAGGGAAATCCCTCCGTCCCACTTCCCAGTCCTCCCAAATCCAGCAGCCACTGAGGAAGGACCTGCTCCGGCTCTCGTCCCGGAGGCTCCCCCTTCAACGTATGCGCCTCCACCGGCGCCACATAGTACCCCCGCTTCTCACGGGCATAGAGATACCCTTCCGCTTCCAACTGGGCGTAGGCATTCTCCACCGTTACCACTGCCGTGTTTAAATGGGCGGCCAGGCTTCGTTTGGAGGGCAGCCGCTCCTCCGGTCTGAGCCGTCCGGACAGAATATCCTCCCGAATACACCGGTACAGATAATCATACCGGGCCAGGTTCCCCCGCTGCTCCAAATCATAGGTCAACATCGCAATCGCTCCATCTGGTCTTATAAAATAGTATCAATTTGGTTCTTTTCATAGTACCAGATATAATTAAAATACAGATAAATAAAAAATGCAAGGGAAATTTTTCTGCCAAAGGAGCGATCACTATGTCCCACAAACAGATCCACAAGCTGGTGCAGGCCTCCCTTTTTGCCGCCCTGTGCACCGTCATGACCATGGTCATTCAGGTCCCCTCCCCCATGCAGGGTTATGTCAACTTAGGGGACTGCGCCGTTCTTCTCTCCGCCTGGGTACTGGGTCCCTGGTACGGGGGCGCGGCCGCCGGAGTGGGTTCCATGCTGGCCGACCTGCTCTCCGGCTACGCCCACTACGCCCCAGGAACCTTTGCCGTCAAGCTGGCCATGGCTGCGGCGGCGGCTTGGCTCTTCCAGTCCCTGCGGCAAAAGCCGGTGTGCCTGCTCCCCACCCAGTTGGTAAGCGGTCTGGTGGGGGAAACCATTATGGTACTGGGCTATTTCGGCTACGCCTGCCTGTGGCTGGGCAAGGGATGGGCTGCCGCTGCCTCCATTCCTGGGAACATCGTTCAGGGAATCTTCGGCCTTGGGGCGGCGGCGGCAGTGTACCACCTTCTCAGCCGGGGCCGGGCCCTGGCTGGGATATAAAAAGATGGAGCGGGAAGGTTATCCTTCCTCGCTCCATTTTTTAAATACCCAGCAGCATGGTTGCAATGCGGAAATAAACCACCAGGGAGATGGCGTCGGCAATGGTGGTGATGAGGGGGCTGGCCATCACCGCGGGGTCCAGGTGGACCCGGCTGGCAGCAATGGGAAGGAAACAGCCCAGCAGCTTGGAGACGATCACCGTCACCACCAGAGTAAGGCTCACCACCATGGCAACCATGAAGTCCAGATGGTTGAGCAGGGTCAGACGCAGCAGGTTGACTGCCGCCAGGGTCACGCCGCACAGCAATCCCACCTGGATCTCCTTCCAGGCCACCCGCAGCCAGTCGCTGTAACGGATCTCCCCCAGGGACAGGCCGCGAATCACCGTAACCGAGGACTGGCTGCCGCAGTTTCCGCCGGTATCCATGAGCATGGGAATAAAGGCGGTGAGCACTACCTGGGCGGCCAAGGCGGTCTCATAGTGGGTGATGATGGCCCCAGTAAAGGCGGCGGACACCATCAGCAGCAGCAGCCATACCACCCGGTTTTTATAGATGTCCCAGATCCGGGTCTGAAGGTAGGGCTTCTCCGAAGGGAGAATGGCGGCCATGCGCTCCATGTCCTCGGTGGCCTCCTCCCGGAGGACCTCCAGGGCGTCGTCAGCCGTGACGGTGCCAACCAGCAGCCCTTCGTCATCCACCACGGGCAGCTCCACACAGTCCACCCGCTCCATCAGGGCCACCGCCTGCTCCTGGTCGTCATCCGGAGCAAGAACAGCCCTGGGTGAGGTCATGAACTGGTCCAGCCGCTTGTGGTCGGGCGCCATGACCAGCTCGCGCAGGGTAAAGACCCCCAGCAGCAGCCCCTGCTCATCCACCACATAGCAGTTGCTCATAAAATCCTCGGGCACGCCCACCTGGCGCAGCCGGGCCAGAGCCTCCCGTGCACGCATGAGAGGGGAAAACATCAGCATCTCGCGGGACATGATAGCCCCAACCGTCTCAGGGACAACGGGCATAAGATTCATTTTCTTCATGGGAATTTCCTCCTTGTCATTAAAGTCAAGCTTTCGCTCCTTCCTGACAGGGAGGTCCGGCAAACTCAGCCGGCTAGATAGGCGCCCATCCATGGACGCCGGAGCCAATATTGAGTTCGTATACCGGGACCTCGACTGCCACTGTCCATGGAATGTTCACCTCACTTTGTTCTGTAAGCTTTCTCCAGGCAGATAAAAAGAGCACGCATACCGCGGCGGCGGCACGCGTGCTCTACACACACCAAACACATACCACCGTCCAAGCTTTAGCGTCGCAGGGCGGTGAAATCGCGTTAGATTCTGCCTTGAATTCGACAGGACCTGTTCAAACCAACGAAGGATGTCTCCATCCTTTTGCGGCAGCGACCCATATCCCTGCGGTAGCCTTACCTACCGGATTACAGGGTTATTATACCTCAACTTTTACCTTCTGTCAACCAAAAAAGAGAAAATCAGACTACTGGACGATCACGTTCTTCTCCCCAAGGCGTTCTTTCAAATCACGCACCAGGGCAGGATGGATCTGACAACGGGACCCGACCCGCTTTTTGCAGTCCTCAAAATAGAGGATCACCTGGCTCTCTCCTGGGAAGAAGGACAACGCCAGCCGGATCTTCCGCAGACGGGGGTCCTCCCGGCTGGGCAGACGCAGCCACAGCTTCTCCTCTTTCCCCGCCTCCGGCTCCAGATCTCCCAGCGGCCGGATAGAGTCCACCATGATCTGGGGCTCCTTTTCGTCCCGGACGGAGATCTTTCCCGTCACCAGCACCGCACTGTTTTCCCGGATGTAGCTGCCGCTCTCATTGAGCACCCGTGAGAAGCACAGCAGTTCCATAGATGCGGTGTCGTCCTCCAGGTTGACATAAGCCATCAAGGTGTTGTTTCGGGTGGTGCGGGTTTTATAGGCGGAAATGACCCCGGCGATGGTTACACGCTGCTCGTCCCGGTACTGTCTGGGGCCGTCCTCCCTGGAAAAGTCGCCGAGGATGGAACCGATCGTCACCGCTCCCACAGCTTTGGCCTGCTCCCGGTACTGGTCCATAGGGTGGCCGGAGAGGTAAAGACCCGTGGTCTCCTTCTCCATGGTCATCAGCTCCTGGGGAGAATACTCAGGCAAATCGGGCAAATGGAGGGTGGGCAGCGGCGATGGGCTCTCTTCTCCCCCGCCAAAGCCAAACAGATCCATCTGGCCCTCCACATTCCGCTTGCGGCTGGCGGCAATGCCGTCCAGCACCTGGCCATAGACCTGCATAAGCTGAGAGCGGCGGTAGCCCATGGCGTCAAAGGCTCCGCTCTTGATGAGACTTTCCACCACCCGGCGGTTCAGGTCCTGGTCAAAAAGTCGATCGCAGAAATCCATAAAGTCTGTAAAGGCTCCGCCTTTACGCCGCTCCTCCAGCAGGCTATTGATCACCGCCCGGCCCACTCCCTTCAGGGCCACCAGGCCAAAGCGGATCCCTCCCTCCACCACGGTGAAGTCGGCGTCCGATTCGTTCACGTCCGGGGGCAGCAGAGGGATCCCCATGTCCCGGCACTCGGCGATGTAGTCGGCCACCTTCTCGGTGGAGTCCAGCACGGAGGTAAGCAGGGCGGCCATATACTCCTTCGGGTGGTGGCACTTAAACCAGGCCGTCTGATAGGCCACCACGGCGTAACAGACCGCATGCGCCTTGTTGAAGGCGTAGTTGGCAAAGTCGTTGATTTCGTCGTAGATGGACTCGGCCACGGCGGCGGGGACGCCGTTTTTCTCACAGCCGATAATATTCCGGGAGGGGTCCCCGTGGACAAAGGCAGCCCGCTCCCGCTCAATGTCCTTAGCCTTCTTCTTGGACATAGCCCGGCGCACCATATCCGCCTGTCCCAGGGAATAGCCAGCCAGCTGCTGGAAAATCTGGATCACCTGCTCCTGATAGACAATGCAGCCGTAGGTATTGGACAGGATGGGCACCAGAGAGGGGTGCTTATACGTGATTTTCCCTGGGTTATTTTTACAGGCAATAAACCGGGGAATGGAATCCATGGGGCCGGGGCGGTAGAGGGCAATGATGGCGGTGATGTCCTCGATGTTCTGGGGCTTCAGGCCCAGGCACACCCCTGTCATCCCCGCCGATTCCATCTGGAACACGCCGGCTGTTTTTCCCTCGGAAAGCATAGCCATAGTCGCCGGATCATTCTCAGGAATGGCTGCAAGGGTAAAGTCTTTTTCCTTGCTTTTCACCATGCGCATGGCATCGTCCAGAATGGTCAGGTTCCGCAGGCCCAGAAAGTCCATTTTCAGCAGCCCCAGCTCCTCCAGGGTGGTCATAATGTACTGGGTCACGGGCAGGCCATCGTTGGTGGCCAGAGGTACATAGTCGCACACTGGGCGGCTGGTGATGACTACGCCAGCGGCGTGGGTGGAGGTATTCCGGGGCATTCCCTCAATGGCCATGGCGGTGTCGATGAGCTTCTTCACCTTCTCATCCCCGTCATAGGCATCTTTCAGCTGCTTGGACAGCTTCAGAGCATCCTCCAGGGTGATGTGCAGGGCACCCGGACCACTGGGAATGAGTTTCGCCACCGCGTCCACGTCCCCATAGGGCATGCCCAGCACCCGTCCCACGTCCCGCACGGACCCCCGTGCGGCCATGGTACCAAAGGTGACGATCTGAGCCACATGGTCGGAGCCATATTTTCGATTTACATAATCAATGACTTCCTGCCGGCGGCGGATGCAGAAGTCAATGTCGATATCCGGCATGGACACCCGCTCCGGGTTCAGAAAACGCTCGAAGTAGAGGCTATATTTCATGGGGTCCAGGTCGGTGATGTTCAAACAGTAGGACACCATGGACCCCGCCGCCGAGCCGCGGCCCGGCCCCACGGGGATGCCGTTTCCCTTGGCAAAGGCGATAAAGTCCGAGACGATGAGGAAGTAGTCCACAAAGCCCATCTTTCGGATCATGTCCATCTCGTACTGGAGCTGTTTGCGGTACTCCTCCGGTCCATCCGGATAGCGCCGGGCAAACCCGTCCAGACAGAGCTTTTTGAAATAGGCCTCTCCATCGGTCCAGCCCTCAGGCAGCTGGAAATGGGGCAGGTGGTATTTGCCGAACTCAAACTCCACGTTGCACAGCTGGGCAATTTTTGCGGTGTTCTCCAGCGCCTCCGGATGGTTGGGAAACAGGGCGGCCATCTCGCCCTCTGACTTTACATAAAACTCCCGTGTTTCAAAGCGCATCCGGTTGGGCTCGTCCAGGGTCTTGCCCGTCTGGATGCACATAAGGATGTCCTGCATCTCCGCATCCTCCCGGCGGAGATAGTGGGCATCGTTGGTGGCGATGAGGGGAATGCCCGTCTCCTCATGGAGGCGGAGCAGGCCCGCGTTCACCCGCTTCTGAGCGGCAATGCCGTGGTCCTGGAGCTCCAGGTAGTAGCCGTCCTCTCCGAACAGCTCCCGCATCTCCAACGCCACCGCTTTGGCCCCCTCATAGTCATCGGCCAGGAGCAGACGGGGAATCTCTCCTCCCAGACAGGCGGAACAGGCGATCAGTCCGCCGCAGTGCTCCCGCAGCAGGTCCATATCAATGCGGGGCTTGATGTAAAACCCCTCCAGATAGGCCTGGGAGACCATGTAGGAGAGGTTGCGGTACCCCTCTTCATTCCGGCACAAAAGCACCAGATGACGGGCCTCCGCGTCAAACTCGTGGACCTTTTGGAAGCGGGTACGGCCCCGAGGCGCCACATAGACCTCGCAGCCAATGATGGGTTTGATCCCCTCGGCCTTACAGGCGCGATAGAAGTCGATGACTCCATACATGCACCCATGGTCGGTGATGGCCACTGCCTCCTGGCCCAGCTCCTTTACCTGCTGGACCAGCTTCTTGATCCGGCAGGCCCCGTCCAACAGGGAAAATTCCGTATGCAGATGTAGATGGACAAAGGACATAGGTTCTCCTCTCTCAGAGTCCGGCGCAGGTGTTCCTTCAGGCGGTCTCTTCCACCGGGAATCCCACAAAGCCGGACTGATCATTTACACTGTAAAGCCCGTAAAAGGGCAGCTGCTCGGGCACATCCCCAGAAAAGGCGGATGTGGCCCAGGACAGAAATTCTTCGGGCAGGTCCTTCGTCTCTGCCCCCGGCAGATAGAGCCAGACCTCCTGGGCCCGCTCCAGGCCGTTTGGCTCGGCAGAGACGTACTTGATCCCCTCTTCATAGGTAACCTCTCCCGGCTCCTTCTGGGTGGACAGGTACTCCAGCTCCATAGTCCAAAAGTGGTCATCCACCTTGCCGGGCTGGGAAAAGCTGCCGGAAAAATCACAGACATAGATTGTCCCATTGGGGTTCTCCTCCCCCATGTCTCCCAGGTCTGTATCCTCATAGCGGCCCGTAAAGGAGCCGTCGCTCTGAAGGCTCAGCTGGGTGCTCCAGCCCCCTGCGCCGCTGGAATAGACAAAGTTCAGCACCCCTGACGCTGTCAAGGGATTTTCCTGTTCAGTTTCTGTATTTTCAAGGGTTTCAGTCTGGCTTGACGAGGCGGTATTTGTTTCTTTGTTGGCACACCCAGCCCCCAGCAGCAAAGCAAGGGCCAGCGCGGCAGCCAGTAGTTTTTTCATGGTATGTTCTCCCGGCTCAGGCCTCTTCCTGGGCAGCCTCCTCCAGAGTCTCCCCAGTCAGGCGGTATACCGTCCACTCATCCATGGGAACGGCTTGCATGCGCTTGGTATAAAAGTCGATGGAGGGAGTGTTCCAGTCCAGGCAGGACCACTCCAGCCGCCCGCAGCCCCGCTCCACGGCAATGTGGGCCAGGTGCTTGAGCAGGGCCTTGCCATAGCCGTGGCCACGCTCCTCGGGCAGAACGAACAGGTCCTCCAGATAAATGCCCGCCCGGCCCAGGAAGGTGGAAAAGTTATGGAAAAACAGGGCAAAGCCCACTTCTTTCCCCCCGTGGACGGCAAAGATCACCTCTGCCTTTTTCTTTTCAAAGAGCCACTCCCGCAAAATTTCCGGGGTGGCCACCACCTGGTCGGCCATATGTTCATACTCCGCCAGGGCACGGATAAAGGATAAAATCAGCTCCTCGTCCCCTTGGACGGCAGAGCGAAAGGTACAGTTTGCCATTGGTATCTCTCCTATTTCAGTATTGCGGTTCAGGACTCTTTGCCCAGCTCCACCAATTTTCTCAGGCGGTGGTTCAGGGCGGATTTGGTAATCGGCGGGTCGAAACGTTCCGCCAGCTGGCTGAGGGTGTCCTCTGGATGGGCCAGACGCAGTGCGGCAGCCTCCCGAAGCTTATCCGGC
This sequence comes from Lawsonibacter sp. LCP25S3_E2, assembly GCF_052117285.1. Taxonomy (NCBI): domain Bacteria; kingdom Bacillati; phylum Bacillota; class Clostridia; order Eubacteriales; family Oscillospiraceae; genus Lawsonibacter; species Lawsonibacter sp. LCP25S3_E2. Next base: position 304,405 of record NZ_JBQKJL010000002.1, read on the forward strand.
AGGGCGATCATCTCTCCCCGCTCCTCCAGGCGGCGGATGGCGTCCAGCTGGGCCATGGCGGCCTCCACCGCCTTGTCCAGATTGGCCGCGTCACAATTCACCCGTCGGTTGACGCTCCCCCGCAGGTCCTTCTCCAGCTTTGCGTTCATCACTTCCATGGCGGCCAGAGGGGCGCCCACACAGGTAAGGAAATCCTCAATGCGGTTGCTCTGCTTGAAATAGATCACCGAATTTCCCTTGCGCTGGGCCGCCTTAGGCTCCAGCTCCTGCTCCCGCATCAGGGCCAGCACCTCCCGGCTGACGCTGTGGTGGGCGGTGGCCAGCTCCAGGTGGTATCCCTTTCTGGGGTCGGTGACCGACCCGCCCGCCAGAAAGGCACCCCGGAGAAATGACGCCCGGCAGCACGCCTCCTCCACCACAGCAAAGTTTACATGGAGGGCCAGCGCTCCCTGGTCTGCACCAAATATATGGTGGATCTCCTCAATTTTTTCCGGCTGTGTAATGGAAAAAACCTTTTTTCCTTCCCCCTCCGGCAGATGGTCAAAGCTCAGGCGAAAGGCCTTTTTAAACAGCACCGGCAGGCGCTGGGCAAAGGCTTCGTTCTCTGTCACGACCCGGATCTCCCGTGGGCTGAAGGTATTGCAGTAGAGCAGTACGCCGTAGGCCTCCGCCTGGATGCAGCACTTGCGCCCCAGAGGGGCGCGGCACAGTTCACTTTTTACGTCTCCGGCAAAGGACATGGTCATTCCTCCAAAATATAGCGCCGCGCTCCGTGGAAAATACGCACCGCACGGCGGCGGTAGATCTCCAACAGGGCCTCGGCCAGCTTGTCCGGGTCGTGGCGGGCAAAGTTCCCCCCCTCCCAGGCCACCGGCCGCTCCACCAGTTCAAAGCCCATGGCTGCGATCCGCTCCCGGTCCACATACAGGGGGGCGGCATCCTCTTGGCTGTACTTATCCACCAGATTCTGGGGTACGGCGGCGGAATTGGCCAGGCACAGATCCACCAGCCCCGGCTCACCGTGTACCATCAGGGCTTCCAGATGGTCGGCGGCGGTGTAACCTTCGGTCTCTCCGTCCTGGGTCATAATATTGCATACATAAATTTTGGGGGCATCGGACTGGGCAATGGCATGGGCCACCCCTTCCACCAGCAGGTTGGGGATGACGCTGGTATAGAGGCTCCCAGGACCCAGCACGATGAGGTCCGCCTCTCCGATGGCCTCCAGGGCCGCAGGGGTAGCTTCGGGCCGCTCCGGGATCAGGGCCACATGGTGGATGCGGCAGTCCTGCTCCTTTTTGCAGGCATAGATTTTCGATTCTCCTATCACGCTGGCCCCATTTTCAAACACGGCCTCCAGCTGCACATCGGCGCTGGTCACCGGAATGACCCGTCCGGTGATGGCCAGAACATGGCTCATCTGGGTCACCGCTTCCTCAAAGGAACCGGTGATGCCATTCAGAGCCGCTAGAATCAGGTTGCCGAAGGACTGTCCCGCCAGGCTCCCCTCGGTAAAGCGGTAGGTAAGCAGCTTTTCCATCACCGGCTCGGTGTTGGCCAGAGCCTCCATACAGTGGCGGATGTCCCCCGGAGGGGGCATCCCAAGGTCCTGGCGGAGGATCCCCGACCCTCCCCCGTCATCGGCCACGGTAACAATGGCGGTGAGGTTCTTGGTGTATTTTTTCAGGCCCCGCAGCATGGTAGACAGTCCCGTCCCGCCGCCCACCGCGACGATCTTCGGGCCCCGCTCCCACTGCTGAAGGTTTGGATACTGATTTGACATGGATGTTCCTCCATTTTTATGTTCAGGTGCGGCCCAGATCCCGGTGGCTCTCTGCCACGGACCAGCCCTCTGCCCGGATCTTTTCCGACAGGGCGTGGGCAATGGCCACCGAGCGGTGGTGTCCGCCAGTACAGCCTATGGCAATGACCAGTGCGGTCTTGCCCTCCTCCTCATACCGGGGCAGCAGCCAGCCCAGCAGATTCCACAGCCGCTCCAAAAAGTCCTCTGCCTGGCCGCCGTGGAACACATAGTCCCGCACCCCCTGCTCAAGGCCTGTGTGGGCCCGCAGATCGGCCATATAGTAAGGGTTGGGCAAAAACCGCACGTCAAAGACCAGATCAGCCTCCATGGGCAGGCCGTGCTTGAAGCCGAAGGAAAAGACCCGCACATCCATCCGCCCCTCGGCGCTGCCTTCCCGGCCGAACAGCCGGCGCAATTCCCCCTTCAGCTTGGCCGTGGAGAGGTTGCTGGTGTCGATGATGTACTCCGCCCGCTCCCGCAGGGGAGCGAGCATCTTCCGCTCCAGGGCAATGGCCTGCTCCAAGCTGTCGCACTGCTCCTCCAGGGGGTGGCTGCGGCGGCTCTCTTTATAGCGCTTGATGATCACCGCATCGGAAGCCTCCATAAAGAGGATGCGGTAGGAACACTTCATCCGCTTTAAATCCTCCAGGGCCTGGAAGAGCCCGTCAAAGTTGGTACCGCCCCGAATATCGGTCACCAGCACCACCCGGTCGTACTCTCCGGCTCCGGCCATGCCCAGTTCCGCAAACTTGGGAATCAGCGGAGCGGGCAGATTGTCCACACAGAAAAAATCCATATCCTCCATAAAGGAGGCAGCTTTGCTTTTTCCGGCTCCGGACAGGCCCGAAATGATGACAAATTCCATTGAAAACACCTCTTTTGTACAAGACCAGGTTACTGGAGAAGTTTCACTTCCATCTCCAGCTCCACGCCGGTTTTTTCCCGCACAATGGTCCTTACCCGGTCCACCAACATCAGGATATCCTCACAGGTGGCTCCTCCCCGGTTGACTACAAAGCCCGCATGCTTTTCGGACACCTGGGCGCCCCCCACCAGGAAACCTTTCAGGCCGCACTGGTCAATGAGGGCGGCGGCATAATGTCCTGGGGGCCGCTTAAACATGGACCCAGCGCTGGGATACTCCAGGGGCTGTTTCGCCTGGCGCTGGGCAGACAGCTCCTCCATCCGCGCCAAAATGGCCTGCGGATCTCCTGGGGTCAACTCCAGCCGGGCGGAAAGGACCATACGCCGGCCATCGGAAAAGGCACTGCGGCGATACCCAAAGTCAAAGTCTGTGACCTCCTCGGTCTCCCCCGCCTCATTGAGGCAGGTGACCGAACACACCACATCTTTCAGCTCTCCCCCATAGGCTCCGGCGTTCATGGTGACCCCGCCTCCCAGGCTTCCGGGGATCCCGTGGGCAAATTCCAGCCCGGACAGGCCCTCTCCCTGTGCAAAGCGGGCCAGACGGGCCAGGGTAATCCCCCCGCCGGCTGCCAGGGCATTTCCCTGCCGCTCCACCCAGTCAAGGCCGGTCGTCTTGATCAGAAACCGTTCCACGCCCCGGTCCGGTACCAGCAGATTGGATCCATTTCCCAGGAAAAAGGGGGCGATCCCCAACTCATGGGCCGCTGCAACGGCCGCCCGTGCCTCCTGCTCCGTCTTAGGAAGGGCCATCAGGGCACAGGGACCGCCCACCCGAAAGGTAGTGTGACGGCTCATGGGCTCTTCTGCCCGCAGCTCCAGCTGGGGACACAGCGCAGCCAGATGCTCCCTCAGCGCTTCAAACTCTTTCATATTTCCTCCTCATGAGAGAACTCGATACGAAGTCATTATAACAAAACTTTTTCTAAAATAGAATAGCTCCCGCAAAAAAAGCAGGACCCAGGCATCGCCCAGGTCCCGCAGCGTATCGTCCATGGGACTATGCCCCCTTGGACGAAATATTTTTACATCATATTGCACAGCAGAGCCGCGCCCACGACTCCCGCGTCATTGCCCAGAGAAGCCTTCTCCAGCCGGGTGGGGCGGGTTTTATCAAAGGAACCTTGCTTCACCAGCTCCTGGAGCGGCTCCAGCAGCAGGTCGTCCTCCGCATTGCTGATGCCGCCGCCCAGACAGATGATCTCAGGCTGGAGGACATTGATCAGGTTAATGATGCCGATGGACAGCCCCTGGAGGTAGACACCCAGCACCCGCTTGGCCGCCGGGTCTCCCAGACGGGCACCCTGGAATGCGGTACGGCCCTGGACCTTGAACCGGTCGCCCTCACACAGCTCCCACATCACGCTGCTCTTATCCTTCTCCATCTCCGCCTGAGTCAGACGGATGAGGGCGGTGGCAGAACCGTACTGCTCCCAGCAGCCCCGGTTGCCGCAGCCACACAGCACGCCGTTGGGCTTGATGATCATGTGGCCAACTTCCATGCCGGAGTTGGCATAGCCCGTAAAGAGCTTGCCATTGGCTACCAGACCTCCGCCGATGCCGGTGCCCAGCGTGACCACCACAGCAGGGTCACAGCCCTTGGCCGCGCCGGCCCAGTACTCACCAACCGCGGCACAGTTTGCATCATTGGCCAGGAAAACAGGGACATTCCAAACCTCCTGGAAGAGCTTGCGGAAGGGAGTATCGGAGAAGGCCATGTTGGGCGTCTGGATCACCATTCCCGTGTCATTGTCCACCAGGCCGGGCAGACCCACGCCGACTGCCTCAATTTCCTCATAGGGCACCGCGCCCATTTCACAGACCTTCTGGGCCAGGCGGGCCAGCTCATGACACAGCTCCTCCGCCGTCATGGACTTGTCCACCGGGTGGCTCACCTTGTCCAGGATGTGTCCCTTCTCATTCACCAGACCGGCCACCAGGTTGGTGCCGCCCACATCAATGCCGATATAATACATCTCATTTTCCCCCTTCTTCTATCGTCTGAAAATGCCGATCCATCCGATGGGTCAGCTCCAGAGCCGCGTTGTGCCCCATTTTCCGGTTGCGGTTGTTCATAGCCGCCACTTCCACAATGCTGGCCAGATTCCGGCCGGGCTTCACCGGAATGGTGACAGCGGGCACCTTTACCCCCATGATCTCGGTAAAGGCAGATTCCAGGCCAAAGCGGTCGTACACCGCGTTGTCGTCCCAGGGCTCCAGATTGACTACCAGGTCGATCTGCTGGCTCATCTTGATGGCTCCCATACCCATCAGACGGCTCACATCCACCACGCCGATCCCCCGCAGCTCCATATATCCCTGGATGAGCTCCGGTGCGCTGGCCACCAATGTTTTGTGGTTGGTCATCTTAATGACCACCGCGTCGTCAGCAATGAGGCGGTGTCCGCGCTTCAGAAGCTCAATGGCAACCTCACTTTTGCCCACGCCCGACTCCCCCTGGAAGAGGACGCCCTCGCCATAGATTTCCATCATTACCCCAGAGCGGGTAATTTGCGGGGCAAGGTGATTATATAGACTGCTGATCAGGGCGCTCATAAATTCCGAAGTCTGCACATGGGTACGCAGGATCGTCCGGTCATGCTTGTCCGCCATCTCCATACACTCCCGCGTAGGCTCCAGCCCACGGGTCAGGATCAGGGCGGGGACGGGATAGGACAGCAGCCGGTCAAAGCTGTCCCGCCGCTGCTGGGGGGTCATACCGTTCACATAGGTGCTCTCCGTCAGGCCGATGAGCAGCAGGCGTTCGGTGTCAAAATGCTCAAAAAATCCGGTCAGCGGAAGCCCCGGCCGGTTTACGTCCAGGGTACGCAGGGGCACATTCTCATAATCGGGTCCCTTGCGCAGGATCTCCAGGTCAAACTCCTGGATGATCTCTCCCAGTCGGACACTGCTGACAGTTTCTGTCATAGCTTAATTCCCCTCTCTGCCTGGGCACAAATTCTCCTTTCACCCTGTGCCCGTTTCGTGATTATTAGTATAGACCAAAATCTTTATTTAGGCAAGAAAAAGCCGTGTGGGAAGAGTTTCGATTTTCCCAGGAAATTTTAAAAAAAGTTCTTGCATTCCGTCGGACTTTCTGGTATCATATCAGTCGAAGCTTTTTTGGAAAGCGATTCTCATAGCGAGGAGGTAAGCAACATGGCCAAATGCGAATTCTGCGACAAGGGCGTCACCTTCGGCATTCAGGTGTCCCACTCTCATCGCCGCTCCAACCGCACCTGGAAGCCTAACGTGAAGCGCGTGAAGGCGATCGTGAAGGGCACTCCCACTCACGTGTACGTCTGCACCAGATGCCTCCGTTCCGGTAAGGTCACCCGCGCTGTGTGATTTGGAATTAGGCAATCTCAAAAACCTCTGTGTCACCGTACACAGAGGTTTTTTCCTTTCTCAGCGCAGTGAAAATGGACCACTCCGGCGGAGCGGTCCATTTTATCTCACTTAAACTGATTGCTCTCCCGGTCATAGGAAAAACCCATGGCCGCCAGCTTTTCACACAGGTCTTGGGGACACACGTCCTCCTGGGAGCACAGCTCCTCCAGACAGCCGCAGCCATCCCGCAGGCGGGTGTTGACCACACTGAGCAATATCACAGGGTCTTGGGGCAGCATAGTCCCTCCGTCAGCCCGGAGGCCAGGTCATATCCCGTCCGGACAGGACATGGAAGTGAAGATGGGGGACGGACTGGCCGGCCTGTTCGCCAATGTTGGAGACCACACGGTAGCTCTCCAGTCCCAGTTCCTTTGTCACCTTGGAGATGACCGCGAAAATGTGGGCCACCACGGTGGCGTTTTCCGGGGTGATCTCGGCCACAGAGGCAATGTGCATCTTGGGAATCACCAGAAAATGGGTGGGCGCCTGGGGGTCGATGTCGTAAAAGGCATAGACCGTCTCATCCTCATAGACCTTGTTGGACGGGATCTGGCCGTTTGCGATCTTACAAAACAGACAGTCAGACATAGGGTTACCTCCTTTATTGCTTGGTAAAACCATTGTACCCCTTTTTCCCGTGATTGCAAGCTATTTTTACTCCGCCGCCGGGGCAAGGCCCTCCAGAGAGAAGGTCTGGCCCAACAGAGTGACGGAAACCACATTCTCGGGCTGGATGATCTGTTCTGTCTGAAATACAAGGCGGCCTTCTCCAGACTCCGGATTATAGGTCTGGCTCACAGACTGGCTCATAGTCACCGAATCTCCGTTTGCCATATTTAACACCAGGCTTTCATATATGTCGGACAGCCCAGGAGGTCCCCACATCCGGGCGTCATGCGGGGTTCCGTTTACAAAGCAAGCCACACTGATGGGAGAAATATAGAGGCTTTCCAGTGTCATAGTTTCCTCGTCCACCTGGATTGGGCATCCCAGTTGGTAAGTCCATCCGCTGTCCTTTTCGGGCAATTGGATGGTAAACGTTCTCTGATCTCCCCGAAAATCTGCAATGATCCCTCGGCTCCCCCCCCGCGTAAGCCATGTGGGCCGCAGTGATATCTCACAGCCAATCAAGCTCTGCGTACCGGACTTCAAAAAAGTGGATGGGCCCCGCTGCCAAAGGAATGAAATCCGGTTATCTTCCGGGTTTTCATCCTCCAAAACGGTGGAACCGCTGACATAGCTCCCTACGCCCTCCCCATCCTCTGGTATGATTTCAGAGGCAAAATCAATAAAGCAGTCCTCCCCATTCATAACCGTTCCCTCCGGGCCGATCAGATCCACCAAAACGGCCAGCGAGTACCGATCCACCAGCACCTGCTCAACTTCCACCGTCCAGCCATTGTCATAGCTGTAACGTTCTCCCACCGAAACGACCCCTTCGGTAATCTGCTGCGCGTCTTGTTCGTCCCCACGAAACAGGGCCAGCAAACGCTGATCCACACCTGTCGCCACCGTAAAGGCACAGGCCATCAGCAGCAGAGCGGCGGCCACCAATACGGCGGTCATCTTCTTCATACGGCTCACAGGTTTGACCTCCTTTTGTTCTTCTAGGAGGCGGTCCAGCATAGCCTGTTCTTGTTCCGGGGTTGGCTTTACCTGGTCAAAGACCCGCTTCACTTCACATTTGTCCATACTCTTCCACCTCCAAAATCTCTTTCAGTTTCCATCTGGCCTGGACCAGCCAGGTGCGGACGGTAGAGGGATTTTTCCCCAGTATCTCCGCCGTCTCCAGGGCAGTATATCCCTGATAATAGTGGAGATAGAGCACCATGCGGTACTTTTCCGGCAAAGAGAGAATATACTCCCACAGCTCTCCGTCCTCGGGCTGCTCCCAGGTCAGGTTTTGCAGCGTCTCTTCACTTGCCCGGTTTTTCCTCCACCAGTGCTTCAGCTGATTTCTGCACTCATTTCGGGCAGTGACGATCAGCCAGGCCTTTTCGTGCTCCGGATCACGAAAGGGCTTTTCATACTCCATCACCTTGCGAAAGACAGTTTGGGTGGCATCTTCCGCATCCGGTACATTTTTCATCAGCATGAGGCAAATCTGATAGACCATACCCACATGCTTTCGGTAGAGGGCGGCCACTTCCTCTCCGGTGTGAACGGTTCCCATTCGGGACACCTCCTTCCCTGTCTCTCTGCCCATTACACAATCGGGCAGGACAAAATGTTGGCCCGAACGGAACTTTTTCATTTTTACTTATGTTATAACATGTTTTGGTTCTTCCCGTACAGATCCTCAACATTTCTCCTCCTATCTTTGTGTTGGATATAAAGCCGCTTTTTCCCCATAAAATAGTAACGGAGGACAAGTCATGCTCATCAAAAAACGCTGTCAACTGCTGGTTCTTCTCCTTCTGCTGGCCGCAACTGGTATTTCCACCGTCTTTGCCAGCCACGTTCCCCAACAGGTCTCTATCCCCATTCTCCTCTATCACGACATTCAGGACACAGGAGAAGGTGACAGTACGATCTCCAAAAAGGTGTTTTTATCCCACCTGGACGCCATCCAGAAGGCTGGGTATAACACCGTCACGTTTCAACAGGTCATCAGCTTTGTGAAACACGGGCTCTCTCTGCCCGAAAAGCCCATCCTCATCACCTTTGACGACGGCTATCTGAGCAACTATAAAATTGCCTGGCCCGCGCTTCGCGCCCGTGGCATGGTAGGCACTATTTTTGTCATCGGCAGCTCAGTGGGCAAGGATACCTACAAGGACACCGGGGTCTCCACCATCCCTCATTTTACATATGGGCAGGCCAGGGAGATGATCGACTCTGGAGTCATGTCCATCCAAAGCCACACCTATGACCTCCACCAGTACCGTCCTCTGGAGCTGGACGGCGGCCGGAAGGGGGTTTTGCCCAAGGAGGGAGAGACTGCCGAGGCTTACCTGCAGGTATTGCAGCAGGATTTCCAGCGTTCAAAAGACACCTTGTATCAGAACACTGGAGCAATCATCCAGGTGTTGGCCTACCCCCACGGGCTTTACACCCAGGACAGCGAGGCCATCAGCACCCAGCTTGGCTTTTCGGTTACTCTGACTACCCAGGCAAAGCCGGCCCTTGTACGGCACAATGACCCAGACAGTCTGCACCTGATGGGACGGTATTCCATAGACGACTGTACCCCTCAGGAGCTGTTGGCACTGATTCAGGCATAATAAAATCCCCGCTGCATTGCAGCGGGGATTTTTTACACGCCTCACGGCGCGGCTCGCTCTCGCTCGCTGGGCGGCTTACAGACCCAACTTCATGGAAACCACATTGTCTACCATGGCCAGCGCGTTATCCACCATCAGCGGATCCTTGCCGCCGCCCATGGCGGAGTCGGGCTTGCCGCCGCCAGAACCACCGGCAATGGCGGAGACCTGCTTGATGATGTCGCCGGCCTTTACGCCCTTGGCAACGGCCTGCTTGCCGCACACGGCCAGGAAGGTGATCTTCTCCCCGGTCACAGCGGCTAGAACAGCCACCACATTGGGCTCCTTGTCCTTCAGGAAATCGCCCATGCTGCGCAGCTTGCCCGCATCGGCCTCAGCAACGGTGGCGGTAAGCACCTTCAAGCCGCCAACCTCGTGAGCGCCAAAGAGGAAACGCTCTGCCTGACCCATGGCCTCACGAGTCTTGAACTTCTCCACGGCCTGGCGCAGCTCCTTCACCTCGCCCATCAGGACCTCTGCCTTCTCACGCAGCTCGCCGGGCTTGGCCTTGATGGCAGCAGCGGCCTGGAAGAGCATCTCCTGGTTGCGGTTCATAACTTCCAGGGAAGCCCGGCCGGTGGTGGCCTCAATACGGCGCACGCCGCTGGCCACGGAGAACTCGCTGGAGATATGGAACACACCAACCTTCGCAGTATTATCCAGGTGCGTGCCGCCGCAGAACTCCACGGAATAGCCCTCGCCCATGTCAACCACACGGACGGTATCGCCGTACTTCTCACCAAACAGGGCGATGGCCCCACGCTTCTTGGCCTCCTCAATGGGCAGCACATCGGTGTGGATGTCGTAGCCCTCCAGCACGGCCTCGTTGACCATGGCGGACACCTTGGCCAGCTCCTCGGCCGTCATGGCAGAGAAGTGGGTAAAGTCAAAGCGCAGACGGTCCTCCTCCACCAGGGAGCCAGCCTGATGGACGTGGTCGCCCAGTACGGTACGCAGGGCTTTGTCCAGCAGGTGGGTGGCGGAGTGGGCACGCATAACGGCCTTGCGCCGGGACACATCAATAGCGGCGGAGACCGTGTCGCCCACCTTCAGCACACCCTCGGTCACCTTGCCGTAGTGCATATACTTGCCACCCTTGTTCTTCTGCACGTCGGTCACCTGGAAGGAGATGCCATCGGCAGAAATGGTGCCGTGGTCGGCCACCTGGCCGCCCATCTCCGCATAGAAGGGGGTCTTGTCCAGCACCACGATGCCCTCAACGCCGGGCATAAGCTCCTCAGCCTGCTCATTCTCCACGACCAGGGCAACGACCTTGGCGTCGTCGATGGCGGTATTTTCATACCCCACAAACTGGGTCTCGGGCACGTCCTTTCCAAACTCCACGCCGGCCCAACCCAGGTCACCCAGGGCCTCACGGGCCTTCCGGGCCCGCTGGCGCTGCTCGTCCATCTGCTTGTGGAACTCCGCCTCGTCCAGCTTCATGCCCTGTTCTTCCACCATCTCCAGGGTCAGGTCGATGGGGAAGCCATAGGTATCATAGAGCTTGAAGGCATCGGAGCCGGAGAAGGTCTGCTCGCCCTTGGCCTTGTGCTCGGCGAGCATGTCGTTGAAGATGCGCAGACCGCCGTCGATGGTCTTGGCGAAGTTCTCCTCCTCCACCCGGATGACCTTGGTGATATAGTCCTGGCGCTCCCGCAGCTCGGGGTAGTGGCCCTCATTCTCGTGGATGACGGTGTCACACACCTTGTAGAGGAAGGGCTCGTTGACGCCCAGGAGCTTGCCGTGGCGGGCTGCCCGGCGCAGCAGGCGGCGCAGCACATAGCCCCGGCCCTCGTTGGAGGGGAGCACGCCGTCGCAGATCATAAAGGTGGCGGAACGGATATGGTCGGTAATGACCCGGAGGGACACATCCGTGGCATGGCTCTGGCCATAGGAAGCGCCGGTGAGCTCGGTAACCTTGGAGGTGATGTTCATGACGGTGTCCACATCAAAGAGGGAGGGCACACCCTGGCATACGCAAGCCAGACGCTCCAGTCCCATGCCGGTGTCGATATTCTTCTGCTTCAGCTCGGTATAGTGGCCCTCGCCGTCGTTGTCAAACTGAGAGAACACCACGTTCCAGACCTCGATATACCGGTCGCAGTCGCAGCCCACGGTACATCCGGGCTTGCCGCAGCCCCACTGCTCTCCGCGGTCGTAGTAGATCTCGGAACAGGGGCCGCAGGGGCCGGAACCATGCTCCCAGAAGTTGTCGGCCTTGCCAAACTTGAAAATGTGGTCGGCAGGGATGCCGATCTCCTCATGCCAGATGCGGAAGGCCTCGTCATCGGCGGGGGTCGTCTCGTTGCCGGCAAAGACGGAGGGATAGAGGCGGCTGGGATCCAGGCCAACCCATTCCTTGCTGGTCAGAAACTCCCAGGCCCAGTGAATGGCGTCCTTTTTGAAGTAGTCACCGAAGGAGAAGTTGCCCAGCATCTCAAAGTAGGTGCCGTGGCGGGCGGTCTTGCCGATGTTCTCAATATCGCCGGTGCGGATGCACTTCTGGCAGGTGGTCACCCGGTGGCGGGGAGGCTCCTGCTCGCCGGTAAAGAAGGGCTTCATGGGAGCCATACCGGAGTTGATGAGCAGCAGGCTGGCATCGTTCTGGGGGATCAGGGAAAAGCTGGGCAGGCGCAGGTGTCCCTTCGTCTCAAAGAAAGACAGGAACATCTCACGCAGCTCATTGAGTCCATAGGGTTTGGGATCGTACATGGGAATTACCTCCAAATTGTTTAATTTTGTCCAATTTCAAGTCCAATCAGGTTCAAATCCGGGTCAAACGCCACACGAAACCTTACATTTTCCTTTGAATATTCGCAATAGATGACCGCAATGCCGTGATCTTCCCCCTCCGTACTGCCGGTGGCCAGTGTGTCCTTCACTTTTTTAAAGTCTCCGGCACCCTTGGTTTCCGATTCCATCAGGTTTTTCACGTTGTCTACTGTCAAGTTCTCCCGGATATCCTCGCGGAAACGGTCGTAGACCTGCTGGTAATCTGCTTCCATCAGCAGATCCACCACTTCCTGCCCGGCGGAAAGGAGTGTTTCCTCGTCCATCCCATCCGGAAGCGGTTTCCCCTTACATCCAGTCAGCAGAAACAGGGCCAGCACGCCGACCAGCATCAGCAAAAGCCCGGTTCTTCTCTTCTTCATATTCCACCTCCTACAATATAGTTACGGTTTAAGGCGCGGCAGCCAGCCGCGTCTTTTTCCATCTCAAAGCTGAAGCTGTTAGAATGGGAGAGTAAATGGTCTGACAGTAATCACC